>CACOCP010000003.1 GCA_902625715.1 uncultured Pelagibacteraceae bacterium | reverse complement strand
TTCCTGAAATTTTTGATAAAACACCAGGAAAAAAATCTTTTACTATAGTCCTGCTTAAACCAACAGTTTCAAAATTACATCCTCCTCTATATGAGCTGAGAACAGATATACCCATCTTAGACATTATTTTTAGTAATCCCAGATTTACAGATTTAATAAATCTTTCAACACAATCTCTAAAAGAAAGTTCATTGAACAAATTTTTTGAGTATCTTTGAAATAAACTATCAAATGCAAGGTATGGATTAACAGTGGTGGCTCCAACTCCTATTAAAGTAGCAAAAGAGTGAGTATCTAAAGCATCCCCTGTTTGTACATTTATAGATACATAACCTCTCAATCCAAGTTTGATTAAATGCGTGTTTATTGCACCAATACATAATAGCATTGGCATTGGTAATCTTTCAGAGTTAGTATTTTTATCAGTTAAAATTAATTGTTTTACGCCCTCTCTTACACTCTGCTCTGCACTGATCTTTATTTTTTCTATAGATTTCTCAAGGTTTTCATCTTTTGAAAAAGTACAATCTAATAATTTATGGTTGTCTCCAAAAAAAGTTATGAATTTTTCAAATTGGTTATTGGATAAAATCGGACTGTCTAAAACATAAATGTTTTCCTCTGTTAAATTGTCAAAATTTAAAATGTTTCCAAGGTTCCCAAATCTTGTTTTCAAGCTCATTACTTTATTTTCTCTTAAAGAATCAATTGGAGGATTGGTAACCTGGCTGAAGTTTTGTCTAAAATAGTGGTAAAGGGGTCTATATTTATCTGACAACACAGCTAAAGGTGTGTCATCACCCATTGATCCAGTAGCCTCTTTTGCGTCCTCTGCCATTGGATGTAAAATTAACTCTAAATCCTCAAGACTATACCCAAATGTGTGTTGTAATTTTCTTAATTCTTCACCAGAAAAATTAGGTTTTTCATTTTCTATTGGAAGCTTATTATCAAGTTCAATGATTTGATTATTAAAATGTTTGTATTCTTTTGCTAAGTAATTTTTAATTTCGCTATTTGAATACACTTTTCCTTTTTCAATTTTAATTCCAATTATCTCTCCCGGTCCAAGCCTTCCTTTGGTAACAATTTTTTTTTCATTTAAATCGACCATTCCTGTTTCTGAACCTGCAAATAATAGTTTATCTCTTGTGACTGTATATCTCATCGGTCTTAAACCATTTCTATCAGTAGCTGCAATAACCCATTCGTTATCTGTAGCTGCTATAGCTGCAGGTCCATCCCATGGTTCCATTGTACTATTTAGGAAATTAAATAATTGTCTGTGTTCTCTTGGAAGAATTTTGCTTTTTTTAGACCATGCATCAGGTATCAAAAGAAGTTTTGCTAGTGGTGCGGGTTGACCTGAAACATTTAAAAGCTCAAAAACATTATCCAAAGAAGCTGAGTCGGAATTTCCTGCAGGTATTACAGGTTTTAAATTTTCCATATCTTCAAATAAATCACTGTGCATTTCCTCCTCATGAACCTTCATCCAATTCACATTACCTTTTAAAGTATTTATTTCTCCATTATGTGCCAAAGATCTAAACGGTTGAGCTAAATCCCAACTTGGAGCTGTGTTTGTAGAAAATCTTTGATGAAAAATAGCGAACCTTGATATGAATCTTTCATCTTTTAAATCTATATAAAAATCAGACAGGGACTCTGCGAGAAACATTCCTTTATAGATAATAGACTTTGAGCTGAAGGAGCAAATATAAAAGCCATTAAGTTGATTTTTTATTGACTCTTTTTCTATTTTTCTTCTAGTTTCATATAGATTTCTTTCTAAGTTCTTTCCTTTAATTTGCTTATCATTATGGGTAAATAGAACTTGCGCTATTTCTGGTCTGGTCATCTCGGCTTTTTCACCAAGAACCGATGGATTAACAGGGACTTGTCTCCATCCATAAATATTAAAATTTTTTTTTGTTAGTTCACTTTCGATAATAGATCTGCATTTTTCTTGTCCATCAAAGTCATTTCTTGGTAAAAATATCATACCAACGCAAAGTTCTGTCCCATCATGTTTGTGGCCAGTTGCTTCTATCTTTTCAATGAAGAAATCATAAGGAATTTCGATATGAATTCCTGCTCCATCACCCGTTTTACCATCTGCATCTATTGCGCCTCTATGCCAAACAGCTTTAAGAGCTTGGATACCATATTCAACTACTTTCCTTGATTTTAAACCCTCTGTTGATGCTACCAGTCCAACGCCACACGCATCATGTTCCATCTTTTCATCATAAACATGATTTTTTTTTAATAAATTCAGATTTTTATTTCTCAAATCCATTATGCTACTTTTCTTTTTTCTTTAGACATCAGATAATTATGAATAGAAATAGATGCATCTCTTCCATCTTTAATCGCCCATACAACCAAAGAAGCACCTCTAACTATATCGCCTGCAGCAAATACTCCTGGAACGGTAGTTTCCATAGTTTCAAAATCAGCTTTAATAGTCCCCCATTTTGAAACTTGAAGTTTTTCCTCATCAAATAATTTTGGTAATTCTTCTGGATCAAAACCTAGAGCTTTAATTACTAGGTCAGCTTTTACCTCAAATTCTGAATTTTCTTTAACGATCGGTCTACTTCGTCCACTTTCGTCTGGTTCAGCTAATATCATTCGATCTGCTAAAACACTTTCAACTTTATTAGTACCTCTAAATTCTTTTGGATTACTTAACCAAAGAAATTCAATACCTTCTTCTTCTGCATTGGCAACTTCTCTAGCAGAACCAGGCATATTTTCTTTATCTCTTCTATATAAACATTTAACTGATTTAGCATTTTGTCTAACAGATGTTCTTAAACAATCCATTGCGGTATCACCTCCACCAATTACTACAACATCTTTCCCTTCTGCATTGAGTGTTCCATTATCAAATATTTCAACTTTGTCACCCAAGCCTTTTTTGTTAGATACCGTTAAAAATTCCATTGCAGGAAATATGTTACTTAAATCATTTCCAGGTAGCTCTACTTCTCTAGCTTTATAAACTCCTGTAGCAATTAGAATTGCATCGTGTTTTTCTCTCAATTGTTTTAGTGTTGCATCTTTACCAATTTCAAAATTTAAGACAAAATTTATTCCACCTTCTTTTAAAAGTTTAATTCTTCTTTCAACTACATGTTTTTCCAGCTTAAAGTTTGGTATTCCGTAAATTAACAAGCCTCCGGCTCTATCATATCGATCGTATATTGTTACTTGGTATCCTTTTTTTCTTAACTCTTCTCCACAAGCTAGACCTGCAGGTCCTGATCCTATTATTCCAATGCTCTGGTTAATTTCATTTTTTACTTTGATTGGCTTTACCCAACCATTCTCCCAAGCTGTTTCTGTGATAAATTTTTCTATTGATCCAATAGTTACTGTTCCATGGCCAGACTGCTCAATAACACAATTACCTTCACATAATCTGTCTTGGGGACAAATTCTTCCACAAACTTCTGGCATATTGTTTGTGCTTTGAGATAGCTTATAAGCTTCCTCCTTTCTTCCTTCAGCTAATAGCTTCAACCAGTCAGGAATATTATTGCTTAATGGGCAATGAACTTGACAAAACGGCACTCCACATTGGGAACATCTACTAGATTGTTCTCTAGCTTTTTCATTGATAAATTCCTCATAGATCTCGTTAAAATCTTCTTTTCTCTCAAACTCTCCTCTTTTAGGTGGGTTTTGTTGACCTATTTCAACGAATTTCAGCATTTTTTCTGACATTGTTGGGCACATATACACGATAGTTTTATCTGGATAAACAAAAACTAGGTCATAAATACTGACACTTATTAGTTAAAATTTTATATTTTTAGCCAATTTTTCACTTATAGCATACAAGATATGCAATTTGGTAATTGCTTTATTTTGGTTAGAATTTGATTATTTATTTATTTCTTGATGATTTCAAAATACGTAGAAACTGCCATACTCGCAATAATTCAAGGTTTCTTTGAATTTATTCCAGTCAGTTCCTCTGCACACTTGATTTTATTTACAAAAATTAATGATTTTCAGACAGCTTCTTTACAATTAGATATTTGTCTTCATCTAGGTTCTTTATTAGCAATAATTTTTTATTTTAGAAAAGACTTAATAAACATATTTGAAAATAAATCTTTAGCTGTTTTAATATTATTGGGATCAATTCCTCTAATTTTAGTTGGTTTTATTTTACACTCGACTGGTATTATAGAGAAATTAAGATCTATAGAGGTTATCGCATGGACAACATTGCTTTTTGGATTGCTTCTTTTTTTTGCTGATAGACAGACTATTAAAAAAAAAATTGATTTAGATCTTAATTTAAAAAATGTAATTATAATTGGTTTATTTCAAGCCTTAGCCGTTATACCTGGTGTAAGTAGATCAGGTGTGATTATAACAGCTTCACGTTTTTTAAATTTTGATAGAATTGACTCCACTAAAATTGCCTTTTACTTATCTATACCTGCACTTGCAGGAGCAAGTGTACTGGGTATAAGTGATTTAATAAATGATGAAATCAAATTTGATTTTGTTTTTTTGCTATCAATACTTTTATCATTTATAATTTCTTATATAACAATTAAATATTTTCTTATTTTTGTAAGTAGATTTAGTTTAAATCTGTTCGTCTATTATAGAATTTTTCTAAGTATTATTTTGTTTACACTTATTTACTTTTAAACTTTCTTAAAAGCTGAAGGAGCAATCTGTGATAGAATTACTGCAAATAATATCAGGAAGCATCCAATAATATTATCCAAATTTAAAATTTGATTAAGAATTATCCAGCCTGCAAGTGCTGCAAAAACACCCTCTAATGAATATATTATAGCTGCAGGTGCTTCATCAATATTTTTTTGTGCATACATCTGAAGAGTAAAAGCAACACCACCGGATAGAATTCCTGCATAAAGTATAGAACTGTATTCTAAAAGTATTTTTTGAATATCTATTTCCTCAAATACATAAGCAGCTATTATAGAAAGAAAAAAAACAAAAATAGACTGTAGGGACGCATAAAATATAGGTAAATCAAATTTTTTCATAAATTTTCCTGCAAAAATTATATGCAGTGCCCAAAATAAAGAGCACAAAATTACCAATGCATCACCTAACATTATTTGTGAGTCTGAAAAATTACTTAGTAAATAAACTCCCACTATACACATCACTATCGAGGGCCAGATACTCCAGTGAACTTTGATTTTATAAAAAAAAAATAACAATATCGGAACAATTGGGACGTAAAAAATTGTAAAAAATGCTGCATTAGCAATATTGGTATATTGTAAAGCAGCCTGTTGAAGTGAAGTACCCAAAAATAGTGATACTCCCATAAACATATAATATTTAAAAAAAAGTTTTTTGTTTGAATTAATTTCAGGGATTATTTTTTTTCTCTCAATTATCAAAGCAACTGGAAGCATAAAAATGAAACCGACAAAAAATCTAGCGGAGTTGAAAGTCAGTGGACCAATATTATCCATTCCAGTATCTTGTGCAATAAAAGCTGTTCCCCAAATAAAGGTCGTTATTAGAGCACAAATTAATGATGCTGATTTATTCATTTTGATTTAAATTTAATTAATTATGCTGTTCATTCTACAACAGCTATCAAAGTCTTCCTTATTGATATAACAGCCAGCCATTTTTCTCTTTCCACTAAATGACCCTCTTCCATGCATTACTCTCCAATTATTAAATATCAAAAGTTCTCCTGGTCTTAATATATGTCTCCACTGATATTTTTTACTATTAGCTAATTGGTCGAATTTTTTAATTGCATCATAAAATTCTAATGTTGATTTGTAAGGTAAGTTGATGGGTGCTCTATCATAATTATTAAAACTAACTTGTACAATTTCTTTATAATTATTTAATCTAAATACTGGTCTCTCCGCCTCAAGATCAACACCATCCCCTAAATATTTGCCTTTTACTTTTATTTCGGTGAGAGTTTTAAATAATTTTTGATGATTTTTTTTTAATTCTCTTGCTATAGATAATCCATCAACCATAATTGATGCCCCACCTTTTGCATTATACTTACAACAAAGTAGTAATTGTAATCCTGGCGCATCATTACTGTATGTTGAGTCTGTGTGTGGTCTTAATTCTTCCTGTGAATATGCGCTGTCTGCTTTTTTATTATCTGATTCAAAAGTCCAAAGACCACCAAAAATTGAATTTCTAACGTAACCTATTTTATTAGCGATTTTATTTACTGATTTTAGATTTGGCTTGCAATTTTTTATAACTGCAAAACCGTATATATGTAAACTTTCTAGTAGGTTTAAGAAATTTTTATTTTTATCTATTTTATTATAGTCAATGTAAATCTGATTTTTGATATCACTCGCTATCCATGGTTTAATATTTTTCTTCAATTGCTTTTTCTCTGAATTATTCAATAAAAACTTGTGTGAATATTTTGCTGGAGAAGATGAATCTGACCAAGTTATACTTAAAAGTTTTCCATTTTCTAAAATTTTTCCTTTAACTGCCTTCAAATCCGGCGTTAGATTAGCTGTAAAAGTCTTTCTTTGGTTTGTTCTAAAATCCCAATTTTCGGTATTTTTGATATGATCACGCAACCATATATTCGGATATATTTTTGATTTTTTATTCACAAAAAAAATTTCAACACTTTTTTTTTTTAATTTGAAATTTTTAATCATATTTATTTATACTAGATCGCCAATTTGTAAGCAAAATTTTTCCCTAAATTATCCTTCAGTTCGTTATTAAATCTAGCAGCTTCTGCACCATCAATAATTCTATGATCATAAGATAAAGATAAAGGCAAAACAGTTCTAGTCTTAAATTTATTATTAACAAATACTTGTTTCTTATAAGATCTACCAATACCGAGAATGGCTACCTCTGGTAAATTGATTATGGGTGTAAAGAAAGATCCACCTATTCCTCCAAGACTAGTAATTGTCATAGATCCTCCAAAAAATTCTTTTTTATTAATTTTTAATTCCCTGCAATCATTACTTACTTTTTTTAATTCGTCCCCTAGCTGGGCAATATTCTTTATGTCGGCATTTCTAATTTTTGGAACCATTAATCCGTTAGGGGTATCTACTGCAATACCTATATGAAAATATTTTTTAACTGTAATTTTTCCTTCCTCGATATTATCTATTGAGGCGTTAAAATTTGGAAACTTTTTTAGTGTAGAAACTAAAGCTTTTATGATGAATGCTAAAGGTGTTATTTTCTTTTTTTTACCTGTGTAAATATCTGTTAAAGACTCCCTGAATTCATCCATTTCAGTAATATCAGCTTCATCGTGGTTCGTTACATGAGGTATTTTATTCCAAGAATTTGTTAAATGAGGAGCTGCTATTTTTTTTATCCTGGTAAGATATTGTGTCTCTACAGCTCCAAATTCTGAATGTTGATATTCATCAATAATCTCAACTCTTTTTTCGTAGTTTTCAAACTTAGTAGGTTTGCTAATTCTATTAGCAACAAATTTTTTAACATCGCTTTCTACAACTCTGCCTAATCTCTCTGACCCTTTAATATCTGATACATCTACTCCTAATTCACGGGCAAATTTTCTTATTTTTGGACTAGCAAGAGTTGTTGAGTTTTGATTATTTGAGTAAATATTTACTTCTTCACTTTTATTTATATTTAAAGGAGCTTGTATTTCTTTTTTATTTTCATTCTTAATTTCAGAAATATTTTTAATTGTTTTTTGTTTTTCTTCGTCAGACGCGATGGTAGCTATTAAACTTCCTTCTGATACTTTATCTCCAATTTTCAAATTTAATTTTTGAATTTTGCCTGAAAGTAAACTGGGTATTTCAACACTTGATTTATCACTTTCAATTGTGATTAAAGGATCATTTTTGTTAATAATGTCACCTTCATTTACTAGGACTTCAATTACCTCAACATCTTTGAATTCTCCAATATTTGGAACTAAAAGGTTTTTATCTTCCATTATAATTTGGTTGGCATTGGTTTTGCCTGATCAATTTTATATTTTTTAATTGCATCCTTAACATATTTTGATGCAATTAATTGCTCATTAGCTAAAATGCTTAATCCATATGTAACTATATGCTCTTTATCTACTTCAAAAAATTTTCTTAAATTTTTTCTCGTATCACTTCTTCCAAACCCATCCGTACCAAGTGAATAAAAGCTTTTCGATACATAAGGTCTGATTTGATCAGAATTCATCCTCATATAATCTGAAGCCGCAAGTATAGGTCCTTCAGTTTTACCAAGACACTTTTCAAGATAGGTTATTTTTTTTTCTTTATCAGGGTTCAACAAATTATATCTTTCTACCTCTAATCCATCTCTTCTAAGTTCATTAAAACTAGTAACACTCCAAATTTCACTATCTATTTCGTAGTCATCTTGAAGAATTTCTGCAGCAGAGATCATTTCTCTTAAAATAGCTCCAGAACCAAGAAGTTGAATCTTATTTTTTTTGTGTTTTGAAAAATCCTTTATCCTATACATGCCTTTTAAAATTCCATTTTCACATCCATTTGGCATTTCAGGATGAGAGTAATTTTCATTCATGGTAGTTATGTAATAAAATATGTTCTCATTATTTTCATGCATTCTTCTGAGGCCTTCTCTAAATATGACTGCTAACTCATAATGAAAAGTTGGGTCATATGAAACACAGTTGGGAATAGTGGAAGCCAATAGGTGACTGTGTCCATCTTGATGCTGCAAACCTTCACCAGCTAGAGTTGTTCTACCTGCTGTAGCACCAATTAAAAATCCTCTAGCTTGACTATCTCCTGCTGCCCAAGCAAAATCGCCTATTCTTTGAAATCCAAACATTGAATAGAATAGATATATTGGGATCATCTCAATATCATGATTTGTATAAGATGTTCCGGCTGCTATCCATGAAGACATAGCACCTGCCTCATTAATACCTTCCTCTAGCACTTGACCACTTCTTTCCTCTCTATAAGAGCTCAATTGAGCTGCGTCTTCTGGTTCATATTTTTGGCCTTCATGTGCATATATTCCAATTTTTTGGAAAAACCCTTCCATTCCAAATGTTCTTGCTTCATCAGGAATTATTGGAACTAATTTTTTTGCAACATGTTTATCTCTTAATAAACTGGTTAACATTCTGACTAGTGCCATTGTCGTGGACATTTCTTTTTCTCCAGTTGATTTTGTCATAGTGTCAAAAATATTTTTTTCTGGCGTTTTAATTGGTTTAGAAAAAGTTGTTCTCTCTGGGATAAAACCTCCTAAGTCATATCTACGTTGCTTTAAGTATTTTATTTCAGGTGAATTTTCGTCAGGTTTAAAATATTCTATATTTTTAACCTGTTGATCGCTTAAAGGGACATCAAACCTATCTCTGTAATACATTAAGTCATCAACATCTAATTTTTTTTGTTGATGTGTAGTATTTACACTTTCACCAGATTTACCCATCCCATATCCTTTTATTGTTTTTGCAATAATAACAGTTGGGCTACCTATATTTTTTACAGCTTTATCGTAAGCCGCATAAACTTTATGGGGATCGTGACCACCTCTGTTTAGTCTCCAAATATCTTTATCTGACATTGTTGACACCATTTGAAAAGTCTCTGGGAATTTTCCAAAAAATTTCTCTCTAACATACAAACCATCTCTTGCTTT
Source organism: uncultured Pelagibacteraceae bacterium (assembly GCA_902625715.1). Classification (GTDB taxonomy): domain Bacteria; phylum Pseudomonadota; class Alphaproteobacteria; order Pelagibacterales; family Pelagibacteraceae; genus Pelagibacter. The sequence goes on along the minus strand of CACOCP010000003.1, from coordinate 100,407 downwards.
AAATGCCTGATATTCGCCATCAACAGTTTCGTTCATTAATTTAACAAGATGACCAGATTTATCATTAGCTAATAAAGAGTCCCAATAAGATCCCCAGATAACTTTAATAACATTCCAGCCTGCACCTCTAAATATTCCTTCTAGCTCTTGGATAATTTTACCGTTTCCTCTAACTGGTCCGTCAAGTCTTTGAAGATTACAATTCACTACGAATATTAAGTTATCTAATTTTTCTCGAGCTGCTAAACCAATTGCACCTAACGATTCTGGTTCATCCATTTCACCATCACCAAGAAAAGCCCAAACTTTTCTTCCTTCGTCTTTGATTAAACCTCTATTAATTAGATATTTCATAAAACGAGCTTGGTATATTGCTAGCATAGGCCCTAGTCCCATTGAAACAGTTGGGAATTGCCAAAAATTAGGCATTAGCCAAGGGTGAGGGTATGAAGACAGTCCACCTTTATTAACTTCTTGTCTAAAACTGTCTAATTGTTGTTCGTTAAGTCTACCCTCTAGAAAAGCTCTTGCATACATGCCTGGAGCGCTATGACCTTGAAAATAGATTAAGTCTCCACCAAAATTATCATTTTTTGCTCTCCAGAAGTGGTTCATCCCAACATCATACAAAGTTGCGGCTGATGCAAAAGTTCCTATGTGGCCACCTAATTCAGGGAATTTTTTGTTAGCTCTAACAACCATTGCAGCTGCGTTCCATCTTATTAATGATCTTAACCTCCTTTCAATATTTTGATCACCAGGAGATTTCGTTTCTTCCTCAGGAGGAATTGTATTTATGTATGGAGTACTTTGAGTGTAGGGAATTTTTGATCCCTGTCTATACGCATGGTCAATAAGCTGCTTAATTAAAAAATTTGCTCTCTCAGGCCCCTCTTGTTCAACAACAGCTGTAAGAGATTCCACCCATTCTTTGGTTTCTATAGGATCAATATCATTTTTATTGGATACAAATTCTATATTAGTTTTTTTTGTATTCTCAATTGGCTCAGGTTTTTTTATTTGATTTGTATTGTCATCGTATTGAATTGTATCTTCAGCCTCTTTAATAATTTTTTCAGTAATTGGGGGTATTTTTTCATTTGTATTTTCACTCCCTGCTACCGACAAAATTACATCTCCTTTAGAAACTTTATCACCGACTTTTACAATGATATCTTTTATTGAACCTTCAATTGTTGAAGGAACCTCAACACTAGATTTATCACTCTCAAGAGTAATTACTGCATCATTTTTTTTTAAATGATCACCTTGTTTGACAAGCACTTCTATTACTTCTACTTGATCAAAATCTCCAATATCTGGAACTAACAATTCTAAGTTCATTTTGAAATATTATATATCTTTTATTCTAAAATAGATGATTATTTCCAAAAATAAATAATCAATATTTGAATATTCATAAATATAGATTAAAAATTAAACTAAAATACTTTAATAAGTCGCGCCTGTAGCTCAATTGGATAGAGCGCTTGGCTACGGACCAGGAGGTTCTGGGTTCAACTCCTAGCAGGCGCACCAAAAGTGGAAAGGAATTAATTTGTCGCTTCAAAAATCAGTTATTTATTTTTTTTTAATTGTGATAGTTATTCTTTTTATAATTAGTGTATTTATTTAATGAGTAAAATTTATCACCAAATAAGTAGAAAACCTGGTTTTATGAAACATAACGGTGGTTTATTTTTCAGAGATTTAACAAAAGACAAATATCAATTTAAAACAAAAGTAAAAAAAAATCATATTAATAAAGTTGGAATTACTCACGGTGGATATATTGCATCAATAATTGATGCTGGTGCAGGTACTGCAGTATATCGATCTGCAGGAAACAAAGTCTGTGTAACTATTTCATTAGATATTAAATATATTGGTTCCTCAAAGATTGGTGATGAAATTATAGGTGATGTTAAAATTCAAAAAGTAACTAACACATTAGTTTTTATGAATTGTGAATTGAGATCAAAAAAAAATAAAATTGCTATAGCCTCAGGAGTGTGGAAAAAACTAAATAAAAAGTTATAAAAAAAAATTTAAAATTTAAGCTGCTTTAGATTTTTAAACTCATTTAAAACCTTTGGGTTCGCTAAAGCTTGAATATTTTTTATTTTACTTCCTTCAATTGTGTTTTTTACTGCTAATTCAACAATCTTACCATTCTTTGTTCGAGGTATATCTGAAACTTGAATTATTTTTGATGGAACATGTCGTGGTGATGCCTCACTTCTTATTCTTTTTTTTAACCTTAAAATTATATCGTCATTTAAAGAGGAAGATTTGCTCATAACAACAAAGAGAATTATTCTTACGTCGTTATCCCATTTTTGTCCTACAACTATAGACTCTTTAACTTCTCTAAAATTTTCTATAACTGAGTATATCTCGGCAGTACCTAGTCTAACTCCCCCAGGATTGAGTGTTGCGTCTGATCGCCCGTAAATTATATAGCCTCCATTTTTTTTTCGCTCAGCATAATCTCCATGATACCAAATATTTTTATATTTTAAGAAATATGCGCTTTGATATTTTTTACCTCCTGGATCATTCCAGAATTTGTTTGGCATCGATGGAAATGGAGATTTGCACACAAGTTCACCCTTTTGATTAAGAATTGATTCTCCTCTTTCTGAGAAAACATCAGCATCCATACCAAGTCCATTATTTTGAATCTCGCCACTAAAAACTGGAGAAAATATATTTCCTAAAACAAAACAAGATACAATATCTGTTCCCCCAGAAATGGATGACAAATGAACATTTTTTTTTACATTTCTATAAATATATTCAAAACCTTCAGATGATAATGGTGAACCAGTTGAACATATAGTTTTAAGATATCTTAGCTTAAATTTAGACTTAATATTTAACTTTAATTTTTTAAGTTGATCAATAAATTTTGCACTAACACCCAATAGTGATATTTTTTCTTTTTCAGCTATTTTAAATAAAAGATCTTTATTTTTATGCATTGGAAAACCATCAAATAAAACAATCGAAGCTTTGCTGGCCAGTGCACTTACAAGCCAATTCCACATCATCCATCCACAAGTAGTAAAATAAAAAATGTTATCTCCTGGCTTAATTTCACAATGAAGTTTATGTTCTTTCAAGTGTTGAAGTAACACTCCTCCAAGTCGGTGGCAAATACACTTTGGTTTTCCTGTTGTTCCACTTGAATATAAAATAACTAAATCATCATTAAAATCGAACTTTTCATACTTAAAAATTTTATTTTTTGAATGAACAATATTTTTTTTTGTAAAAATATTTACATTTTTTAAATTACTAATTTTAGTTAATTTTTTTCCAGGATATGAAAATATAAGAACATATTTTATGGATTTTATCTTGTGAACAATTGATGGTAATCTTTCTAAAATACTTATTTCCTTTCCATTGTAATAATACCTGTCAGTTAAAATTAAAATTTTTGGCTTAATTTGTGAAAATCTCTCAATTAGTCCTGGTGTTCCAAAATCAGGTGAGCAAGATGACCAGATAGCACCAATAGCTGCGGTTGCCAAGAAACACTCAACTGTCTCAATTTGATTTGGCATATAAGCAGCAACACGGACACCTTTTTTTATTTTATGTTTTTTAAAAAATGTAGCTAAATCTTCAACATTATTTTTAAGGTCAATCCAAGATCTAGTTTCTTTAAAACCATTTTCGCTAATAAAAGTAATAGCTTTTTTATTATTGTTTTTTACTAGGAGATTTTCAGCAAAATTCAATTTTGAGTTTACTAAAAATTGATTTTTAGTAAATTTTTTATGAAATTTGTTTTTTAATGATTTAACACCTTTAACTTCTGAAAAGTCCCAAATATCACTCCAGAAAGAACTTGGGTTTTGTAAACTCCATTTAAGAAGTTTTTTATAATTTTTATTACTTTTAAAATTATATTTATTAATTAAAAATTTTTCAAAACTACGTAAGTTTGAGTTTTCTTTTTGGGAAATAGTGGCCTCCCATAATTTTTTCTGCATCAAAAAAATATATTGAATTTTTATTAATTGTGATAACTTTATCCAATAATAATTTAAAATGAGAACTTTTTCACCTCTGATTCGGACTAGTTTTAGACTATCTTTGTTCTTTTCAGGCAACAAAATATAGTAGGCAAAAAAAATATCATACTAAAAGTAGAAATGTCAAAAAATAAAGTTACAGCAGTTCTTGGTCCAACAAATACTGGGAAAACCTTTCTAGCAATTGAAACTATGCTTTCCTTTGAATCAGGAATGATTGGTTTCCCATTGAGATTATTAGCAAGAGAGGTCTATGACAAAATTATAAAAAAAATTGATCCATCAAAAGTAGCTTTAATAACAGGAGAGGAAAAGATTATCCCAATTAATGCAAAGTATTTTCTTTGCACAGTAGAATCAATGCCCATTGATAAAAATCTTGAGTTTGTGGGTGTAGATGAAATTCAAATGTGTAGCGATAATGAAAGGGGTCATATTTTTACAGATAGATTATTAAATCTCCGAGGAGAAAAATTAACAATGCTAATGGGATCTAATACAATAAAACCTATTTTACAAAAACTGAGTGATGATATTGAATTTATTAATAAAGAAAGATTTTCAAAACTTTCATTCGGGGGACATAAAAAAATATCAAGAATAGAGAGAAAAAGTGCTGTAATAGCTTTTTCAGCTGAAGAAGTTTATGCAATAGCTGAGCTCATTAGAAGACAAAAAGGTGGGGCTGCTATTGTTATGGGTTCACTAAGTCCAAAGACACGTAATGCTCAAGTTAGTTTGTATCAATCTGGGGACGTAGATTATTTAGTTGCAACTGATGCAATAGGAATGGGTATAAATATGGACTTAGATCAAGTTTTTTTTTCAAATATTAAAAAATTTGATGGTAAAAAATTAAGAAGACTTAATATTTCTGAAATAGGGCAAATTGCAGGACGAGCTGGAAGATACTTAAACGATGGATCTTTTGGAATAACTGGTGAATGTGGTGAGATTAATCCTGAAGAAATTGAAGCATTAGAACAACATAAATTTCCTGAAATACAGCAAATATTTTGGAGGAATTCAAAATTAAACTTTAGTAGTAAATTAAATTTAATTAAATCTCTTGAGGAGAAACCAGATAAAGAATGGCTTAGAAGAATTTATGAATGTGAAGATGAAAAAGCCTTAAAATATTTTTTAAAAGATGCAACTGACTTTCAAATTATGGAGAATTCATATGATTTAAAAATTTTATGGGAATGCTGCCAAATCCCTGATTTTGTAAAGAAAACATACGGACATCATTTAGAAATTATTAGTAAAGTTTTTAAATTCCTAACCAGTAAAAATAAAAGAATTCCAAATCAATATATGAAAGAACAGCTAGCTTCATTAGATAAAATTGAGGGAAATGTGGACTCTATATCAAATAGAATTGCAAATGTTAGAACATGGTCATACGTCGCAAACAAAGCGAATTGGGTAGAAAATCAGGATTACTGGGTTGAAAGAGCAAAAAATCTTGAAGATAAACTTTCTGATAGATTACATGAAGAATTAACAAAAACTTTTATTGATAAAAGAGCAAGTGTGCTTGCTAGAGGGTTAAAACAAGATATCACTTTAAGCACTGAAATTATAGAAAATGAAAAAGTGATGATTAATAATCAATATATTGGTAATTTAAAAGGTTTAAAATTGCATTTAGATTTAAAGGTTGATGCTCTAGATGCTGATATAAAATCTCTTAAAAAAGCAGCTAGACAAAATGTAAGTCCGGAAATAATCAAAAGAATAAAGCAGATAATTGAAACTGGATTAGTAGAATTAAAAAAAGATTTTAAAATTTATTGGAATAATAATCAAATAGCTAAATTATTACCAGGTGGAGATTATTTGAATCCAAAAATACATCTCTTCATAGACGACATGATTGAAAATGACGAGAGAAGTAAACTTGATTTATTTATTCAAGGATGGATACAAAAAAAAATAAATACAGAATTAAAAAGCTTGGTTGATTTAAAGAATACTCAAGAGAAAAATTCAGACCTTAGAGCTTTAGCGTATCACCTTTATGAAAACAATGGGGTTGTGAAGAGAGAAGATGTTTTATCTTATCTTAAAAAGCTTGATCAAAATGAGAGGAAAAAGCTAAGAAATTTAGGAGTGAGATTTGGACGTTATCATATTTTTTTATTTAAATTATTTAAACCAAGTACAGTCTCTTTGAGAACTCTATTATGGAAAAATTATCATGAAAGAAATGAACAATTAGAACCTCCAACGTTTGGGTTAAACTTTTTAGAGCAAGACAAACCATCTAGTAGAGAATTTATGCTTTTATGTGGATTTGAAAAATTTGATAAGTTTTATGTAAGAATTGATATTCTAGAAAGGCTTTTTCTTATGATTTTTAATTCAAAAAATAAAAATAATGACACAGAGATAAAACTGATACCTGACATGTTAAATTTATTAGGTTGTAATAAGGAAAATTTCATAAAATTATTAAATAAAATGAATTATAAAACTTTTGAAAAAGAAAAAGATCTTTACTTCAAGTATTTACCATCTAAAAAAGTATTTAAGAAAAAGAATGTAAATAAAGAAATTAAAGACAATCCTTTTCAAGTTTTAAAACAACTTAATTTAGATTAATGTTTAACCTTTTTAAAAAAAAAGAGAATACTAAAGAAAATAATGTTTCTTTAATTGCGGTTTGCTCTTTATTAATTCATTCAGCAAAAATTGATGAAAACTACACAGAAAAGGAAAAAAACATAATAATCAAAGCATTGATAGAAATGGGTGCAAAAGATGAAAATTTGGAGGAGATAATTAGAGAAGCTGAAAAAAAAGAGCAGGATTCAAATCAAATATTAGATTTTACAAAAGAGGTTAAAAACATAAGTGAAGACGAAAAAAAAATTATAATAGAAGCGTTATGGAAGATTATTTTCTCTGATGAAAATGCAGATGTTTATGAGACAAATCTAATGAGACGTCTATCAGGCTTGTTGTATTTAGATAATAAAGTAGTAGGTGATATCAAAGAAAAAGTTAAACAAAATCTATAATGACATATCTTGTAAACGAAAAATGTATTAAGTGTAAATTGATGGATTGTGTTGAAGTTTGTCCAGTTGATTGTTTTTATGAAGGCAAAAATATGCTTGTAATTAAACCGGATGAGTGTATAGATTGTGGCGTTTGTGAGCCAGAGTGTCCAGTCGATGCTATAGTTTCAGATACAGAGCCAGGAAGTGAAAAATGGCTTGAAATGAATACAAAGTACTCCGAAATTTGGCCTAACATAAACGAAAAAAAAGATCCCCCTGAGGATCATGAAAAATTTAAAAACGAAGATGATAAATTTGAAAAATATTTTAAAGAAAACATCCAATAAGAAAACTAAAGTAAAAATAAAAAAAGTTGTTAAAAAAAAAACAAAATTAGCAAAAACAAAAAAAGTTACAAAAATAAAAAAAGTTCCTAAAAAAACTAAAACAAGTAAAATATCTAAAAATTTATCTAAGCCAAAAAAAGTAGAAAAAGCTCAAGTAAAAACTGAGGCTTTAAGGATTCCAAAAAATAATGAGCAAAAGCCAGAAATTAAAAAAGTAAAAAAACAAGAGACTGAAAAAAGGGAGTACAAAGTTAAAGATTATGTAGTTTACCCAAAACATGGTGTTGGTCAGATTACTGAATTCAAAAAGATAAATATCGGTGGAATTGATGTTGAAACATATATTTTAAAATTTGAAAAAGATAAAGCTAGTGGGATGGTTCCAGTAAACAAACAATCACATTTGAGGCCACTTGCAACAATAAATCAAGTAAACAAATGTATTAGTATTTTAAAGAGTAAACCTAAAATCAAAAGATCGATGTGGAGCAGAAGGGCACAGGAGTATGAAGCAAAAATATCATCAGGCAAAATATATGAACTTGCTGAGGTAGTAAGGGATCTTAACAAAGGAGACGATTTGATGATAGACCAATCATATAGTGAGAGACAGCTTTTTGAAAAAGCTTACGACAGGTTACTCACAGAATTTCAAATCGTAATGGGTACTAGTTTAGAAGATACTCAAAAAAAACTTGATAAAGCTCTTAAAAGAAATTTAGAGAAACAAATTCAAAAAATGGAAGCTAAACCTACATCAGAAGATATTTCAGAAGAAGTTGTAGCGGAATAAAAAAAACGCTTCCCACGCAAGCGCCATGAGAAGCGTAATCAATTAAAAAGAATACTAAACTATTTTCTTCTTTTCTTCTTAGCTTTTTTCTTAGCTTTTTTCTTAGTTTTCTTTTTAGCAGCTTTTTTTCTTCTTTTAGCCATCTTTAGCTCCCTTTTTTTTTACGAATCTTTTTGATTCGTTTAGTTATTCTTTTTTTATTTTTTTTGAATAGTTATGTCAAATCTTTATTTGTTTTATAAAAAAAACATAACTGTATAAATTTTTTTTTAAAATTTTATTTAAAAAAAGTTAAGTAAATTGCGATAAATAAACAATATGATTTTTAATTAATATAAATCTTCAAATTTATTTTTAAATTTTTTAATTATTTTATATCTTTTTAACTTCATTGTTGGTGTTTGCATTCCATTTTCAATTGAAAATTTTTCTTCTGAAATAAAAAATTTTTTAATTTTTTCAACTTTTGTAAGATTTTTATTTATTTTTTCTATTTCTTTTTGAATTTCTTCTACATTAATATCTTTTTTTTCTTCACTGAGGACTAACATTGAGACTAAATAAGGTTTATTATCTCCATAAACAATTGCTTGATCAATTAATTCTGAATTAACTAATTCATTTTCAATTTTTAACGGAGAAATATTATCTCCTCCAGGTGTAACCAATATATCTTTCTTTCTATCCGTAATTTTGAGGTAATCATTCTCAAATAAACCAATATCTCCTGTATGTAGCCAACCGTCTTTTAACACTTTGTCTGTCTCTTCTTTATTGTTCCAGTAGCCAAGCATTACGTTCTCTCCTTTAACTAATATTTCACCATCTTCAGCAATTTTTACCTCATTTCCTTTAAAAGGTGGTCCTACAGTTTCTACCCTAATATCATGAAATGGATTGCAGCTCACTACTGGAGAGGTTTCTGTTAATCCATAACCTTGTAAGGTTGGCAGTCCAATGGCATTAAGAAATGTTCCAACATCTTTATCTAAAGGACCTCCTCCAGAAACGAAAGCTTTCAGATTTCCACCAAACTGAGACTTTATTTTTTTTCTAACAATAATTTCTAGAATAAAATCAAAAATATTATCCACTAATGAAAGCGGTTGTTTGTTGATTTTCTTTTTTCCAATTTGTAACATTTTTGAAATTAACCTCTTTTTCAAGCCTGTTGCTTTCTTAAAAGCCGAATTAATTTTTTGATATAGGTTCTGATAAAATCTTGGGACAGCTGTCATAATATGTGGTTTGCAATCATTCATATTTTTAACTAATTTCTCAATACTTTCAGCGTAGAATACTTTTGCACCTACACAAATTTGAACAAATTGAACTGCATGCTCATAAGAATGTGATAACGGCAGCCATGTTAAGAACCTTGAATTTTCAGAAATAATAGGTTCCAATATTTCTATTGCTCCCTCACAATTGTTAAGAATGCCACCATGACTTAAGATGACTCCTTTTGGATTTCCTTGTGTTCCAGAAGTATAAATTATGCAGGCAGGGTCTTTTCTTGTAATATCTATTTTAGATGGTGGGGTGTTAGGAGCTTTATTTGCTAAATTTAAATTTTTAAAATTAAGATATTTATCTTTGTCAATTTTAAGATCTTCAAACGAAATAATTTTTTTAATTAAAGTATTATTTTTAAGTATGTTTTCAATTTTAGAAAATTGATCTTGATTAGAAATAATCAAAACTTTTGGCTGGCAATCGTTAATAATATATTCATAATCTTTCTCAACATATGTAGTGTAGGCTGGAACTGTAATTGAACCAGATAACATTATAGAAAGATCAGAAATCATCCACTCGGGTCTATTTTCAGAAATTAGTAAGCATCTATCTCCCTTTTGATTAATATCGCTTATCTCTTTTGAGAGTTTTAGAATGTTATTTTTTGTTTCCTCCCATGTAAAAGATTTTTGATTATTGTTAAGAGGTGTTAAAAAAACACTATTCTTATCTTGTAATTTGTATCTTTCAAAAAAGAGTTCTAATAAATTGTTTATTTCACTTACTTTCATAAATTTTTGGTGGGCAAAGAGAGAATCGAACTCTCACAGTATTGCTACTATTGGATTTTGAGTCCAACGCGTCTACCAGTTCCGCCATTCGCCCTCAGTTTAAAGACTGCATAGATTTTAACAATAGTATTAAAACATTTATTATAATAAAAGAAAATATGTTTAAAGAGCTATATAGGAAATCAATTGAATTAGCTGCACATAAAAGTTCAAAATTTTTTCTAGCAGCTATATCGTTCATAGAAAGTTTTATTTTTCCAATACCTCCGGATGTATTAATCATTCCAATGACAATAGCGAAAAGGCATGAATGGTACAGAATAGCCCTAATTGCCACAATATCTTCGGTACTGGGTGCATGCTTAGGTTATCTAATTGGCTACATCTTTTTTAATGAAATAGGTTTAAAAATATTTGAATTGTATGGTGTTGATAATGCATCTTTTTTAAAAGATAAAGTTTCTAGTGAGGGAGGTGTCATCACATGGATGACTTTACTTGCTATTGCAGGGTTTACACCAATACCTTTCAAGCTATTAACAATAACAAGTGGCTTTGTGCATTTTAATATTTTTTATTTTGTTATTATTTCCTTTTTAACCAGAGGATCTAGGTTTTTTTTAATTGCTTTTTTAATAGGAAATTTTGGTGCTGCCATGCGTAAAATTATTGAAAAAAAATTATTAAAAGTTTCAATAATTGCATCTATTGTAATAATTATTTTCGCTTTATTAATATACAATTTTTTAGAAAATTTTATAGATCAATGAATATTTTTTTAAGCAGAAAAAATTTATATATAGTAGTTTTAGGATATTCTACTTTAGCGATTATCTTTGCTTTATACTTAGAATATTATTTAAATTATCAGCCATGTAAATTATGTCTTTATCAAAGAGTTCCTTTTATTTTAGCAATTTTTATAAGTTTTATTGGATTTAATTTTCCAAAAAAAGATGAGGTATTGATTTTACTAATAACAACATTTGCTGTTGGTATGATAATTTCTGGATACCATTTTGGTGTAGAAAACAATATTTTTGAAGAATTTAAGGGTTGCAGTAATAATTCTTTAAATATTACAGATAAAGCTGATTTATTAAAAAGTTTAAATCAGACGTTACCAAGTTGTAAAGATATATCTTTTGCTTTATTTGGTATATCCCTAGCAGGATTAAACTTTTTGTCCTCTTTATTAATTCTTATTTATTCTGTAAGAACTCTTATCTATGAAAAAAACTGATTCAAAAAAAGTAGAGGAGTTCATTCGTGTAGATCATGCTGGGGAAAGAGGCGCAGTAAAGATCTATGAGGGACAACTCTTAGCTTTAAAAACAATCTGTAAAGATAGCAAGCTTGAAAAAACAATTGAAGAAATGAAAGTTCATGAACTAGAGCACAAAAATTATTTCGAAGCTGAGATAAAAAAAAGGGATATTTCTCCAACAAAACTATTGCCACTCTGGGACTTATTGGGTGTAGGTTTAGGATTTGGATCAACAATTTTAGGCAGGAAAGCTGCAATGTTGTGCACTGCATCTGTTGAAGAGGTGATTGATAAACATTATAAAGATCAAATTGATCAACTTGGATCAGATGAAGAAGAACTAAAAAATAAAATTATTAAATTTAGACAGGATGAACTTCACCATAAGGATATTGCATACGAAAAAGGTGCTACCAAAAAAGGTTTATACTCCTTATTGGATAAGATAATTAAAACTGGTTCTAAAGCTGCAATAAAAATTTCTGAAAAAATATAATTAAGGCTCTAATTCTACATCCCAGTATAGATAATCCATCCAGCTTTTATGCAAAAAGTTAGGCGGAAAATTTTTTCCATTTTTATGAAGATCTTCAGTAGTTGGTTCGTATGGCCATTGAAAAAGAGACATTCCAGAACTTTTAAGCAGCCTGCCTCCTTTTTTTACATTGCATGACGAGCATGCTGTTACCACATTATTCCAATCAGTTTTTCCACCTTTAGACCTTGGTAGCAAATGATCAAAGGTTAGTTCATTTTTACTTCCGCAATATTGGCAACTAAACTTATCTCTTAAAAATACGTTAAACCTTGTAAAATTTGGATTTGCTTGGGGTTTAATAAATGATTTCAAAGCTATCACACTAGGCAATTTCATACTGTAAGAAGGACTTCTAACAGTTCGATCATAATAGCTTACAATTGAAACTCTATCTAAAAAAACCGACTTTATAGAATCTTGCCAACTCCATAATGATAATGGATAATAACTTAAAGGTCGGTAATCAGCATTTAAGACTAATGCTGGACATTTTTCTAATGATAGATTTTGATCAGAATTAAAAACCATACTAAAGTTTATCTTATATAAATTTGTATTTCAATCCAGGATGTTTTATAAAAAAGTTTTTATTATGTTTTTAAATTTTTTTTTATAAAATTTAATGCCGCACTTGAAGCTTCAATTGGGATGTGATGACCACAATTTTCTATCATTAAAGTTTGAATATTTAATTTATTTCTAATTAAAAAGTCTTTTGCATCTAATAAGTAGTTTGGAGATACTACCTCATCTAAATTTCCGTGAATAAGCATAATTTTTGGTTTTGATTTCAGTCTTAATGAGATATCATCTTTACTAATAATTTTTCCTGAAAAACCAACCACACAATTGAAACTTTCTTCGCATGTTAGTCCAATATTTAATGACATCATGCATCCTTGGCTAAAACCAGAAATGCAAATTTGAGAATTTTTAAGATTATATTTGACCTTAATTTCTTCGATAAATTTATTTATTATATTTTCTGCTTTATGGGCTTCATTAAGAACATAATTTTCATCATCCTTTGATAAATCAAACCACTGGAAGCCTACTGGATTGATAGGACAGGTTTCGTGACCATCCGGGCATAAGAATACTGTATTTTTTAAAAACCTTTTCCAATTGAGAGTTAGCATGCTAATGTCTTTACCATCACCACCATAACCATGAAGTAAAATAACTGCATTTTTAATTTCCTCACCTTCTTCTGGTTTTACAATTGTTGTATTTAGGCAAAATGTCATAGAGAATTAATTATGTTTTTTTATTTTAAAAAGAAACTACAATCAAATAATGGTTTCAGAAATTTTAGTAAAAATCGTAGCAATCATTTTGCTCATTTCGGTGGCAGTTGTTTTGATTTTAGGGATCAAAACTTTATTTAAGGGAAATGAGGATAAAAAATATTCAAATAAACTTATGCAATTAAGAGTTTTACTTCAGTTCATTGCTATCATTGTCTTAGTAGGTTTGGCTTATTTTTTTAAGAATTAACTATACTCTTTAACCATTCTAAAAATTGTTTATCTAAAAAATCAATTGAACCAAGTATTCTAGATATCTCATGTCCTTCTTTATCTAATATAATAGTTGTTGGTACACCTCTTAGTTTAAACTTTTTTGCAAGATCTCCGCTTGGGCCACTAAATATTTCTAAATTGTCTATGCCAAGTTCATCGAAAAAAATTTTAGATTTTTCATATTCCTCTTCACCGATATTAATAGGAATTATATTTATTTTTTTTAACTCGGAAATATTTTTTATATTATTCAGAGATGGCATTTCTTCCTTACAAGGCGCACACCAAGTTGCCCAAAAATTAATTAAACTTATATTATTTTTAAACTCTTCTAGAGTTTTTTTGTTATTAAGTGAGTCAAAAAAGTAAACTCCTTTAATTATTTTTTTTTCTTTATGAATTATCAAGTTTTTAATATCAGGTTGCTCTATTGAATATGAGGTTCCAGATGATATTAAGTATAGAAAAATAGTAAAATAATAAAAATTTTTAAATTTCATTTAATATGAATGATTAATTATCATGACTAAAAATAAAAACAATCAACCAATTTGGAGTTCTAGAATAAAAAAAAACTCTAATAACCCATTTAGAAAAGTTGGTGGATCACTAGATATAGATAAAAGATTATTTAATGAAGATATATCTGCATCTATTGTTCATACAGAAATGCTTTTTAAGCAAAAAATAATAAATTTTAAAATTAAAAATAAGATTGTATGGGGTTTAAATAGAATAAAAAATGAAATTATAAAAAAAAAATTTCCCTTTGATAAAAATCTTGAGGATATTCATATGAATATTGAAAAAAGATTGTTTGATTTTATTGGTGAGGATGCTGGATTTATACATACCGCAAGATCTAGAAATGATCAGGTAATCACTGATTTTAAAATATGGTTAAAAAAATCAACTTATGAAATAACCAAAACACTTGATGCTCTTATAAGTACAATTCTGAAAGTTGCAGATAAAAATATAAAAACCGTCATGCCTGGTTTTACTCATTTAAAAAATGCTCAACCAATTTCATTTGCACATTATATGATGGCTCACGTTGAAATGTTCAAAAGAGATAAAAAAAGATTTAAGAATAATTTAGATGCTCTAAATGAAAATCCACTTGGTGTAGCTGCTTTATCAGGAACTTCATTTAACATTGATAGAAACTTCACTACAAAAAAGCTCAAATTTTCAAAACCAACGGATAATTCTATAGATACTGTTTCTGATAGAGATTTTGTTTTAGATTTTCTCTATGCATGTTCAGCCTGTTCAATACATATATCAAGAATTGCTGAAGAATTTATAATTTGGAACTCAGACGCCTATAATCTAATTCATTTAAATGACAAAATTGTAACTGGATCTTCAATTATGCCTCAAAAAAAAAACCCAGACCCACTCGAATATTTAAGAGGTAAGACAGGATCATCTTTTGGGAATCTTTTTTCAATGCTCACAATTTTAAAAGGGCTTCCTTTGTCTTACTTTAAAGACTTACAAGATGATAAAGAATTAGTTTTTAAATCATATGATCAGCTTAAAATATCCTTAACTCTTTTAAATGATATATTTAAAAATTTTTCAGTTAATAAGAAAGAAATGCTTAGTCTTGCAAATAAAGGCTACCTAACAGCTACAGACCTGGCAGATTACATGGTCAGAGAATTAAACTATCCTTTTAGAAAATCCTACTTGCAAACAGCAAAAATTATTAACTTTGCAGAAAGAAATGGCAAATCTCTAGGTGATCTTACAATAAATGAAATAAACAAAGTTGAACCGAAACTTAAAAGTGACGTTCTTAAAATATTTGATCTGAATTACTCAATAAATTCGAAAACTTCTCATGGTGGAACATCTTTTGGTAATATAAAGAAGATGATAAGAAGATATAAAAAAAAAAATGAATAATAAAATAATAATAATTTTAATTTGCTTAATAGTTCTGACAGCATGTGGTAGAAAGGGAGATCCTGAGTATCAAGCGAATGATACAAGAACTGTCACTAATAACATCTAATGAGGTATAAAAATAATAATTATTTTATCGAAAATATAAGTCTTGATAAACTTGCAAAAAAATACTCCACACCTTTATATTGTTATTCATATAATAAATTAAGAAGTAACATTATAAATTTCTTTACACATTTTAAAAAGTTTTCTCCAATAGTTTGTTTTGCAATTAAATCAAACACAAATCTTAATTTAATTAGAGAGATAAAAAATTTTGGACTTGGTGCAGATGTGGTATCAAAAGGAGAACTTATGCTGGCGCTTAAGGCAGGGATTAACAAAAAAAAGATAGTATTTTCTGGAGTTGGAAAAACTGAGAGTGAACTCAAATTTGCAATAGAAAAAAAAATATTACTGATAAATTCTGAGTCTGAAAGTGAGATAAAAATAATTGAAAAAATAGCTAAGAAAAAAAATGTGGTCGTAAATATTGGAATTAGATTAAATCCAAATACCGATGCAAATACTTTGAAACAAATTTCAACTGGAAAAAAAGAAAATAAATTTGGAGTGGATGAGAAAACATTTTTAAAATTAGTCTCTGATTTAAGAACATCAAAAAATATCAAATTAAAATGCCTAAGTGTACATATTGGCAGTCAAATTACCGATCACAAACCATATGAAAAAATGCTTAAAGCTATTGATAAAATAATTAATAAAGCCAAATTTAATTTTGAATATATTGATTTAGGCGGTGGCATGGGCATATCATACGAAGAAAATCAAAAAAAACTTGATTATAAAAAATATAAATCAGCAATTGAAAAATTTTTAATTAAAAATAATTCAAAACTTATTTTTGAACCTGGCAGATCAATAATTGGGAATACTGCAATTTTGATATCTAGGGTAATATATTTAAAGGAAACTAGTAAAAAAATTTTTGTAATTTTAGATGCTGGAATGAACGATATGATGAGACCAGCTTTATATGGTGCTAAACATCAAATATTGCCTGCCTTTAAAAATAAAAAAAAATCAAAAAAGAGTTATGAGTTCGTTGGTCCAATTTGCGAAACCACAGATAAATTCTTATCTGTAAGTAATTTTAATAAATTAAAAGAGAGTGATTTAATTTTTATAAGTGATGTAGGCGCGTATGGTTCTTCTTTAAGCTCAAATTATAATATAAGGCCAAAACCAAGCGAAATATTAATAAATAAATCCAAAATAACTATTTTAAAAAAAAGACAAAAATTAGAAGATATAATCTAATTTTTGGACAAAATGATAAGAAATACATTATTTTCATTTTTTTTCTTTACTGGAATAGTAGTTATATCAATACTCTTTCTTCCCTCTCTAATGTTTCCTCAAAAAATTGTATTATTTGGTGGCAAATTATTTGGTTATTGGTCAAGTTTTTGTCTGAAATTTTTCTTGAATACTAAAATTAATATTAAAGGAAAAGAAAATATTATTAATGATACAAAATTTTTCATTGCTTCGTCTCATCAATCAATGTTTGAAACTTTTTTTTTACAAACTATTTTCAACTCACCAAAATTCATACTTAAATATGAATTATTAAAAATACCAGTATTTGGTTGGTATTTAAGTAAAATTGGATCAATTTCTGTAAACAGAAATAAAATATCTAAAGATAATATTGGTCTTATAGATAAAATTAAAAATGCTGTAATTACTTCAGATAGACCAATTATTATATTTCCTCAAGGAACTAGGGTGTTACCAGATGAAAGAGTTCCATTTAAAAAAGGTGTTGGAAGAATTTATAGTGAATTAAATATAAATTGTCAGCCTATAGCAATAAACTCTGGGACTGTGTGGCCAAAAAAGGGAAGTTTAGTTAAAAATAAAACTATAACAATTTCAATACTAGAGGCTATTGAACCAGGACTAGATTCTAAAGAATTCACTAACTTAATTGAAAAAAAAATATACTCTGAATTAGATAATATTGATTAGCCTTTCATTGGCATAACTACATAAATACTGTCAAAATCGGCTGGGTCTCTAATTAAAGCGGGAGATCCAGTATCTTTTAAATAAATCTCGATTTGATCCCCGTCTAACTGGGAAGCTACATCAATTAGATATCTTGAATTAAAACTAATATCTAATTCGTGATCAAATTTAACAGACAAACTTTCTTTTCCATCTCCGCTATTCGTATTGTTTACAGACATATCGAGCATATTTTTCTTTAAATTAAATTTCACTCCGTCTTTTTTGTCTAAAGAAACTGATGCTACTCTATCAACTGAATTAAGGAACGATTTGAGTTCTATCTCTAATTTTTTTTGGTTCTCTTTTGGTATAACCTGAATGTAATTAGGAAACTTTCCATCAATAAGTTTCGAAATTAATATACTATTGTTTAATTCAAATTTTATTTTAGATTTTATATTTGAAATTTTTACATCACCCTCAAAATCTTCTAATAAAGAACAGAGTTGAAAAATAGTTTTTTTTGGGAGAATTACAGGCTCAAATTCAATTTTATTATTTAATCTAATTTTTGATACTGACATACGATGACTGTCTGTTGCAGCAGCTGTTAAGTAAGCTTTGTCTTCAACTTGTGTCTGGTGAAAAAAAATCCCACTCAAATAATGCCTGGTTTCATCGTTAGATATTGAAAATTTACATTTATTTAATAACTTCAGTAAATCTTTTGAATTCATTGAAAATTCATTTTGATTAAAATTTTCATCTGTCAAGGGAAATTCAGAGGCACTTATACAATTTAAATTAAATATTGATTTTTCAGATTCAATTTGGAGTTTATTTTCACTAGGATTTGAAAAACTTATTTTGCTTCCTGAAGATATTTTTCTTACAATATCATACATAATTGACGATGAAGTAGTTGTTTTGCCCTCTTCTAAAATCTCAACATTAGAAATTTTATGGATAAAAATTAAATCTAAATCCGTAGCAGTGATTGTTAAATGCCCACTGTTTATTTCGAGTAGCACATTTGATAGAATTGGAAGAGTACTTCTTTTTTCAATTACGCCTTGGCAATAACCTAAGGATTTTTGAAGATCTTGTTGGTTTACACTAAATTTCATTATCTTGGTTATACAAAATTTTATTTTTCAAACTGTCTATATTTGTATTTAATTCATTGTCTTCTTTTCTAAGTTTTTCAATGGTCTTTACAGAATGAATGACTGTAGTGTGATCTCTATTTGAAAACGCCCTTCCGATCTCAGGTAAAGATTTTGAAGTTAACATTTTTGCAAGATATATGGCTGTTTGTCTAGGTCTTACAAGGTATCTTGATCTTCTTGGTGAAAGCATTTCATTCTTACTTATTTTAAAAAACTTACACACGATTGTTTGTATTGTATCTATTGTCACTTTGTTTTCCGACAAATTAAGTAGATCTTTCAAAATAACTCTTACTTCAGATAAATTTGGTATTTTGTTATAAATTCTTGAAAAAGATACTATTCTATTCAAAGCACCAACTAATTCTCTAATACTAGTTCTAACTTCCGTACTTAAAAATTTTTGAATTTCTTCATTAATATGAATTTGATTGGAGTAAAATAACTTTAGCTCCTCTGTTTTTGATTTAATAATTTTAGATCTTAATTCATAATCAGGGTTCTGAATATCGACAACCAATCCACCCGAAAATCTTGATTTAATTCTGTCCTGAATTCTTGAAAGTTTATTTGGAGGTCTATCTGCAGACACAATAATCTGAGAACCTTTGTCAAACAATGCATTGAATGTATGAAAAAACTCTTCTTGCATGGCCTCTTTTCCATTCATGAATTGAATGTCATCTATTAAAAGAATATCTGTATTCCTAAAATATTCTTTAAATTTAACCATATCATTAGATTTTATAGATTTTACAAATTGGTACATAAATCTTTCAGCAGAAATAAACATAACCTTATTCTTATCTTTAAGTTCAAGACCTATAGCATTAAGTAAGTGTGTTTTTCCCATTCCTACACCTCCGTATAAATACAATGGATTATAATGTGCTATTTCTTGAGATACCTTTTTTGATGCTTCAAAAGCTAATTTATTACTTTGTCCCGTAATAAAATTATTAAAATTTTTATTTGGATCTATTCTGTTATATTGAAGGTAAGTGTCTTTTATAAAAGAAATATTATTATTAATTTCATTATTATCTAAATTTTGATTGTCTTGAGAATTATTTTTGTTTGTTAGATTTTTTTTATCGTCAACCAGAAACTCTATTCTTATAATGTCTTTTTTAAAACTCTTAACTATTTGTAATATTTGGTCTAAATATCTTGAAGTTATCCAATCTCTAATAAACCTCGTAGATACAGAAATTAGCACGTAATTTTTATATTCATCTATAAGTTCTATTTTTTTTAGCCAACTATCAAAAATATCACTGCCAAACTTATCTTTCATTACATTTTGAACAATTTTCCAATCAATTTTTTTTTCTTCTATTGGTGTATTATTTTGTAAATTGTTTTTCATGGTGGGAATCCCTTAAAACTTATCTAAAATTTTTATGCAATAAATTAATTTATAAATTCAAAAAAAAATAAAATTTAGAATTGTATAAATTACAGATTGAATCATTAAATTAACAACTCAAAGTTAGTAAAATAAAATTTACTTTCTAGATAAAATTATTTTTATATATTTTGTGATGTAACTAATTTAGAATTTAGATGTTGTTTTTTAATATTCAAACCACTGGTTGTAATTAGAATTAATCTAAAAATATAAATTATATATATATTTTTTATTAACTACTTAAAGTTGTTATAAAGAATTAATTTTTTTTGTTATTCTGGAAATATTTCTTGACGCATTTTGTTTTTTTATCACGCCAGTCTTAGAAATTCTCATTAACTCAGAATTTAGCTTTGGTAAAAAGGCAAGGGCTTCTTTTTTTTCTTTTTTTTCTATTAAAACGTTCATTTTTTTTACTGCAGATCTAAATTTACTTTTTCTTGACCTATTAACAGCCGTCTGTCTAGATATTCTACGAACTCTCTTAATTGCTGATTTGGTATTTGCCATAAACGCGATTGTATATATTGAGATATAAAACTGGTCAATATAATAATTTTTTTATTTTTGGCATTTATTACAAAAAAAACTCGATCTATTTGTAACAACTATTTTAAAAATTTTTCCTCTACAAGTTTTTCGGAGACATTTTAAGTTTTCTCTATTATAGACCTTAAATTCATTTTGAAATAAACCCTTGTTACCCGAAGTATTTTTAAAATCTCTTATGGAAGATCCACCTTTAACTATTGATTTTTTTAATACTTTTTTAGATTGTTTAATAATTTTGTCTATTTGCTCTTCTTTTAAAAGATCGACTGAAATTAACGGATTTATCTTACACTCAAATAATATTTCACTAGCATAAATATTTCCAATTCCGGAAACAAAATTTTGGTCTAACAAGAAATTTTTAATATTTTTTTTTTTATTTCTAAAATATCTCTTTACATAATTAGTATTGAAGTTTTTTGAAAAAGGTTCAGGTCCAAATTTTTCAAATTTTTTTAATAGCTCTTTTTTAGAATTAATGAATAAAATATATCCAAATCTTCTAGGATCATTATAAACTAATTTTAAATCATTAAATCGAATTTCAACATGATTGTGTTTTTTTGGTAAATGAGGGCTATGATAAAAGCTAGTGTTAGTAAATTTTTTCTTTGAATATGTATTTAATAAATGAATAGTACCAGACATTCCTAGGTGAATTAAACAGTAAGAATTATCATCAAAAAAAAATATTATATATTTAGAAAATCTTCCAATTTTTTTTATTTTTTTTCTCTTCAATTTTATTTCAAAATTTTTTGGGATTTTAAGACGTAAATTTCGGTTTTTTACCCTTACTTCATTAATAATTTTTCCTGATATTTTTTTGTTTAATGATTTTCTTACAATTTCTACTTCTGGCAATTCTGGCATTAAATACTATATTAATCTTAAAATTATTTATTTATGCAACAATATCTTCAAAATAAAAAGGGACTTGTGCAAGGTGTATTTGATAAAGTTTTTGATAAATACGACCTCATGAATGATTTTATGTCCTTTGGTATTCACAGGATATGGAAAAATGATCTAATGTTTTGGATGAACCCTGGAACAAATAAAATCTTGTTGGATGTAGCTTGTGGAACTGGAGATCTTGCAAAATTATTTCTTGATAAAACTAAAAATTTAAATAATGCAATTTGTATAGACCCCAATGAGGGAATGATAAATATAGGTAAAAAGAAGCTAAGAAAATATAAAAATATTAAATGGATTATTGGTTCAGCGGAAAATTTACCATTAGAAAATGAAACTTGTGATTATTATACAATTAGTTTTGGATTGAGAAACACTAAAAACTTAGACAAATCACTTTCAGAGGCGTATCGAGTTTTAAAGCCGGGAGGGCGTTTTTTGTGTTTAGAGTTTTCAAAAATACAGAATTCAAACTTAGATTTTGCTTACAAAAATTACTCAAAGTTAATTCCATATTTAGGAAAATTTATTGTTGGAGACAAAAAGCCTTACGAATATTTAGTAAAAAGTATTGAAAATTTTATTAACCAAGAAGAATTAATAGAATTACTTAAAAGTAATAATTTCCAAAATTGTAGTTATAGAAATTTATCTGGAGGAATTGTTGCAATACATTCAGGATGGAAATTATGATTAAAAAATTGATTACTCTTTTTAAACTTGGTCGAAAACTCGCAAAATCAGATGCGCTAAAAATTGCAACTAGATTTAATGAACCACCATTATTAGTAAAAGTTTTATTTAGCATTTTATCATTTTCTTTTTCGAACAATAAAAAAGTTGATAGTTCATTAAATCAAGGTGAAAGATTATCCTCGTCACTTCAATCTATGGGAACCACATTTATAAAATTAGGACAGTTTTTAGCAACCAGGCCTGACATAATAGGTGATGAATTATCAAAAGAACTAGAAAATCTCCAGGATAAATTGCCTCCATTTTCATTGGAGAAAGCTAAAGAAATTATTAAAAAAGATTTAGGTGATCAGAGTTTTAATTCAATAATAAATCTTAGTGAACCAGTTGCAGCTGCCTCAATTGCACAAGTTCATAAAGCGCAGATTAATGATGGTGGAACTATAAAAGATGTTGCTATCAAAATTTTGAGACCAGATATAAAAAAAATATTTAATGAGGAAATCGATGCACTAATGTTGTTTGCTTTTTTTGTAGAGTCGTTTGTAAAAAAAACTAAAAGACTTAAATTGGTTGAAGTTGTTTTTTTACTAAAGGAGATAACAAATCTTGAAATGGATCTAAGGTTTGAGGCAGCAGCAGCAAACGAATATGGAGAAAATACAAAAAATGATGAGGGTTTTCTAGTTCCTAAAATATATTGGAATTTTACTAGTGAAAATGTCATGACACTTGATTGGGTAGATGGAGTTTCAATTAGAGAAACTGATGAAATTGGAAATAGAAATATTGATGCAAAAAAAATAGCATCAGATATAATTCAACATTTTTTAAGACACGCTGTAAGAGATGGTTTTTTTCATGCAGATATGCATCAGGGAAATATTTTTATAAATAAAAGTGGTCAAATAGTTCCTATTGATTTTGGAATAATGGGTAGATTAGATAAAGTAAGCCAAAGATTTTTAGCAGAGATTTTATACGGTTTTATCCAAAGAGATTATAAAAAAGTTGCAGAGGTACATTTGGTTGCTGGACTTGTGCCAAAGGATGTGCCTGTGGATGATCTTGCTCAAGCATTAAGATCAATAGGAGAACCTATATTTGGCCAATCCGTAAAAGATATTTCTGGCGGAAAATTACTTAAACAACTATTTGACGTGACAGAAAAATTTAATATGCAAACTCAACCTCAACTTCTTATGTTACAAAAAACAATGGTAGTTGTCGAAGGAGTAGCAAGAAGGCTTAACCCTGACACAAATATATGGGAAACATCCAAGCCTGTTCTTGAAAAATGGCTCAGAGAAACAAAGGATCCAATAAATTCATTTAATGAAACACTTAAAAATTCTGCAGAAGTAATTAAGAGATTGCCTGAATTACCACAAATTATGGATAAAGCTAATCAAGCTTTAACATTTCTAGCAAGTGGGCAAATTCCTCAGAACTCTAGCTCATTTAATGAGTTAAACGTAAAAAAATCAGAAATGTCTAGCTTTAGAAATCAGTCAATTATTGGTTTATTATTGCTTGTAATTGTTACTTTATTGGTATTTTAATCTCTCGCATGAATAGTTTGTCAAACAAAAAAATACTTGTGGTAATTTGTGGAGGTATTTCTGCTTATAAAAGTCTTGAATTAATTAGAGGTTTGAAAAAAAAACAAGTAGAAATAAAAACAATCATTACTAAAAGTGCCAAAGAATTCGTAACACCTTTATCGATAACATCCCTTTCTCAAGGGAAGGTATATGAAGATTTATTTAGCTCAGAGAGTGAAAGTGAAATGGATCATATTTCATTGTCAAGATGGGCGGATTTGATTATTGTAGTGCCAGCAACAGCTAATACAATATCAAAATTGAGTAATGGATTAACAGATGATCTGGCATCCACTGTATTATTAGCATCAAATAAAAAAATCT
This sequence comes from uncultured Pelagibacteraceae bacterium, assembly GCA_902625715.1. Classification (GTDB taxonomy): domain Bacteria; phylum Pseudomonadota; class Alphaproteobacteria; order Pelagibacterales; family Pelagibacteraceae; genus Pelagibacter. The sequence goes on along the minus strand of CACOCP010000003.1, from coordinate 76,245 downwards.
TTATAGTACCAGCGATGAATGTAAGAATGTGGGATCATCCATCAAATAAAAAAAATATAATTAAACTAAGGGAATATGGTTATAGTATAATAGGTCCAGAGATCGGAGATATGGCATGTGGAGAGTATGGTGAGGGAAAAATGACCGAACCATCAGATATCCTTTTCCATATTGAAAATTACTTATCTAATATACAAAAAAATAAAAAATATAAGGCTTTAGTCACAGCAGGTCCTACCAAGGAGTATTTGGATCCAGTTAGATATTTAACAAATAAATCAAGTGGAAAGCAAGGTTATGAAATCGCTAAATCATTTAGAGATAACGGATTTGAAACAACATTAATATCAGGAGAAACAAACTTAAAGCCTTTGGAGGATATAAAATTTATTGAAGTTGAAACTGCAGAAGAAATGTTAAAAAAAACAATAGAAAACCTTCCGGTTGATGTTGCTGTTTTTTCAGCCGCTGTGTGTGATTATAAATTTAAAAAATATAATAAAGAAAAAATTAAAAAAAATGCTGAACTAGACTTTAGCATGATCAAAAATACAGATATATTATCTTTTGTTTCAAAACATAATTCACTACGACCAAAACTCACTGTAGGTTTTGCTGCTGAAACAGAAAATTTAGATTTAAATGCGAAAGATAAGCTAAGTAGTAAAAATTGTGATTGGATTATTGCTAATAATGTATCAGATAATGAAATAGGATTTGATTCAGAATACAATGAAGTTAAAATTTTTTATAAAAATAATAAGAACGAGATACTACATAAGATGAATAAATCATTAATTGCAGAAAATATAGTTGAAAGAGTTATTAAAAATCTTAATTAATGATCAAAATAAAGATAAAGAAACTTGACCCTAAGGTCAAAATTCCACAATATGAAACTGAAGGATCATCAGGTATGGATCTCATGGCATTTTTAAAAGAATCTTTGAAAATAAAGCCAAATAATTCTGAATTAATACCAACTGGAATATCCATAGCTATTCCTAAAGATACAGAGATACAAATTAGACCTCGGTCAGGTTTAGCAGCAAAGTCTCAAATAAGCATACTCAATACACCTGGTACGATTGATAGTGACTATAGGGGAGAGTTAAAAGTTATATTATTTAATCATGGAGTTGATGAATTTATAGTAAATAATGGAGATAGAATAGCACAAATAGTTTTAATGCCAGTTCTGAAAGCTTCTTTTGATGAAGTAGATGAGTTGCCCGATACATTAAGAGGATCTGGTGGCTTTGGATCTACAGGTAAATGAAGAACTTACTAAATAAAAAAACTCTAAACAAATATTCAAGGCAAATAGTTCTAAAAGATGTTGGAATTATTGGACAAAAAAAAATATTTAATTCAAAAATATTAGTGGTTGGTGCGGGTGGTTTGGGTAGTCCAGTAATTGATTTATTAGTTAGAGCAGGTGTTGGTTTTTTAGGTGTCATTGAACATGACAAAGTTGACTATAGCAATTTACATAGACAAACTCTCTATAATTTTAATGATGTAGGTAAGTACAAATTAGAGGTAATAAAAAAAAAAATTAAATTAATTAATAACAAAATTAAATTGAAAACTTTTAAAGAAAAAGCAAATGATAAAAATTTAGATAAAATTCTACCAAAATTCGATATAATTGTTGATGGAACAGACAACTTTCCTACTAAATTTTTGCTTAACAAATATTCATTAAAATATAAAAAAAAATTAATAATAGGAGCAATAAGTAAATTTGATGGTCATATATTTTGTTTTGATTTTTCAAAAAAAGGTATTGCCTGTTTGAATTGTTTCTACCAAGGTATGCCGTCAGATGAGATATTAAATTGTGAATCCGAGGGAATTCTTGGCCCAATTGCAAATGTGATAGGCTCAATGCAAGCTAATGAAGCGCTAAAATTTATTCTGGGAATTAAAAATAATTCTAAAAATAAAATTATAATAATGGATTTGTTAAATCTTACACTTAGAAAAGTAAATTTTAAAAAAAGAAATAATTGCACATGTTTAAAAAGATAATTCTTATAACGGTCTCGATATTATTATTTATTCAATCTGGCTATGCAAATGACAAGTTTCTTATGCTTAAAAATGATAAGGTAAATGTAAGGTATGGACCAAGTTTTGATTATCCGATTAAATTTGTTTATAAAAAAATTCAACTACCAATTAAAGTAATTGATAAAAAAGAGAATTTTAGAAGGATTATTGATCATAAAAATAACAGTGGTTGGATACATATTTCTCAATTAAGAAAATCCAAATCATTTGTAGCGCTTAAAAAAAAAATATTATTTAAAAAACCCTCTAAATTTTCAAAACCGTTGGCTAAGATAGATAAAGGAAGATTATTAATTGTTAAAAAGTGTGAAAATAATTGGTGCAAAATTCAAACAGAGGAATTTAATGGTTGGATTGACAAAAAAAATATTTGGGGATCAAATACTAATTAAATGCAAATTTAATAAGATCAAATTTTGGTTTTTTATTAACCTTTTTTTAGATCAAATCTATCAGCATTCATGACCTTTACCCAAGCTGCGATAAAATCATTAACAAACTTTGATGACGAATCTTCGCACGCGTAAACTTCTGCTAATGCTCTTAGTTGAGAATTAGAACCAAAAATAAGATCAACTCTTGTTGCTTTCCATTTAGTTTTATTTGTTTTTCTATCCTTTCCAATAAATGTTTGCTCGGATTTATTTTCAGCTTTCCAAGTTGTATCCATATCTAGGAGATTTACGAAATAATCATTTGTAAGCACACCAGGTTTATTTGTAAAAACACCAAATTTTGAATTATCATGGTTGGTGTTCAAGACTCTCATTCCACCAATCAACACTGTCATTTCAGGAGCTGTAAGACCCATTAATTGAGATTTATCAATTAACTTTTCCTCAGCGGATACAGTCGAATTTACAACATTTAAATAATTTCTAAAACCATCAGCTTGGGGTTCTAACAAATTAAATGAACTAATGTCTGTTTGGTTTTGTTTTGCATCTCCTCTTCCTGGAGAAAATGGGACATTAACTTTATGACCTGCCCTTTTAGCAGCTATCTCAACACCAACATTTCCAGCTAAGACAATTAAATCAGCCATAGAAACATTTTTATTTTTATTATCAAATTTCTTCTTAATACCATTTAGAACTTTAATTATTTTTTTTAATTTTTTTGGGTTATTTACTCTCCAATTTTTTTGAGGCTCTAACATTATTCTAGCACCATTTGCACCGCCTCTTTTATCTGATGCTCTAAAAGTTGATGCTGAAGCCCAAGCGGTAGATATCAAATCTGAAACTGACACTATAGATTTTGAAATTAAATTTTTTAAATAATTTATATCTTTTGATTTTAATCTATACTTAGGTTTATCAATAGGATCTTGCCAAATTAACTGCTCTTTGGGAACATCACTACCAAGGTAACATGCCTTTGGTCCCATATCTCTATGCGTTAATTTAAACCAAGCTCTTGCAAAAGCGTCATGAAATTCTTTTGGATTTTTATGGAAATGTTTTGTTATTGGACCATAGCTTGGATCAACTTTTAATGAAATATCTGTAGTTTGCATCATTGGAGGGTGGAACACATTTTTTTTATGTGCATCTGGTACCATTTTAATTTTTTGTCCATTTTTCTTAGGTGTCCATTGGTGAGCTCCGGCAGGACTTTTTGTAAGTTCCCACTCATGATCATAAAGACAATCAAGATATCCCATATCCCATTTTGTTGGGTTCTGTGTCCAAGCTCCCTCTATTCCACTACTTATTGTATCTTCACCTTTTCCAGATTTATATTTACTGTTCCATCCTGTTGCTTGATCCTGTATTTTTGAAGCCTCTGGATCTGGACCCTTGAATGATTCTGAAGCTGCGCCATGAGATTTACCAAATGTATGTCCACCAGCTACTAATGCTGCTGTTTCATAATCATTCATAGCCATCCTGCCAAATGTTTCCCTTATATCATGTGCTGCGAGTATTGGGTCGGGGTTTGCATCTGGACCTTGTGGATTTACGTAAATTAGACCCATATGCGAAGCTCCTAAGGGTTGCTCTAAATCTCTTTTACCGCTGTACCTATTAACGGCAAGCATTTCTTTTTCTGATCCCCAATAAATATCATCCTCTGGCTCCCAAATATCTTCCCGACCAGCTCCAAAACCAAAAGTTTTGAAACCCATAGACTCTAAAGCAACATTTCCTACTAAAATAAAAAGATCTGCCCAGGAAATTTTTTTTCCATATTTTTTTTTAATCGGCCACAATAGTAATCTTGCTTTATCTAGGTTTACATTGTCTGGCCATGAATTAAGTGGTGCAAATCTCTGATTTCCTGTACCAGCACCTCCTCTTCCATCTCCTGTTCTATAAGTTCCAGCCGCGTGCCAAGCTAACCTTATAAATAGAGGACCGTAATGGCCATAATCTGCTGGCCACCAATCCTGAGAGCTTGTCATTAATTTTTTGAGATCTTTTTTTAAAGATTTGAAATTTAATTTTTTAAATTCTTTTGGATAATTAAAATCTTTATCCATAGGGTTCGTCAGGGTTGAATGCTGACTTAAGATTTTTAAGTTTAAACTGTTGGGCCAAAAATCTCTAACCGTTTGGCCCCTTCCAGCTGCAAACTTCGCAGGAGTTCCCGCACCTGTGAATGGACATTTGTTTAATTCATTTAACTTAAATGACTTCTGCTTTAGGCTTTCAGTACTCATTTATCTCCTTTTAAATTTTTCTAAAATACCAATAGATACTCTACTTTATAATGATTCTAAAAAAGAATGTCAAATAGTTTAGAACGATTTTAATGTGGATTATTGATCTTCTATTTTTACTAGAACTTCAACTGATTTTATTTTTTTTCCAGGTATAGATTTATTTATTTTTATAGGTCCGACGTCTTTATTATCTATATCTATTAATTTATTTTTCGATGTATCAAAAAAATGATGATGATCTTTTATGTTTGTGTCAAAGTAACTTTGATTTGAATCTATGGAAATTTCTTTTAGGTATTCTTTTTTTCTAAAAGCATGAACAGTATTATAAACTGTAGCCAAAGATATTTTATCGCTTGTCTCAGATTTAATTTTTTTTACTAGATCATTTATTGTAAAATGAAATGTTTTTTCTTCATTAAATAAGACTTCGCAGATTTTAATTCTCTGTTTTGTTGGTCTTAAGCCTGAGTTTCGAAGTTTATTTATAAAATTACTGGTTTTTGGCATGTATAATTTATAATAATTCTAAACTATAAGTATATTATAATCATGTTAAATCAAGTAGAAGATTAAAATTATGAAAAAAAACTCGTTTAACTATAATGAGTTAATTCACTGTGCAAATGGTGAACTTTTTGGACCTGGCAATGCAAAATTACCATCTCCACCAATGTTAATGTTTGATAGAATTTCAGAAATATATGAAACTAAAGGTGTTTTTAAAAAAGGATTAATTAAAGCTGAACTTGATATTAAAGAAGATTTATGGTTTTTTGATTGTCATTTTAAAGAGGACCCTGTTATGCCTGGTTGCTTAGGTTTAGATGCAATGTGGCAGCTAGTTGGTTTTTATTTAGGATGGCTTGGAAACCCTGGTAGAGGAAGAGCATTAGGCGTAAGCACCGTAAAATTTACTGGTGAAGTTCTTAAAGACGTCAAAATAGCAACATACGAAATAGACATGAAAAGAATTTTAATTAAAGGCGAAACAACTGTTGGACTAGCAAATGGTATTTTATGTGCGGACGGTAAAAAAATATATTCAGCAGAAAACTTAAAAGTAGGATTATTCAAATAATGAGAAGAGTAGTTATTACAGGAATTGGTATTGTCTCTTGTTTAGGAAATAATCAAGATGAAGTTCATCAATCGTTATTAAATTCAAGATCAGGAATTTCATTTTCAGAAGAATATAAAGAACATAACCTTAGAAGTCACGTTCATGGTAAACCAAACATTAAACTTCAAGATCATGTTGATAGAAAAACAATCCGTTTCATGGGATCCGGTTCTGCATATAATTACATCGCAATGAAAGAAGCAATTACAGATTCTGGTCTTGAAGAAAAAGATGTAAGTAACTTTAAGACAGGAATTGTTATGGGATCGGGAGGTCCTTCAATTGAGAACGTCGTTTTGTCAGTTGATAAAACAAGAGCAAAAACTCCAAAATTAATGGGTCCATTTATTGTTCCAAGAACAATGGCAAGTACTGCATCTGCAACTCTTGCTGTACCATTTAAAATAAAAGGTATGAATTACACAATGAGTTCAGCATGTGCTACGAGCGGACATTGTATTGGTCATGCAAGTGAATTAATTCAAATGGGTAAACAAGATATTGTTTTTGCCGGAGGCAGTGAGGAATTACATTGGGCTATGACAGCAATGTTTGATGCCATGACTGCACTATCCTCAAAATATAATGATACTCCAGAAAAAGCATCTAGAGCATATGATAAAACAAGAGATGGTTTTGTAATTGCTGGAGGAGCAGGTGTATTAGTAATGGAAGAATACGAACACGCAAAAGCAAGAGGTGCAAAAATTTATGCTGAACTAACTGGGTATGGGGCAAGTTCTGATGGATATGATATGGTTGCACCATCTGGAGAAGGTGCTGTTAGATGTATGAAAATGGCTTTATCAACATCGAAAAATAAAATTGATTATATCAATACACACGGAACCTCAACTCCTGTTGGAGATATTACTGAATTAAATGCGGTAGGCGATGCATTTGGTGAAGGTATTCCAAAAATAAGTTCTACAAAATCTTTATCTGGTCATCCATTAGGTGCAGCTTCAGTTCATGAGGCAATTTACAGTTTAATTATGATGAAAAATAGTTTCATTACAGCATCTGCAAATATTAATGATATGGATGAGGATGCAAAAAAATATCCGATTGTTACCCAAACAGAAAAAGATGTTTCTCTTAACTCAGTAATGTCAAACAGTTTTGGATTTGGTGGAACGAACGCTACTTTAATATTTGAGAAGGTTTAATCTATGAGTTTAATGAAAGGCAAAAAAGGGTTGATCATGGGTGTTGCAAATGAAAGATCCATTGCTTGGGGTATTTCACAAAAACTATCAGAAGCAGGAGCCGAGCTAGCATTTACTTATCTGGGTGATGCTTTGAAAAAAAGGGTTATACCTTTAGCTGAAAAACTAAATTCAAATGTAACTTTTAGCTGTGATGTCGAAAAAAAAGAGGATGTAGTAAAATTATTTGAAGATGTAAAATCTAGTTGGGGCGAGATCGATTTTGTAGTCCATGCAATAGCTTTTTCAGACAAATCTGAACTTTCCGGTGAATATTTAAATACAACAAGAGAAAACTTTCAAAGAAGTATGCTTATATCATGCTTCTCATTTACAGAAGTTGCTAGAGAGGCATCAAAGATAATGAATTCCAAAGGAAGCATGATCACATTGAGCTATGAGGCAAATAAAGCTATTCCTAATTATAATGTTATGGGAGTTTGTAAAGCTGCACTAGAATCTAGTGTAAAATACTTAGCAAGAGATTTGGGAGCCAAAAAAATAAGAGTTAATGCTATTAGTGCAGGACCTATTAAAACATTAGCTGCATCAGCTATCGGGGATGCAAAATTTTTGTATAAATGGAACGAAGATCATTCATTTTTAAAAAGAAACGTAGATATTCATGATGTTGGAAATTCTGCTCTATACCTGCTAAGTGATCTTGCAGGTGGTGTTACTGGTGAAATTCACTATGTAGATGCTGGGTACAATAAAGTAGGGATGCCAGATCCCAAAAATATTTCCTAAAATTTAGTAAAACTTTTTAGAGGCATCCTGTTGCCAGGTGCCCCAGATTTTACTAGCATAATTATTATCTAATAATTTAATACTCCAAAGCCAACTAAAATAAAAATACCTAACCAAACTAATCCTTTCAAAAAAAAGAAAGTAAACGCGCCAACAATCATGAATTTTCCATACTTATTTTTTAATAGACTTTCTTTAATTTTGTTTAAATAAAACATACTTATTAGAGGGCAGCTTGTTTAATTGAAAGTTTAACTTTTCCTCTATCAAATCCAATGACTTTTACCTTTACTTGATCACCTTCCTTCACAACATCAGTAACTTTAGCAACTCTCTTGTCAGCTAGCTCTGAAATATGGACAAGGCCATCTTGTTTACCCAAGAAATTTACAAATGCACCAAACTCCATAATTTTCATTACTTTTCCGTTATAAATTTTATTTAGTTCAGCTTTTGCAGTTAGATCTTTAATCATCTGCATTGCTTTGTTTCTTGACTCTTCATCTGGAGCTGCAACAGTGACTTCACCTTCATCATTTATATCAACTTTAGCGCCTGATACCTCAACAATTTCTCTAATTGTTGCTCCACCTTTTCCAATAACAGTTGCAATATCTTTTTTATCTACAGATATTTTTTCCATTTTTGGAGTGTGTTTTCCAACATCATCTCTTGATTTAGAGAGTGCTTTGTTCATTTCACCTAAGATATGAATTCTTCCATCTTTTGCTTGATTTAAAGCCTGCTCCATTATTTCAAATGTGATACCAGTAATTTTTATATCCATTTGAAGAGAAGTTATTCCATCTTTTGTTCCGGCAACTTTAAAGTCCATATCTCCTAGATGATCTTCATCACCTAGAATGTCAGATAAAACACTAAAATCATCACCTTCTTTGATTAATCCCATTGCGATCCCTGCAACAGGTTCTTTTATAGGAACTCCAGCATCCATTAACGCTAATGATGTTCCACAAACAGTTGCCATTGAAGAAGAACCATTAGACTCTGTAATCTCAGAAACTATTCTAAAAGTATATGGGAAACTTTCCTTTGATGGTAATGATGAATTTATTGCTCTCCAAGCAAGTTTTCCATGGCCAATTTCTCTTCTGCCTGTTCCAATTCTTCCAGTTTCTCCAACTGAAAAAGGTGGAAAGTTGTAGTGAAGCATGAATCTTTCTTTTTGTAATCCATCTAAACTTTCAATTTTTTGTTCATCATCAGATGTACCAAGGGTAGTAGTAACAATTGCTTGTGTTTCTCCTCTTGTAAATAATGCTGATCCATGAACTCTTGGAAGAATTCCCACCTCACACATTATTGGTCTAACATCTGCTAAACCTCTTCCATCAATACGATTTTTATTTTTTAATATGTCAGTTCTAACGATTGTTTTTTCAATATTTTTAAGCTGTGAGTTTACATCTAAGTCAGTATAATTTTCATTTTCTTCATACAGTTTTTTAGCTTTATCAGTTATTTCTGAGATCATATTTGATCTTTCCTGCTTATCTCTAATTGAAAATGCCTTCGTAAGATCTGCTGTAAATTCATCTTCTAGTTTTTTCTTAACCTCAGAAAGATCCTTCTTCTCAACAACCCATTCCTCTTTTCTACATTCTTTGGCTAAATCCTCTATCATTTGAATAACTGGCACAAAGCCTTCGTGACCAAATTTTACAGCATTTAACATTTCTTCCTCTGTTAAACCATTTGCCTCGGACTCTACCATTAAAACCGCATCCTTAGTTCCTGCTACAACTAGATCTAATTTTGAATTTTTGAGTTCAACTTTAGATGGATTTAAAACATATTTTCCATCTATAAAACCAACTCTAGATGCCCCAACAGGACCTAAAAATGGCATGCCTGAGATTGCTAGAGCTGCTGATGAAGCAATAATTGATAAAATATCTGCTTCATTTTCTTTATCATAAGAAATTACAGTTGGAAGCACTTGTACTTCATTTTTGAATTCATCTGGAAACAAAGGTCTGATCGGTCTGTCAATTAATCTTGAGATTAATGTTTCACTCTCTGTTGGCCTAGCTTCTCTTTTAAAATATCCACCAGGAATTTTTCCTGCTGCATAATATTTTTCTTGATAATTTACTGATAAAGGAAAGTAATCTACATCTGGATTTACTTTTTTTGCCCCAACAGCTGTCGCTAATACAACCGTTTCACCACATTGTGCAATAATTGCACCATCTGCTTGTCTTGCTATTTTTCCTGTTTCTAAACTTATCTTTTTTCCTGCTACTTCTATTTCTTTCTTTACTACCTTAAACATTTATTTCCTACTTACTTCCTTAGATTTAGTTTTGATATTACTTCCTTATAAGACTCGATTTTATTTTTCTTTAAATAGTCCAATAATTTCTTCCTTCTATTAACAGCTCTCAATAAACCTACTGATGAGTGTTTATCTTTCTTAAACTGTTTAATATGTTTTGATAGGTTCTCAATTTTATCTGTCAACTGAGCAACCTGAACTTCAGAAGACCCTGTATCTTTGTCATGGATCGCTAGTTCTTTTGCTTTTTTTGCCATCATATTATCCTTATTTATTTGTTTGTTTTATTAAATTTTCAATTTTTTCAGCATAATCAAATGAGTCGTCTTTCACAAAATAGAGTTTAGGTAAAAACTTCATAACTATTTTCTTTGAAAGTACTTTTCTAATTACAAATGAAAATTCTTTTAATTTTACAACTACATCATCAGCCTCTTTTCCACCTAAAGGCATAACAAATATTTTTGCAGTTTTTAAATCTGGAGACATTCTAACTTCAGTAACTGTGATTTCTTTTGTTGATAAAGGTAGTTTCGCTTCATCTCTGATAAATATCATGCCCAAAGCTTGTTTTATCATCTCACCAACTCTTAACTGTCTTTGTGTTACAGGTTTACCTAAACTTGTCATTAAATTGTTCTTTCGGTTACTGTTGAATTATAAACTTCAATGATATCTTTTTTTTGAAAATCTCCAAAATCTTTCAAGGTAATTCCACACTCTAGACCTGCAGAAACCTGTTTAGTTTGATTTTTTTCTCTGAATATTGAGCCGATTTTACCATTAAATATAATTGCTCCATCTCTTATTACTCTTGCATTCGAGTCTTGTGTAATTTCACCTTCTGTAACTTTAGAACCAGCAACTTTTCCAACCTTTGATACTTTAAATATTTCTAAAATTTCTGCAGTCCCTATTATTTTTTCATCAACTTCGGGGGTTAATAAACCCGACATCTTACTCTTAATAAAATCTAATACCTCATAAATAATGTTGTAAGATGAAATAACAATTTTTTCTTGCTCAGCTCTTTTCTTAGCCTCTTTGCTTGGTTTAACATTAAATGCTATCAAAACTGCATTTGAAGCTTTGGCTAAAGTTACATCTGTTTCAGTTACCATACCAATATCTGATAATAGAATTTTAGGTTTAACTTCATCGTTTTTTATTTGATTAATTGCATTTTTAATCGCCTCTGACGATCCATGAACATCAGATTTTACAATGATATTTAATTCCTCTGATGCGGTATCTTTAAATGCAGAGTCTTGGGTTACAAAAGTTAATGAATTTTTACCATCTTTAGATTCTTGAATTCTAGCATCACAAAGTGATTTTGCCTCTTTTTCACTATCTAGAACTATAAAATCATCTCCCGCTTTTGCTGCACCATTTATACCTAGAATTTCAACTGGTGTAGCTGGTTCTGCTTGTTCTATATTTTTTCCTTGATCATTAATTATTGCTCTTACCTTTCCCCATTTTAAACCACTTACAAAAAAATCACCCTTTTTTAAAGTTCCAGCAGTTACGATAACATTTGCAATAGGACCTCTTCCAATATCAATTTTAGATTCTAAAACAATGCCTTTAGCTTCTGTTTCAAAATCAGTTTTTAAATCTAAAAGCTCAGCTTGTAAGATAACACTCTCAACTAATTTATCTAAATTCTGCTTTGTCTTAGTTGAAATCTCAACCATCAAAGTATCTCCAGATAGGTCTTCGGCAATTAATTCATATTCTAATAACTGATTCTTTATTTTTTGTGGGTCAGCCTCTGGCAAGTCACATTTGTTTATTGCAACAACAATTGGGACTTTTGCTGCTTTTGCATGTTTTATAGATTCTATTGTTTGAGGTTTCACTCCATCATCTGCTGCCACAACAAGAATAACTAAATCAGTTAGCTTGGATCCTCTTGCCCTCATTTCTGTGAAAGCAGCGTGGCCAGGTGTATCTATAAAAGTAATTTTATTAGACTGATGTATAATTTGGTAGGCACCAATATGCTGAGTAATTCCACCGAACTCTCCTGATACCACATTCGCTTTTCTTAAAACATCAAGAACTGAGGTTTTTCCATGATCCACATGCCCCATTACAGTGACAATTGGAGCTCTACTTTTTAAATTTTCGGCTTTAACTTCTTTTATTTTTTCAATTATTTCCTCTGCTTTTTCTTCTCTTATTGGATTATGTCCAAATTCTTTTACTAAATATTCAGCAGTATCAGAGTCAATTGTGTGATTTATAGTTACTGTAACTCCCATACCTAATAAATGTTTTATAATATTGCTTGACTGTTCAGCCATTCTATTTGCAAGCTCTCGGATTGTAACAACTTCAGGTATTTTAACGTCTCTTTTGACTGGTTTTAAATTGTCCTTATCGTCTTCTTGATTTAAAAGTCTATTCTCTTTTTGCTTTGCTCTTTTTAATGATGCTAAGCTTCTTCCTTTTCCTGTAAAGTCCTCATCACTAAGTGCTCTGGATACTGTTAATTTTAATTCTCTTCTTTTTGAGGTCCCTTTTCCAGCTTTTGAATCTTTGCTTGGAGTTGTTTCTCCTTTTAATCTTCTCGTTGCTCTTTGCTCTGCAAGCTTTCGTCTTTCAAAATCTGAACTAGGGGAAGTAGTTGGTTTAGAAAAAGTATTATTTCTAGGCACAAAAGGTGCACTCCCTTTGGGTCTTTCATTTAAAGTATTTGGTCTCGGGTAGTTTGGTTTGGTCCCAAATCTAGGTTTTTTTTCAATAACAACAGTATTTTTTGACTGTGATTTAGCTTGCTCTATGCTGTTTATAGTTCTTTTGGAACTTCCTGAAATTGATAACTTTAATTTTTTCTTTTCCATAGTTCATCTCTCAATCTTTATAAACTTTGTCACGAGCGGACATAATTAAACTATCTGCCTCTTGTTTTGATAAAGCAAAATCTTCTAAATACCCTTTGATTTTTACTCTCTCACCTTTAACAACATCATAACCACCTGTAAGTTCGTCAGATGCTAAATCTGCAAAGTCGGTTAACGTTAATATATTTTGTTCTCCCAATGTAACCAGCATGCCAGGGGTTAAACCTTCATGACTAATAAGTTCATTTTCTAGACCCAAATCTTTTACTCTTTTTGCAATTTCCTCTTGGTCTTTTTGATAAAACTCTTTTGCTCTTTCAATAAGTTCTTTTGCAGTATCTTCTTCTATTCCCTCAATTTTTGTTAAGGCTTGAGGTTCACTATCCTTAATATCATCAATTGTTGAAAAGCCTTCAGCTACTAATAACTGACCTAATGTTTCATCTAATTCTAAATTTTTTACAAAATTATCAGTTTTCTCTTTAAATTCTATTTGTCTTCTCTCTGAGTCCTCCTGATCAGTCATTATGTTAATCTCATAGTTCAGAAGTTTAGTTGCCAATCTGACATTTTGACCTCTTCTACCTATAGCTTTACTTAAATTCTCTTCAGTGAGGATCACGTCCAATTTTTTTGCATCATTATCAACATTAACTCTTTGTACTTCAGCTGGTGATAGCGCATTTGCCACAACCACCGCTGGGTCTTCTGACCAATTTACAATATCAATTTTTTCACCCTGAAGTTCATTAACAACAGCTTGAACTCTACTACCTCTCATTCCAACGCAAGCACCAACAGGATCTAATGAAGTATCAATTGCTTTAACACAAATTTTTGCTCTGCTTCCTGGATCTCTAGAAGAAGATTTTATCTCAATTAGTCCATCATAAATCTCTGGAACTTCTTGAATGAACAATTTTTCCATAAATTTAGGATGTGCTCTAGATAAAAATATTTGCTGTCCTCTAGGCTCTCTTCTGACATCTAAGCAATAAGCTTTTATTCTATCTCCTGCTTTAATATTTTCTCTAGGTATTAATTCGTTTTTTTGAATAATTGCTTCAGTTCTGCCAAGATCTACGATTATGTTTCCAAATTCTAATCTTTTAACAATTCCACTTAATATTGAATCTTTTTTGTCTATAAAATCGTTAAATTGTCTTTCTCTCTCTGCCTCTCTCACATTAAAGCTTATGACTTGTTTTGCAGTTTGAGCAGCAATTCTTCCAAAATCAAATGAAGGTAAAGGTTGTAAAACTTCATCTCCAACTTTTTTGTCTTTATTATTTTCATTAAGTTTGATTGCATCATCCAAACTAATCTCTAAATTTGAGTTTTCTGGGCTATCAACAATTTGTAGTTTTCTAAAAATTCCTATGTCACCGTTGTCACGATTAATCTCTACTTTTATCTCATTTTCAGATCCAAACTTTGATTTTGCAGCCTTTGCAATACCATTTTCCATTGAGTCTATTATCAACTCTTTATCAATTGATTTTTCTAAAGCCACTGCTTCTGCAATTCGTAATAATTCAAGTTTATCTGCTCTTCTGTTTAACATTTAAATTTTCTCCAAAAAAAAATGGGCCGAGGCCCATTTTGAAATTTCAATAATGTTAGTGGAATATATTGGCTTTTTTTAAATATTCAACTTTATTTAACTACTAAATATGTTTGATTTATCAGTTTTTTCCCATGAAAATGATCCATCTGATTCTGGCTCTCTTCCAAAATGACCATATGCTGCAGTTTTTTGATAAATAGGTTTATTTAAACTCAACATTTCTCTAATTCCTCTAGGACTTAAATCAAAATTTTCTCTTATTAATTTTTCAACATGTCTGTTTTGTTCTTCATCGTTAGTAAAAAGATTAACATAAATAGAAAGTGGTTTAGATACCCCAATAGCGTACGCCAGCTGTATCAAACATCTATCAGAAATTTTTGATGCAACTATATTTTTTGCTAAATATCTAGAAGCATAAGCTGCTGATCTATCAACCTTTGTTGGATCTTTTCCCGAAAATGCTCCACCGCCATGAGGCGCAGCACCTCCATAAGTATCAACTATAATTTTTCTTCCAGTCAATCCTGCATCTCCATCTGGTCCTCCAATAACAAAGTTTCCAGTAGGATTTACATAAATTTCATCTTCGCTAAGATCTGATAATAAGTTTTTTGGTATAGATTTCTCTATGTAAGGTTTAACTAATTCTCTAACATCAGCTTGATTTACATCTGCAGAATGTTGTGTTGATATTACTACTGATTTAACAGCTGCAGGTTTTCCATCTTTATACTCTATTGTTATTTGGCTTTTTGAGTCTGGTTCAATGCTTTTTAATTTCCCTGATTTTCTATCTTCAGCCATTAGTCTTAAAATTTTATGTGAATAGTGAATTGGAGCTGGCATCAAAACATCTGTTTCATCACATGCATAGCCAAACATTATACCTTGATCTCCGGCACCTTCATCTTTATTTCCAGATGCATCAACACCCATTGCAATATCTGCAGATTGCGAATGTAAATGACTTTCAATTTTTGTAGCTTCTTTGTATGAAAAACCATCTTGATCATATCCAATATCTTTAATGCAATCTCTGACTTTTGAAATCAATTCATCTTTTTTGATTTCTGGACCTCTAACCTCACCTGCCAAAACAACTTTATTGGTTGTTGTTAACGTTTCACACGCTACTCTAGACTGAGGTTCGTTTGCTAAATAATTATCAACTACCATATCTGAAATTCTATCTGATACTTTATCAGGAT
Source organism: uncultured Pelagibacteraceae bacterium (assembly GCA_902625715.1). Classification (GTDB taxonomy): domain Bacteria; phylum Pseudomonadota; class Alphaproteobacteria; order Pelagibacterales; family Pelagibacteraceae; genus Pelagibacter. The sequence goes on along the minus strand of CACOCP010000003.1, from coordinate 60,491 downwards.
GACCTTCCGATACAGATTCACTAGTAAAAAGGAAATTTTTAAGGTTATTCATGATCAAACCTTCTAATAGATAATATTAAAAAAATATAGATAAAAATTAATACAAAATACATTTTATTTCCATATTTAGAAAAAAGTGTAACTTTATGCTTAATTTCGCTCGTATAAATCGAACCAGTTTCCTCTAAATCAATTAATGATTTAATTTTACCACTTGGATTGATAATTGCAGAAATACCGTTGTTTGCTGATCTTATAAGAGTTTTGCCTTGCTCGATAGATCTAAACTTTGAATGAGTAAAGTGTTGGTATGGGCCTATTGAATTTCCAAACCAACCATCCTCAGAAATATTAATTATTAAATCATAATCTAAATTATTATTGAATGACCCTGCATAAATTATTTCATAACAAATTGTGGCTAATAGTTTTAAATTAATATCTTCAATATTTAAGATTGCTTTTTTATCTTTTCCTTTAGTGTAAGATTGATAATTATTGGTTAAACTTTTAAGCCCTATCAAAGACAAAACATTATCTAGAGGCAAAAACTCACCAAATGGAACTAATTTCCTCTTATCGTAATAATCAATTACATTTGATTGATTATCAATAACTGCAATAGAGTTATAATACTCAGTTTTACCGTCTAAATTCACCTCCCTATTTAAACCTATCAAAATAAAATGATCCTTATCAAAATTTTTACTAAAAATTTCTTTGTATGAATTAATATTATTCATGTTGGTTAAAGGTAAAACACCTTCTGGCCAAACAAAAATTGTTTTTTTTCCAAAATATCTTTTTGGATCACTAAGTTTAACTAAATTTTGAATTATAGAATATTCATCAACATTCGATGAATAAAATCTTTCTAAAGTTACTTTGGTAGAAATAGTAACAATATTTATATTATTTTTATCACTTTTTATACTCAGATTATTTAGGCTGACATATCCATAAATCAAATTAGATATGACTAAAATTCCAACAATAAAAATACAATAAATATTTTTTTTTGACTTTTTGATGAACCATATAGCTGGTATTGTAAACAAAGTGATACATAGCAGATTAAATCCATAAATTCCTAATAAAGAGTTAATTTGAATAAACTCTGTTTGATCAGAAAAACTATAAGCTATTAAGTTCCATGGGAAACCAGAGAGTACAATTCCTCGAATATATTCGACAATACTAAAAACAAGTGAAAATAAAAGAACTGAAGTAATAATTTTTTTTTGACTTAAAAAAAATTTTGTCATCAAGGTTGAAATACCAAAAAAGGTAGAGATAAATGCTGGAATAAAAATAATTGATATTGGTATTAAAAATTTAAAATTATTATCAAATGTAAGAGAAATTGATATCCAATATAAACTACAAATAAAATATCCAAACCCAAAAAACCATCCGTAAAGAAAAAAAATTAATTTGGATTTATTTGAATTTTTAGCCTCAACTAAAAATAAATATAAAAATGTAAAAGATATAAAATTTACAAAAAAAAAATTATACGGAGGTAAACTAAATGATGAAACGCCACCAAGTAAAAATAAAATTAAAAAATTTAGTTTTTCAGATTTTGTCAAAAGTTTAACTTATTGAGTTTAATATTTTATTTTCTTCTTTATTCATTAATTTAAAATCTTTAGATTTTTTATGGTCAAAACCTAGAAGATGCAAAAACCCATGAATAAAAGTCATTTCTAAAATAAAATTTTTTTTATTAGGAAAAATATATTGATAACTGATAATTATATCTCCAAGATAAATTTCCTTTTTTTTTAATTCTTTTTTTAAATCTGTTTTTATAAAGGAAGGAAATGACAATACATCTGTATGATTATTTTTTTTTCTAAATTTATAATTTAGTTTTTTAATATTCGTATTATTTGAGAGTAATAAAGTAAAATTTACATTTTTATTAGAGTAAAAATATTTTTTTGGAAATCGCTTTAAAATTTTGTCAAAAAATAATTGTGGCTTATTTAAGCTTTTTTTCCATTTCTTATGATCAACAAGAACATTTACACTAATCATTATTTATATCAGAATAAGCCTTAACTATTTTAGATACTAAAGGGTGTCTGACAACATCCGAATGATCAAAATCTATAATTGATATTTCGCTTAAGTTACCTAATATTTTTTTTGATCTGTTCAAACCTGATAAATTTTTATTTGGAAGATCTATTTGAGATGGATCTCCATTTATTACAATTTTTGAATTTTCTCCTATTCTAGTTAAAAACATTTTAATTTGAGTATCAGTTGCATTTTGAGCTTCATCCAAAATTGCAAATGAATTTTTTAGAGTTCTACCTCTCATAAAGGCTAAAGGTGCAATCTCTATATCTCCAATTTCTATTTTTTTTTGTATTTTTTCAAAATCTAAAAGATCATAAAGAGAGTCATACAATGGCCTTAGGTACGGATCTACTTTTTCTCTCATGTCACCAGGCAAAAAACCTAGTCTTTCACCTGCTTCCACCGCAGGTCTTGATAAAATTATTCGCTCAATTTTCTTTTCCAGGAGCATAGTAAGGCCAACAGCAACAGCTAAAAAGGTTTTACCTGTGCCCGCAGGTCCTGCTGAAATAACTATATCGCTCTCCCTTAACGCTCTAACATAGTTTTTTTGTTTTTCTGATCTAGGAATTACAGATTTTTTTGGTGTCTTAATAATATATTCAATATTTTTATTCGTATTGTTATTATTATTTTCCTCAATCATAAATTCATTAACCGATGAAATTATATCTTTTTTTTCAATATTTCCATTTGTAATAAATTGATTAGTTAAAAACTGAATAGCATTTTTTACTAAATTATTTTTTTTTGGATCGCTTTTTATAAGAATTGAGTTTCCTCTTGAATAAATGCTGGTATTTGTTAACTTTTCTAACTCTTTTAAGTTGTTATTAAATTCTCCAACAACACCTAATAGCAGATCATTATCTTGGAAAACTATACTCAGCGAATTATTATCTGAGTAAACAAATTTCAGCTCTGTTTTAAAATTATTTTGTTTTAGATTTTTCAAATTAAGCTGCTGCCATTTTGTTATCTAATTTTCCAAATAGACTGTTCTGATTAGAGTTTTCTATTTTAACTTCTACCAAATTTCCTATAATGTCTTCTGATCCATCAAAGATAACTGAGGATAAATATTTATTTCTTCCAAAATATTTATTTTGATTTTTTAACTTATTTTCAACTAGAACTTCAACAGATTGTTTTTCCATAGATTTATTAATTTGTATTTGATTATTGAATAATTTTTTTTGAATGATAATTAGTCTTTCTTTACAAATTTCATTGTCAATTAACTCATAATTTGAGGCTGTGGTGCCTGGTCTTGGGCTGAAAATAAAAGAGAAAGAATTAATAAAATTTACTTTATCTAACAATTTAAGAGTATCGTTGAAATCATTTTCAGTTTCACCAGGATATCCAATTATAAAATCACTAGAAAATTTAATATCATTATTAATATTTATTAACTTTTTATAAACTTTTAAATAATCCTCAACTTTATGCTTTCTATTCATCAAATGTAATATTTTATCTGAACCACTTTGAATTGGTAAATGTACAAATGGGGTTAACTTTTTACTTGACGAATAACAATCTATTAGGTCATCAGTCATGTCTCTTGGATGAGATGTTGTATATCTTATTCTTTTTAATTCAGTGTACTGATCCAATTTTTTTATCAAGTCAGAAATTCTGTACTCTTTGCCATTTTCAGAATATGAGTATGCATTTACATTTTGACCTAATAGAGTAATTTCTCTAACGCCATTTTTAATTAGTTCCTCAGCTTCTTTTATTATTTGTTCAAAAGGCCTGGAATACTCTGGACCTCTAGTGTAAGGGACCACACAAAAATGACAAAACTTATCACACCCTTCTTGGATTGTTAAGAAAGCAGAAATTTTGCTATTCTCGTTTCTTATATCATCAAAATAATTAAATTTTGTTACGGTATCAAAATCTGTTTCATCTATTTTTTTGTTTTTCGATTGATTTAAAATTAAATCATTAATTTTATGATATGCCTGAGGACCAATGACTATATCTATATAAGGTTCTCTTTTTAACATTTCCTCATTTTCGGCTTGAGCGACACATCCAGCAACAATTACAATTGGTTTTTTTTTTCCTCGAAAGCTTTTTTTTACTCTACCTATTTCATGATAGACTTTTTCTTTTGCTTTATCTCTAATATGACAGGTATTTAATATGTAACAGTCAACATCATTTTGATTATCATTTCTAATAAATCCTATATTTTTGACTGTGTCATAGATCCGATTGGAATCATATTCATTCATTTGACAACCAAATGTCTTAATGAAAACTTTTTTTTCCATTAACTATTTCTTTTTTATTCCGTATAGCTCTAATTTATGATCTACTAAATTATAACCATATTTGTCTGCAATTTTTTTTTGAAGCTCCTCAATTTCCTCATCTACAAACTCTATAATTTCACCAGTTTTGATATCAATTAAATGATTATGATCATCATTCAATTCGTATCTTGCTTTTCCAGATTTAAAATCGTGTTTAGTTAAAATTCCTGCCTCTTCAAATAATTTAACTGTTCTGTAAACTGTTGCTATACTTATCTTTGAGTCTATTTGTGATACTCTAGTGTAAAGTTCATCAACATCTGGATGGTCTGACTCACCATATTTTTTTTTTGAATCTGATATTACCCTTGCGATTATTCTTCTTTGTTCGGTTAGTTTTACTCCTTTTGAAATACATTTTTGTTCTATTGTTTCAGACATACCTTATTTAACTCGAATAAATTGGATTTATCAAATCTTTTGTTAGCTTATCTTCGTTATCTAATTCAATTAAGTTTTTATAGTCATTTATGTTTTTTATATCCATGGAGGTAAATCCTACTAATTCAATTTTATTAACTATAGATAAAGCTTTAGCAATTGAAATTGAGGTTCTTAAACTTGAAAATTTTCCTGGACCTCTATTAATATATATTTTTTTAAATTGATTTATATTTGTATCTTTTTCACTCAAGAATTTATTTAATAGAGACACTATTTTATCAAAATTTTCTCTACTGTTTGAATACTCAGTGGTATAAGATTTAGTATCTTTGATGATTGAAAAAAAAATTTTATCACTTGCAGCATCAATTACTAAATTAGTCATAATCAGTTTATTTCTATTGCAAACAAACCTATATGCAACCGAAAAGAAATACGAGAAAGATGAAAAAGGAATTTTATCTCTCATGTACCATAGATTTGAAGAAAATAAGTATCCATCAACTAATATTAAAATGGCTGTATTCAAAAAACATATGGAAATAATAAAAAATAATAATTTTGAGTTTTTTGATCCAAAAGATTTTGACAACGAATTTTATAATGTGAAAATTAAAAAAAAAATTCTCATTACCATAGATGATGCATTTTTATCTTTCTATAAAAACGCTTGGCCTTTTTTGAAGGAAAATCAAATTCCTTTTATTTTGTTTACATCCACTGAAACTATAGGAAATAAAGGTTACATGACTATGGATCAATTAAAGGAAGTTGAATCGTATAGCTTTGCATATTTAGGAAATCATTCCCACTCTCATGAATACATGGTAGAATTTGATTTTGAGAAGTACACTGCAGATATAAATAAATCTATTGAAATATTTAATGCTCAATTTAATTATAATCCAATTTTTTTTTCATATCCTTTTGGTGAATATAGTTTAAAACAAAAAAAATTTATTTCATCAAAATTTAAATTTGCATTCGGCCAACACTCGGGTGTCATTGATCTTAATAAAGATCCATATGAATTACCAAGATTCCCAATAAATGAAAAGTACGGCGATCTTAAAAGATTTCAGTTTTTAATAAATTTACTTCCACTTCAGTACAATAAACTCTCTCCAGAAGATAAACTAGTTACAAAGAATAATCCTCCTGAGATGAGTTTGGAATTTTTTAAAGACCAAAAAAATTTAGGACAAATAAATTGTTTTTCTGATGAAGGAGGTTATTGGGATAATTCAAACATAAATTTAAAAGGGAACAAACTTATAATTTCCTTTAGGGAAAAGTTTAATTTTAGAAGAGGAAGAATCAATTGTTCCTTAAACGACATAGATGGCTGGAGGTGGTTAGGTAGCCAATTTTCAGTAGATTTAAATTAAGTTTTTCAATTTTTTTGTTGTTGGTAGAATTTTAACATCATCAAATTCTGTAAGAGAATTTTGTTCAATAATTTTTTTTAATATTTTTGTGTATTCAATTCCAGTTTCAGCATATTTATCCAAATAATTTACAAGCAAAAGGCTGTTCAGTTTTCCTTGATTATCTCTTTGAATTGCTCTTTCACGTCTGAATTCTCTATATCCCGAATGTGTATTTAAATTTCTTTGATACGCCTTAACAGACGCCTTTAAGACTTTAAACTTTGCAACCTTATGTTTTGAATCTCCATCTGCTCCAGCCGGCTTAATACCTTCACCAGACCAAGTCCATTGTCCAAAAAGTGCATTTCCCTCTTGTGCAAATCTTGATGTACCCCACCCAGTCTCTTTTGCTGCTTGAGCAATTGCTAAAGATGCTGGGATTACATCCATTCTAATTTTTAATGTTGAAAAATCATTACTTTTGACACCATATTGCTTAAATTTTTTAGATAGCCACTCTTTCTCTGTTTTTGAATTATTGTTTTTATTTAAGATAGCGAAAAGCTTTTTCCTATCTAAACGAATTTTTGTATTCTCCTCAATTATTAAAGGAAGCACAATTTGTATAAATAGATTTTTTCTCTTTTTTGTGTTTTCTATTTTTTTCATTTCTTTGGGTAAATGATCAATAGAATTTCCAATGTTTACTAGCTTTGTTTCTTTAACTTTTTGAAGGTTGTACTTTGTGTCCTCAAATAATTGCTCGATAGTAGACGCGCTTAATCTTGAGGTATTTGAGTTGTTATCATCAGAATTAAATACGTCTATGTCGTCAAATACGTTTTCCAAGTTTGTTTCATCATCAACGTTTTCGTTTTTAAATATTTCTTTATTATTAAGTGTTAAATCAAAATTTTTTTTTGATATATTCGATACCTCTATATTGGCTCTGAGGTTTTCACTGATAAAATTAGTCATCACAGGTAAACCAGAAAAAATCAAAATAATAATGGCACTTGCTAAAGAAAACTTAGATAAACTCTTGTAATCTTTTTTAAGAAAATTTTTTTTATTATTCTTTTTGAGACTTTTAAATTTAATTGAGTTTGGTTTTATGAAAAATAACTCATTTCTATTTTTTTTAGGCATAAAATAAGTATAATGATTATATAAAATTAAATTATTATTTTAAACTGCTAAAACTTCTTTAACTTCAGGAATATAATGTGTGAGTAAATTTTGAACTCCTTGTTTTAACGTCATAGTTGAAGATGGGCAGCCTGAACAACTTCCTTGTAATTCAACCTTGACCTTACCATCCACAAACTCTTTGAATTTTATATCTCCACCATCTTTTGCAACTGCAGGTCTAACTTTTGTTTCTAAAATATGAATTATTTTTTTTTCAATTTCATTTAAACTTTCATCATTCTCATTATGGCCTAATTTATCAATTATACACTTGTTTCCTTCAGCATAATACTCATTTATGTAAGATATAATAATATGCTGTATATCATCCCAATTATTTTTATCTATCTTGTTTACTGATAAAAAATCTTCACCTAAAAAAATACCAGTTACACCATTTATGGAAAGAATATTTCTTAACAAGGTATTTTTTGTATCTTCTTTATTAACTATCTCTAAAGGTCCATTATTTGAAACCGGACGTCCTGGTATGAACTTCAGTGAGTTAGGGTTGGGTGTTTTTTGAGTTTGTACAAACATTTCTTTAATATAATAACTAAAAAAACATTTTAAATAGTTAAAAACCGATTATTTTCTTGATTTCTCTAACTTTATTTTCAGCCATATCATTTGCTTTTTCTGCTCCTGCTAATAAAATTTTGTCTAGATAATCAGAATTATTTAATAATTTATTTATTTCATTTGTTATTGGAGAAATTTTATCAATTAATTGTTCAGAAAGATTTGTTTTAAACTCAGAGAAATTTTTGCCACCAAACTCCTTCAAAGTAGTGTTAATATTTTGTTTTTTTAAACTTGAATATATTCCAAGTAAATTTTCTGCCTCAGGTCTGTTTTTTAATTCTTCAATAATATTTGGGATGGGATATGGATCTGTTTTTGCTTTTTTAATTTTATTAATTATTGAATCTTTACTGTCTTTTAAGTTTATTCTACTTAAATCTGAGACTTCTGATTTGCTCATTTTTTTGGAACCATCCTTTAAGCTCATAATTCTGGAAAATTGTTTTTGTATTAATGGTTCAGGAGCAACTAGGAAATCCTCAACATGATAATCATTATTAAATTTTTGAGCAATATCACGACATAGTTCCAAGTGTTGCTTCTGATCATCGCCAACTGGAACATGTGTTGCATCATACAACATAATATCTGCAGCCATAAGAATTGGATAAATGTAAAGGCCAACGCTAGCTTTCTCTTTATCTTTACCTGCTTTTTCCTTAAATTGTGTCATCCTATTAAGCCAACCCATCCTGCCAATACAACTCAATATCCAAGCACCCTCAGAGTGCGCGGGAACCAATGATTGATTGAACAAAATACTTTTGTTTGGATTAAGTCCACTTGCAATAAACGTTGCAGCAGTTTCTCTAATATTGTTTTTAAGTTCTTTTGGATCCTGTTTTAAAGTAATTGCGTGCAAGTCAACAACACAGTATATGCAATTATTATCTTTTTCATTCTGCAATTCTACAAAATTTTTTATTGCTCCTAAATAATTTCCTAAGTGTAGATTTCCTGTTGGTTGGACTCCTGAAAAAATTTTTTTTGCCATAAATTTAATGTTTTATTTTAATATCTGATAATTTAAAAGCTTTAGTGACAATAGATATTAAAATATACATCACAAACGTTGTGATTACTAAAATAATAATACATAAAAATTTATACTTATTCTCATAAGCCAGATATTCAGAAAAAAATTTGATTAAATATATAAATATACTCAAAATAATAAAATTTGAGAAAAGTATTTTTAGCATTGAAAAATGAAAATTACTTGAAAAGTTAAAATAACTTTTGTTAATGACTATAATCATTAAAATTATACCATTTAACCATGAAGATATTGTTGTTGCAATTGGAATAATTATAAATCCAATTTTGTTAAAAAAAATCACACTAATAAAAATGTTAACTGCTACTGAGAACACAGATATTTTAAAAGGAGTATTAGTGTCATTTCTGGCAAACAAAAAACTGGAAAATATCTTTATCAATGAAAATGCGGGTAAACCAAGGGAAAAATAAAATAACGCTTTAGCTGAATTTTTTACACTTTCAATATCAAATGATCCGTATCCAAATAACGAGGAAGTTATTTCCTCTGACGCAACAATCAAAGCTAGTGAAGCAGGCAAACTTAGAAATAAGCTTAATTCTAAAGCTTTATTTTGTATTTCTGAAATTTTTAATTCATCTTTTGTTTGAACATATTTACTTAAATTTGGAAGTATGACTGTACCTATTGCTATACCTGCTATTGCAAGATTTATCTGATAAATTCTATCTGCATAATATAAATAAGACACTGCACTTGCTTGAAATGAAGCAATAATAGTACCAACTAAAATATTTATTTGAGTGACACCTGAAGCAAAAATGCTTGGCAAAAGCTTTTTAAAGAATAATTTTATATTATCATTTAATTTAATTTTTAAATTGAAATTGGGTAAATAAAATTTTCTTACAAAAAAAATAAGAAATATAAACTGTATTAATCCTGCAACAGATACTGTGTATGATAGATAATAAACTAACGTATCTCCAAAATTATTTGCAAAGATTAAACAAACAATTAATAAAATATTTAGAATTATTGGCGCAGCTGCTGCAGCTGCAAATTTGTTGTGAGAGTTTAAAATCGCAGATAAAAAAGAGGCAAGGCAAATAAAAAGTAAAAAAGGAAAAGTAAGCCTTGTTAAATTTATAGCTAATTGCATTTTTTCTTTATCATCACTAAAACCAGGAGCTATAATTTTTACAAATTCTGGCATAAAAATTTCAATTAAAATGGTAGTGACCAAAAGAAAGAAAACTAACAAATTAAAAACTGAATTAGCAAACTCTTTGGCTTTATCCTTGCCTTTGATAAGTTCGCTAGAATAAGATGGAACAAAAGCAGCGTTGAAGGTTCCCTCAGAAAATAACCTTCTAAATGTGTTGGGTACTCTAAATGCTACAAAAAAAGCATCTGCTATTGGCCCAGAACCTAAATAGAGAGCGATAAAAAAATCCCTAACATAACCAAGTATTCTGCTTATCAAAACAAAAAAACTAAAGGTGCCAGTTGACTTAATTATGTTCATAAATCATATTAGTCTTAATTTAGATCTAATTGTATATTTAAATATCCAAAATGAAAAAAGGAAAAGTAGAACATTATTCTGATAAAGAAGCTCTTGATTTTCATACGAACGAGAAATCGGGAAAAATTGAAATAAATTCATCAAAACCGATGACTACTAAAAGAGATCTAGCTCTAGCTTATTCTCCAGGTGTTGCTGCTCCAGTTAAAGCTATAGCGGAAAATCCTGATCTTGCTTATGAATATACAACAAAAGGTAATTTGGTTGCAGTAATTAGTAATGGATCTGCAATTCTTGGTCTTGGTAATTTGGGAGCTGTTGCCTCTAAACCTGTAATGGAAGGAAAAGCAGTTTTATTTAAAAGATTTGCGGATATTGATTCTATTGATTTAGAAATAGACTCAAACGATACTGGCGAAATTATAAATTCAATTAAGAATTTTGCAAAAAGTTTTGGAGGTATTAACTTAGAAGATATCGCTGCTCCTGACTGCTTCATCATAGAAGAAAAACTAAAAGAAATTTTAGATATTCCTGTTTTTCATGATGATCAACATGGCACTGCAATTATTACAACTGCAGCACTAATAAATGCAGTAGACATTGCAAAAAAGAATTTAAAAAAAATTGAAATTGTAATCAATGGAGCTGGTGCTGCAGCTATGGCTTGTGCTAATTTATTTAAAAGCTCAGGTGTTCCTAAAAAAAATATTACTATGTTAGATAGAAAAGGAGTGATTTACAGGGGAAGAGATAATCTAAATCAATGGAAATCAGCTTATGCAGTTGATACAAAAAATAGGACATTGTCTGACGCTATAGATGGTGCTGATGTTTTTTTAGGATTATCTGCTGCAGGAGCTCTTAAAAAAGAGATGGTTAAAAAAATGGCAAAAAACCCGATAATTTTTGCATGCGCTAACCCAGATCCAGAAATTACTCCAGAACAAGTGGAAGAAGTTAGAAATGATGCAATTATTGCTACAGGTAGATCAGATTATCCCAACCAAGTGAATAACTTAATTGGTTTCCCGTATATATTTAGAGGGGCATTAGATGTACGAGCGAAAACAATCAATGAGGAAATGAAAACTGCTGCAGCTGATGCTATTGCAAAACTTGCAAGAGAAATTGTTCCTGAGGAAGTGGCTGCTGCGATGGGAGGTGAGACACCTACTTATGGAAAAGAATACATTATTCCCTCTACATTTGATCCAAGGTTAATTAGTGTAATTCCAGTTGCAGTAGCAAAAGCTGCAATGTCAAGTGGGGTGGCTAGGAAGAATATTGATAATTTTGATATATATTCTGAGCAACTTAAACAAAGGTTAGATCCATCAGTAACTATTATGCAAGGAATAAATTCGAAAATTAAAAAAAATAAAAAAAGAGTTGTTTTTGCAGATGGGGAAGATGAAAATACACTTAAAGCTGCAATAGCTTTTAAAAATAGTAATCTTGGAACACCTATTATTGTTGCAAAAGAAAAAGTTGTCAAAGAAAGGTTAAAAGAAATTGGATACGGAGAAAATTTTGATATCGAGATTGTGAATTCAACTAACAAAGAGAAAAGAGAAAAATATTTAAACTTTCTATTTAAAAAATTGCAAAGAGAAGAAGGCTTATTAGAGAGAGATTGTGATCGAATGGTAAGAAACGACAGAGTTATATGGGGCTCTTGTATGGTGGCATGTGGAGATGCAGATGCAATGGTGACTGGAAATACAAGAAGATATGCCCAGTCTCTACAAAAGATTAAAAAAGTTGTTGAACCAAGGCCTGGTGAAATAATGTTTGGTTTAAATATGGTTGTAAATAAAGGGAAAACTGTATTTATTGGAGATACTAGCGTACATGAATATCCAACGTCAGAACAATTAGCTGAAATAGCGATTTCAGCTGCAAGGGTAGTAAGACTTTTTGGTTTCGATCCTAAAGTTGCCTTCCTCTCTCATTCAACTTTTGGACAACCATTAACTAGCAGAACAAAACACATTAGAGATGCTGTTGAAATTTTAAAAAATAAAGAAGTTGATTTTAAATTTGATGGAGACATGCAGCCAGATGTAGCTTTAAATAATGAGTATGCAGATCTTTATCCTTTTTCAGAAATTGTTGGTAAAGCGAATATATTAATTATGCCAGGACAACATAGTGCAACTATTTCTCATAAAATGATGAAGTCTTTGGGTGGAGCTAAGGTGATTGGTCCTTTGTTAATTGGTTTGGGACAACCAATTGAAATTGCTCCACTAAGATCCTCTACTTCTGATATATTAAATTTAGCTTCTGTTGCAGCATATTCTGCAGGAGTAATTAATTATAAAAAACCAAATTAGTTTTTAACAATTCTAAGATCTTCTACAAGCAATATACTTGAAATAACATCTTCGACATCGAGAATTTGTTTTGCTTCATTAATAACTTCCGCTCTTTCATCTTCAGTTTCAGCAATGCCATAAATATAAATTTTTTTTTTATGAGTATCTAAATTATAATTAGAAGATTTTATTTTTTTACTAGCGATCATGGCTGTACGTAATTGCGAAGTAATCAAAAGATCTTTTGCTGATTGTTGAAAATTAAACTTCTCTTTAATCTTAAGATCATTTTTGACTGATCTTGCACCTTTTATTTCCCAAGCTAATTTTGTTATTTTTAATTTTTCCTCAATTGTTTCGACCTTACCAGTTATAAAAATTCTTCCATCTATAACTTTTGGTTTAACAGATAAAAAATACTTTCCATCCATATTTATAATTTTAGCACTCAAATTTTTCTGCATTATATTGTCATCTATCTGAGTTCCTATGGTTCTTGGATCTAATGCAATTGATACTCCAGTACCAAGAACTCCAGTTGATGAAGCACCCACACATCCGTTTAAAACTATTAATAATATAAAAAAAAGGCAAAGTTTATTTTTTTTCATTCTTAATTTTTAAGCAGTAATTATATATAACTTTTTTTTGAAAGTTTTTTTTACCACAAATTACTTTCACTACATTTTTAATTGTATTGGTTTTTAATAATTTTTTAATGTCTTTTTTATCTGATTCTTCTAATTCAATTAACTTTTTTTGAATATTTTTATTCTCAGAAATTATTACTGTTACTTCTCCTTTTTTAGATATGCTCAAATTATCCAATTTATCGGAAGTAATTCTTATATACTCCTCATGAAACTTGGTAATTTCTCTACAAATTAATATATCTCTTTTTGGAAAATGAAGTTTTAAATCATTAATAATTTTATAGAATTTGTTTGGTGATATAAAAAATACAACTGTACATCCAAAACTTGATGCTTTTTCAAGATTTAAATTAAGGTCTTTTTTTTTTTCAGGTAAAAAACCGAGAAATAAATATCTATCTGAAAATCCACTTATAGAAATACCTGCACTAACTGACGATGCACCAGGTACGGGAAAGATATCGATTGAATGCTCAATACATTTTTTAATAAGTAATTGTCCTGGGTCTGATATAGTCGGGGTTCCAGCGTCAGATATCAAACAAATAATTTTGTCTTGTTTGAGCATTTCTATTATTTCTTCAATTTTTTGTCTCTCATTGAATTTATGGTAAGAAATAAGATGTTTTTTTATTTTAAAATGATTTAACAATTTTTTTGAAACTCTTGTGTCTTCACACAAAATTAGATCGCATTTTTCAAGTGCTTCTAAAGCTCTTAAAGTAATATCCCCAAGATTTCCAATAGGTGTAGCAACACAATATAGCCCAGGTTTAAGATTATTTAAGATTTTATCATGATGCATAATTTAAAATTATATTATTAATAATTAAATGAAATCTTTATTTAAAAAAATATTAGTATTAATCTTAATATGCTTATTGCCTTCAAGTAAAATATTTGCAGAGGGCAAAATTAAAATTGGTCTTGTGGTACCATTAAGTGGTGAATATTCGACCATTGGGGACTCCATTATTAAATCAACAAGACTTGCACTTAATAAAATTAATGATGAAAAATTTGAAATTGTACCAGGAGATACAAAAGCTAATCCAATTGATGCATTAAAAGCATCAAAAGCCCTACATGATCAAGGTATCAAAATTATTATAGGTCCGGTTTTTAATGAGAGTACAAAGTATCTTGATGAATTAGATGATGTAACCTTTATATCATTCACAAATAAAGTTTATGGAAATCCTCAAAATGTAATTAGTGCAGGTGTTAACGCGATTTCTCAATTTCAAACAATTGATAAATTTAGGAACTTAAACGAGATCCAAAGGACTATTATTTTAATCCCTAAGAGTGACTACCAAAAAGAAGTTGAACAGGCTATCAAAAAAACAAAATTAAAATTAAAAGATAAATATTTTTATGATATGGACCCAACATTGCTTACTTCCCAAATTGAAAAAGTTACAAGATACCCTGAAAGGAAACAGAATTTACTTAATGAAATTGAAAGGGTAGAAAACTCATCATTAATAAATAAAGAAAAAAAATTAGAGGAACTAAATAAAAAAGATACTTTAGGTGGAATAAACTTTGACTCAGTTATTATTGCTGATTTTGGCGAAAGTTTGAAGAGTGTAGCTACATCTCTTTTATATACAGATGTTTCCTCAAAAAGAATTTCTTACATTACTTTAAATCAGTGGTTTGATAATTCACTTTTAAAAGAAAATTCACTTCAACCAATTTATTTTCCATCAATTAATAAAGAAAATTTTGAGTTATTTAAGATTGAGTATAATAACGCATACAAAAAAAAAGCTAATCAACTTTCCTTTTTAAGTTATGACCTTGTCGGTTTAGTTTACTTTTTAATTTACAGTAACAATTTTGATCAAGATAAAAAGATATTTTATGAAAAAAATAAATTCAAAGGAAAAATAGGTATTTTTGAGATTGATAAGAACACAATTACACACCAATTAAATTTTTACAGTATCAATGATGAAAAATTTATAAAAATTTTCTAATTTTTTTAAAAGCTTTGTATCTGTGGTCAATTTTATATTTTTTTTTAGGATCCATCTCACCAAAAGTTTTACTTTTTCCTTTAGGTATAAAAATAGGATCATAACCAAAGCCTTTATGGCCCCTCTGCTCATTAGATATATATCCCTCAATTTTGCCAATTGAAAAAATAGGTTCCTTTTTAAGACCAAAAATTGTTAATGCACAAATAAATCTTGCTGAGATTTTTTCTTCTCTCCAATTTTTTTTCTTTTTATCTAAAGCTTTAAAAATTTTTTTAATTGCTAAATTAAAGTCTCCTTTTGAACCTCCCCATCTTGCTGAATAAATGCCTGGTTTTTTATTTAATAAGTCAATTTCAAGTCCAGAGTCATCAGCTATGCAAACCATATTAGTTTTTGACGAAAAATTTTTTGCCTTAATTAAAGAATTTTCTTTAAACGACTTTCCATTTTCAACAGGGCTTTTTAATTTAAATTGATTAGGGGTGAAAATTTTATACTTTTTTGGGATCAAATCTCTTATTTCTTTGATTTTACCCTTATTATTAGACCCTATAACAATTTTTTCGATTTTTTTTTTAAGCATCTAGAAAAATTAGGTTTACTTACCATATACGTCTTAATGGAAAAAGAAGAATCAATAGAAAATAATTCTAAAAAAGATCAAACAGAAATTGAAGATTCAAAATCAGAAAAGACTGAAGATATTAAGGATGTTGAGGAAAAAACTGAGGAGAAATTGACTCCTGAAGATGAGCTGGTTAACATTAAAGATAAGCTCGCAAGAACTTTTGCTGAGATGGAAAACCAAAGAAGAAGATATGAAAAAGAAAAAGAGGATGCTTTTGAATATGGTGGTTTTTCTTTTGCAAGAGAAGCATTAAATCTTTTAGATAATCTTGAAAGATCAAAGATTTCATTAGAAAATGATGAGACTATTAAAAATACTGACACTTTAAAAAAAGTTCTCGAACATTTTGAAATTATTAATAAAGATTTGTTATCAATATTTAAGAAAAATAATATAGAGCCAATTAAGTCTATAAATGAAAAGCTAGATCCAAATCTTCATCAAGCAATGATGGAAATTGAGGATGAAACTAAAGAACAAGGAACGATAGTTCAGGAAATTCAAAAGGGATTTATGATGAAAGATAGACTATTAAGACCGGCATTAGTTGGGGTAGCAAAAAGGAAGTTAGAAGAACAATCAAAAGATGAACAAAAAACTCAAGAAAATCAAGCAGAAAAGGATAAAAATTAATCTTGATGGATGCTTGTAGTTGTAAAATTAACACTTATATGAAGCAAAGGAAATTAATATGAGTAAAGTAATTGGAATTGATTTAGGAACAACTAATTCTTGTGTCGCCGTAATGGAAGGTACACAAGCAAAAGTTTTAGAAAACGCAGAAGGTGCGAGAACTACTCCATCCGTTGTTGCGTTTACTGATGGAGATGAAAAATTAGTTGGACAACCAGCAAAAAGACAAGCGGTAACAAATCCTGAAAACACTATATTTGCTGTTAAAAGATTAATTGGTAGAAATTTTGAAGATCCAACTGTTAAAAAAGATGTTGAGACAGCTCCATTTAAAATAGTTAATTCAGACAAAGGTGATGCTTGGATAGAGGCAAAAGGCACAAAGTATTCACCTTCTCAAATATCAGCATTCACGCTTCAAAAAATGAAGGAGACAGCAGAAAAATACTTAGGCCAAGAGGTAAAACAAGCAGTAATAACAGTTCCAGCATATTTCAACGACGCACAAAGACAAGCAACAAAGGATGCAGGAAAAATAGCTGGTCTTGAAGTCTTAAGAATTATTAATGAACCAACTGCAGCATCGCTTGCATATGGATTAGATAAAAAAACAAATAAAAAAATTGCAGTATACGATTTAGGTGGTGGAACTTTTGACGTTTCAATTCTTGAATTAGGTGATGGCGTATTTGAAGTAAAATCTACTAATGGGGACACATTCTTAGGTGGCGAAGATTTTGATAACACGATTGTTGAGTATCTTCTTACGGAATTTAAAAAAGAAAATGGTATTGATTTAAAATCAGATAAGCTAGCACTCCAAAGACTCAAAGAAGCTGCAGAAAAAGCAAAAATTGAATTATCATCTGCTGCGCAAACTGAAATAAATTTACCTTTTATAACAGCTGACAAAACAGGTCCAAAACATATAAATTTAAAAATGACTAGAGCAAAATTGGAGGCTCTTGTTGAAGATTTGATTTCTAGAACAATACCACCTTGCCAAACTGCATTAAAAGACGCTGGTCTTTCAGCAAGTGAAATAGACGAGATTGTTTTAGTTGGTGGTATGACAAGAATGCCTAAAGTAGTTGAAGAAGTAAAAAACTTTTTTGGTAAAGATCCTAATAAATCTGTAAACCCAGATGAGGTTGTTGCTATGGGAGCTGCTATTCAAGCAGGTGTATTACAGGGGGATGTTAAAGACGTATTATTGTTAGATGTAACTCCGTTATCACTAGGAATTGAAACATTAGGTGGTGTATCAACAAAATTAATTGAGAAGAATACAACTATTCCCACGAAGAAAAGCCAAGTTTTCTCGACTGCAGAGGATAATCAGCCGGCTGTATCAATAAGAGTTTTGCAAGGTGAAAGAGAGATGGCAACAGACAATAAAGTTCTTGGAAATTTTGAACTAGTTGGAATTGCGCCAGCGCCTAGAGGAGTTCCTCAAATTGAAGTAACATTCGATATTGATGCAAATGGTATTGTTAACGTTTCAGCTAAAGACAAAGGAACTGGTAAAGAACAAAAAATTCAAATTCAAGCATCCGGCGGTTTAAGTGATGAAGAAATCAATCAAATGGTAAAAGACGCAGAGAGCAATAAGGAAGCAGACAAGAAAAAAAGAGAAGCTGTTGATGCAAGAAACCAAGCTGATACTTTATTACATTCAACTGAAAAAAATTTAAAAGAACATGGAAGTAAAGTTTCTGATGCTGACAAAAAAGCTATAGAAGATGCATCCGCAAACCTAAGAAATTCACTTAAAGGAACTGATTTAGAAGAAATAAAAAAGAAAACGCAAGACCTAGTTCAAGCATCCATGAAGCTTGGTGAAGCAATTTATAAATCACAACAAGGTGCTAAACCAGATGATGCTCCAAAAGATGATTCTAAAGGAGAAAACAAAAAAGACGACAATGTTGTTGATGCTGACTTTGAAGAAGTAAAAGACGAGAATAAAGAGAAAAGCGCCTAGACTAACAACTATTTGTCTATAACCTGTTATGGCAAAGAGAGATTATTATGACGTCTTGGGAGTTAATAAAGGTGCTTCAGCTGATCAAATTAAATCAGCTTACAGAAAATTAGCAGTCAAATTTCATCCAGATAAAAATAAAGGCGATAAAGCAGCTGAGGAAAAGTTTAAAGAGGCTTCAGAGGCTTACCACGTTTTATCAAATTCTGAAAGAAAACAGAACTACGATAATTTTGGACACGCAGCTTTCGAAAATGGTGGTGGTGGAAGAGGAGGTTTTGGAAACTTTGATTTTTCAAATCATTTTTCAGATATATTTGAGGATTTTTTTGGAGAAGGCTTTGGTGGAGGAAGAAGATCGAGAAGATCTAATAACAGAGGTTCTGATTTAAGATATGATTTATCTATCACCTTAGAGGAAGCCTTTTCTGGTAAAAAACAGGATATTAAGTTTTCAACAACAGAAAAATGTGACACTTGTAGTGGCTCTGGCTCTAAACCAGGTCATAACGCTGGTGCGTGTAATATGTGTGGAGGTCATGGACAAGTAAGATCAAGCCAAGGGTTTTTTACTGTCCAACAAACTTGCCCTCAGTGCTCTGGCTCTGGCGAGATGATAACTCATCCATGTGGAAGTTGTGGTGGGCAAGGAAAAAAACAAGCCTCAAAGAGACTATCAGTTACAATTCCAAAAGGCGTTGATGATGGAACAAGAATTAGGTTGTCTGGCAAAGGTGAAGCAGGCTCAAGAGGTGGGAGTAATGGAGACTTATATTTATTTATAAATGTCCACTCACATGAATTATTTAAAAGGTCTGATGAAAACTTATTTTTTGAATGTCCCATTTCAATTGCAGACGCAGCTTTAGGAACTTCTATTGAAATACCCACTATTGATGGAGGAAAGGCAAAAATAAAAATTCCGGCTGGAACTCAAAGTGGAAAGCAATTTAGATTAAGGGCAAAAGGTATGCCTTATATGAGGGGTGGAGATTATGGTGATCTTTATGTTCAAGTAAATACAGAAGTTCCAGTTTCATTAAATAAGGAGCAAAAAGAACTACTAGAAAAATTTAGAGAAATTGAAAATGAGAAATCTAACCCAAGTATTAAAAAATTCTTTCAAAAAGCTAAAAGTTTCTGGCAAAACTAAAGGTTAATGCTAATCTAAGTTATCTTTAAATTTTTAAATGAAAAAAATAAATTTAGTAATAACTGGGTGCATGGGGAGAATGGGCCAGCAACTAATAAAATCTATAAAATCTGACAGTGCTACAAAACTTGTTGGTTTAACTGAAAATATATTAATAAAAAAAAAGATAGTTGGAATTAAACCACAATTAAACAACGAAAATGTGTTTAAAAAAACAGACGTAATAATAGATTTTACAGTGCCTAAATGCACCTTTGAAGTTTTAAAAATAGCTTCAAAATTAAAGAAAAGAGTTGTTATTGGAACCACTGGTTTTACTAAGACTGAAGAAGATAAGATTAAAAAAATTTCAAAAAAAATACCTATTTTAAAGGCAGGTAATATGAGTCTTGGAATAAATCTTTTAATGTATTTAACCGAAATTGCATCAAGAGCACTTGGGGATAAATATTTAAGTAAGGTTTTTGAAGTTCATCACAAACATAAAAAAGATTTTCCATCAGGAACTGCTTTAATGCTTGGTAAAGGTATAGCTGTTGGTAAAAATAAAGACTTTTATAAATTACTTGGAAAAAAATTTCTAAATAAGAAAATATTTCCATATAGCAAAAAGATAAATTTTAATTCGATTAGGAAAGATGAAATTATCGGAGAACATGAGGTTAAATTTTCTAGTGGTAAAGAGATAATCACGCTCAACCATGAAGCTTTTGATAGAGCTCTTTATTCAGAAGGAGCAATCACAGCTGCAAAGTGGCTAAAATCAAAAAAATCAGGTCTTTATTCAATGAGAGATGTATTAAATTTTGAATAATGAATGAAGTCCAAAGGGCTAAAATAGTTTTAAAAAAGCTTAATAAATTTTATCCTAAAACACCAATTCCATTAAAACACAAAAATATTTTTACACTTCTAATCTCTGTCCTTTTGTCTGCTCAGTGTACTGACAAAAATGTAAATAATGTGACTAAAGATATTTATACAAAGTATTATAGACCAGAACATTTTGTTAAACTTGGTAGAAAAAAAATAGAAAAACTAATACAAAAAATTGGAATTTTTAGAATTAAAGCAAAAAGTATTTATATTTTGTCAAAAATTTTAGTAAAAAATTATAATGGAAAAGTCCCCAAAACCTTTGAAGATTTAGAAAAATTACCTGGTGTTGGCCATAAAACTGCAAGTGTAGTCATGTCACAAGGATTTGGCTTTCCAGCTTTTCCTATTGATACTCATATTCATAGATTGGCTCAAAGATGGGGACTTACAAATGGAAAAAATGTAGTACAAACTGAAAAGGACCTTAAAAGATTATTCCCAAAAAAATATTGGAATAAATTACACCTCCAAATAATTTATTATGGACGAGAGTACTGCAAAGCAAGAGAATGTTATGGAATTGCTTGTAAAATTTGTACTACTTGTTATCCTAAAAGAAAAAAACCTCTTAAAACAAAGAAAGCATAAAAATGAAAATATTAGGAATAGGAAACGCAATTGTAGATGTAATTTGCAAAGTGGATGAAGATTTTATTTCAAAAAATGGATTAACAAAAAGTACAATGAAGTTAATTTTTGATGAGAGTGAATTTCAAAGTTTATTAAAAAATCTTAAAATCGAAAAAACTGTTTCAGGTGGTTCTGTTGCTAATTCTATTGTTGGTCTATCACAACTTGGAAATGAAGTAGGATTTATTGGAAAAGTAAGCGATGATAAATTGGGTGAAAAATACGAAGAGGGTTTAAAACAAGAAAACGTTAAATATATTTATGACAAGAAAAAGGAGGCACTGCCTACAGGTACTTGTTTAATTTTAGTGACACCAGACTCTGAAAGAACAATGTGTACATTTTTAGGAACTGCAGGAAAAATTAATGAAGACGATGTAAGTTCAGACGCAGTAAAAAGAAGTGAGATTATTCTTTTAGAGGGATATCTCTGGGATGAAGGGGATCCAAAAAAGGCATTTGAAAAAGCAATTCAAAGTGCAAACAAAGTGGCAATGTCTTTATCTGATCAATTTTGTGTAGATAGACACAAACCACACTTTTTAGAATTGGTAAAAAATAAACTAGATATTACCTTTGCCAATGAGCAAGAAATAATGTCGCTTATCGATGCAAAAAGTTTTGATGATGTAATAACATTTTCCAAATCACTCAGTAAAACAGTTGTTGTAACAAGAGGCGAAAAGGGTGCTGTAGCGGTTAATGGAGATGAAGTTGTTGAGTGTGGTATAAAAGAAGGTTTAAAAATTGTTGATTTAACTGGTGCTGGAGATCTTTTCGCAGGAGGTTTTTTGCATGGGCATGTAAATAATATGTCATTGAAAGATAGCTTAGAAAAAGGGACAGAAATGTCGTCGAAAGTTATTCAACAAATAGGTGCAAGACTTTAAATATTATTTTTTTCTTTTAAAGCTCCCTTTACCTTTTTTCGGTTTAACAACTCTCGGCTTGTACTTTTTAGAAAAAAGTTCTTTAGCAACACTATTTTTTTTTTTCATTTAAAAAATAACCCTTTTTATCACTTATAATAAATTCATTATCGTAGAATTTATCGTTTATTTTCTTTCTAAGACGATATACGTGAGTTTCAACTGTATGGGTTTCAAGTTCAGATTTATATCCCCAAACCTTTTCTTGAAGCTGATCAATTTTCACTGGATCTTTAGACTGTTTTAAAAAAATTAATATAGAGCTCTCTTTTTCTGTCAGCTCAAGTTCCTTTTCATTTTGATTTAATATTCTTGAATTAAGATCTAAATAATATCTTCCTAAATCTATTTTAGATTGTTCTATAAATTTTGACTTTAAAAAATTGATATTTAAAGTTTGAATAAGATCGTTAATATTAATTGGAGATTTATCAATTATAATCTGCTTTTTTAAATTTGATAATTTTTTTTTAGCAATCACTAAGTAATCACTTAAATTATCATTTTCTAATTTTTCTAATTCTCTCTCCTTCTCATAAAATTCCAATTTAAATTCAAAATTTTCCTTTATTTCTTCAAGTATATTAAATAGTTCTTTGTATCTAAAAATTATTAATTTTTTTGTCATGGTATATAGTGAATCTATGACAATTATTGTCAAAAATAAACATACTCTTTTATTTAAAGATTTTAGGTTTAGGTGTTGTATTGGAAAAAATAATTTCTCCAAAAAAAAAATTGAGGGCGATAAAAAAACTCCAATTGGAATATTTGATTTGGGAGATCTCTTCTATAGAGCTGACAGATTTGAAAAGCCACTTACAAGTCTAAAGACTCATAAAATTGATAAAAATATGGCCTGGTGCAATGATGTTAACCACAAAAATTATAACAAATTAATGAAAATTGATAAAAATATAGGTTATGAAAAATTATTTCGAAAAGACTATAAATATGACTTTCTCTTAGTAATAAAATACAATTATAACAAGACTATACCAAAAAAAGGAAGCGCAATCTTTATTCACTTAACAAAAAATTATCAACCTACTGCAGGGTGTATTGCTTTATCAAAAAAAGATTTTTTAATTTTGATAAAGTTAATTAATAAAAAAACAAAAATAAGAATATTGAGATAAATTTAATTAGTAATTAAATTCTTTAATCCAATTTTCTAAAGAAATATTTGATTTTGCAAACTCCTTTTCATAATTTTTCCATCTATACATAGAATTTGAATAAATAGGTTGGCTTACTTGATTATAACTTGGAGTGTTAATTATTCCTCTTTTTTCAGCTGTTTTATAAAATTCTGATACATTATCAGACCATTTTACGTTTAAAAATTTCAAAAGATCTCCGATTGTTTTTTTAAAGTTAGAGACCACATCTTCATATCTTATTAAATGATGATCAATTTTAAAAACATTGGTATATTTTTTCCACAATGACATAGTAAGGTCATATAAATTTAATGAGTCATCTAAATTAAGAAAGTTAGCCATAGCATGATTGAGCATAAAATTCTGCATGAAGCAGCTCAAAACACAATCATATGGATGTCTTAAAGCTAATATAAATTTAGCATTTGGAAAAAATCTTAAAATCTCACCCACATGTACAAGATTAAGTGGCATTTTATCTATAGTGATTTTTTTATTTTTATTTTTTTTATAGGTTTCAATTTGATTAAAATAGTAATCCCTCATCTCTTTTATTAATTTTAGATCAGTATTTTCTAGATCTTCAAGGGCAAAACCTTTGTTTATATAAAGATGATCTATTAATCTATTTATTATTGGTATTTCTTCTAAAACCTCAATGGACGGATGGCTTCTTAATATTGTATCTAACAAAGTTGTACCAGATCTAGGAAAACCTATTAAAAAATATGGATCTTTTCTATCATCTAAAATTTTTGGAGGGTTCCAAGTGGATATTTTTGGATTACTAAAAAAATTTAGTCTATCTTTTGTAGTTTTTATATATATTTTTTTGTCGACTGTTTGGTCTTTACCTTGATCCATTATGTCGTTCAACATTTGAAAAAGTTCAAAAGCCCTGTCATAGTCTCCGACTTTATCATAGCTTTTAGCTAAGACTTCATAGCTAGACTGTTTTTGAACAATTTGCTCAGGTAAAAATTCTGTATTTTCTATTAAACTTACTACCTCTTTATAACTTTTATTTTTAAAGAGTAGCTTAGCTTTAAATGATTTAATTACTTGGTCATTTAAAAATATTTTTTCTGCAGTATTTATTAGATCATGAAGTTTTTCATTTTGATTTGATTTGTCATACAAATCCATAACATTATTATAAGCTGGTAGATAATTTGGATTAATCTCTATTGCTTTTTTATAAAAATTTTCAGCATTTTCATGATCCCCTAATCTTTTCAATAAATTAGCAAAATTATAGTTTGCAAGAAGATTATTTGGATCAATTTCTAGCGCTTTGAGATAATTTTCCTTAGCCTCCGAAACTTTTTTAAGACTAACATACGCCATACCAAGATTAGTATAAGCAATTAAATAATTTTTATTTAAACTAATTGCTTTTTGGAAATATTTTAAAGCCTTTCCTATTTCATTTAAGTTTAAATATACTAACCCTAGATTATTATTTAACTCTGGAAGATTTGGATTTATAGAATTAGCTTTCTCCATGTAATCTTTAGCTTCATTGAAATTATTATTTTGTGCTTTGATTGAGGCCATAAAATAATTAGCATCAAAATTGTTAGGAAATTTCTTTATTATTTTTGTATACAATTTTTCTGCTTTAACAAAATTTTTATTTTTAAAAAATTTTTTTGCGAAATCTAAATTTTCTCTCAAATCGTTATTACTTTTCATTACCTAAAATTTCTTTTTTCTTTCACCAAATATTTTTGAACCAACTCTGATAAAAGTAGCATTGTTATCAATTGCAGGGATATAATCAGCTGACATACCCATGCTAAGTTCATTTAAGCCTAAATCTTTATTTAAGTAATTCATCCTCATAAAGTATTTCTCAGGGTCTTCTGAAATGGGCGGCAAACACATGGTTCCAATTACATCTAAATCCTTATCTAAGCAATATTTGTAGAATGATTTTAACTTATTTGGACTAACCCCACTTTTTTGATCCTCATTTCCAATATTTACTTGAATAAACAATTTAGGTTTTTTATCTATTTTTTTTTGCTCCTCAGAAATTTTATTGGCAAGTTTTTCACTATCAAGAGAGTGAATGTAATCAAATATTTTTAAAGCTAATTTTGTCTTATTTGATTGTAATTTTCCAACTAAATGAAGTGATAAGTTTTGATTTTTAATTTTTATGTCGGACCATTTTTCAATTGCTTCTTGAACCTTGTTTTCTCCAAAATCTGTGTGGCCATACTCAATTAAAGGATTTATATGACCAATTTCAAATGTTTTTGAAACAGCGATAATTTTTACATTATTTTTGTTGTTTGTTTTTTCTTGATTTTCTTTTATTGAATTCTGTATGTTTGTAAAATTTGTTATTGATTGATGCATAGATTAAAAAAAAAATACTACTTTATTAAAAAATTTAATACTACAGAACTTAAAAATTTAAACTCAAATACAAGTGTAATATATAGAAATTATGAAAAAATGCCTGTAATTACTGAACTTTTGAAGTTAAGGACATTCTGTAAAAGAAAGGGGATAAAACTATATTTATCCAATAATATTCAACTTGCTATTAAACTAGGTTTTGACGGGGCTTACATCCCCTCATTTAACAAAAGCTTAAGACATTTAAATTATAAATTAAAAAAAAATTTTAGAATTTTAGGTTCTGCTCATAATATCAAAGAAATACGATTGAAAGAAAAACAAAAAGTTAGTCTAATTTTTATTTCATCTATATTTAAGAAAAATAAAAATTACCTTGGACTTTATAAATTTATAAATTTAGAAAAATTAACTAGTATTAATATTATTGCTTTAGGAGGTATTAATAGAAGAAATCTAAAAATTCTATCTTTAACAAATTGTAGTGGTTTTGCTGGAATAAGTTATTTTAAATAGGTATAAAAAAAAAGGCCCCTTAAAAAAGGGGCCTTTAATATAATTATATAAAATAATTAGAATGCAAAAGTTAAGTTAACTTCTGTTGCATCTCTATCATCAGTTGCTGTACCAGCAACATTAGCGATATCATGTCTTGATGCTGTTACTGACATTGAACCATTTGTCCAAGACACACCTAAAGCATCTGCTTCTTGGTCTGAATTTCCTGCACCTGATTCATATTCAACAGTTGAAGAACCGTATGAAACTGAGATGTCTTCGCTTATTGCGTATGACACACCCCATGCTTCAAACTCAGTATCTGCATTAGCTGTTTGGCTATCAGTTTCGTTAGCTTGGATACCAACTGTAAATGCATCTATTGCATAAGTTGCATATACTACAGTGTTTTCTACTACGGCACCATCAGTTGTATTATTATCTTCAATTGCAACACCAACGTTTAAACCTTCAACACCAGTAAATGCGATACCACCACCTGTTGTACTATCGTGAGTAGTTTCACCTGGTTTGTAGTTTAACATTACAGTTACACCATCAATCATGTTGTTAGTGTAGATCATTGAGTCAGCAGTAGTTTGTTGAGCTATTGGCCCAGTTTCTCCACCGCCACCTTTGATGTCCCAAGATTCTTCGTTTGCAGCTGGTGTTTTATCATCCCATGCACCTACAGCACCATTTCCAACAGCACCTTGGCCTGCGTATCTTAGTGTACCCATATCACCCATATCTAAAGTGAAGTGGCTGTTTGCTGCTGTCATACCAGCACCTGATACGTTATTGTAGTAGCTAACTGTAAAACCGTTATCTAAATCAGCAGAACCTGTGAATGAGATAGTAGTTTTTTGTGATAGCTTACTTGCACCGTTATCAGCTCCAGAATTTCCTACATATGTAAGTCCAGCAGTACCTGTAACATCCAATGAACCAGCAACAGCTGATGAAGTTACAAGAGCAGTACCTAATGCAGTCAATCCTAATTTTTTAAGATTGTTCATATTAATTACTCCTTTATTTAATTGTTAATATTAATATTAAACACGAGCCTTTTATCAGTTTTATTGCTATTAAATCTCTTAATTTCATTTAAATTGAAGTAATTATATATAGTGTTGCATTTTTGCACCTATATTATGTGCTTCAGTAAAAATTGACTATTTATTATTAATATTAAATAAAACGTAAATTTAAAAATGATAAAAAATCTAAAATATACGGTAATTTTTAGCTCTTTCTTTATATTTCTTTATGGATGTGGCATGGGGGCGGATGCGCGTCAATTTCCACCTGATGCAGAGTCTCGTGTTAAAAAAAATATTGAGGAAGGTAGAGGTTTTAGACTCTTTGATGAAGACAAAAAAAAAGGCTCTGGAAATTTTGATTTTGCAAGTTCAAATAGCTTATGGAGAGCGTCACTTGATACAATAGATTTTATGCCATTAGCATCAGCAAATTATAGTGGGGGAATAATAATAACCGATTGGTACTCAAGTAACACAAGTTCCTCTGAGGCAATAAAAATTACAATCAGGTTTTTAACAAATGAAATTAGATCTGACGCGCTAGATATAAAAGTCTTTTATAAAAAATGTGCATCAAATCAAAATTGCACAATTATAGAAAGATCTGAAAATATCAAAAAAGAACTAAGCAAAAAAATTTTATCTAAAGCAGCTGTTTATGAAGCAGAAACAAAAGTAAAAAACTTTAAACCTTATAAAGGTAGAGCAACTACAGATAATTAAAAAAAAATTAATATTCATAAGTGGAACATAACAATAGATATAATTTCAGAGTAATAGAAAATAAGTGGCAAAATTTTTGGGAAAAGAATAAATCTTTCAAAACTAAACTCAATCAAAATAAAAAAAAATTTTACTGCCTTGAAATGTTTCCTTATCCATCAGGTAAAATACATATGGGTCACGTTAGAAATTATACAATCGGGGATGTTCTTTCAAGATACAAATCGCTTAAAGGTTTTAATGTTCTGCACCCAATGGGATGGGATTCATTTGGTTTGCCAGCAGAAAATGCTGCAAAGCAAAATAATTTAGACCCAAAAGATTGGACTGAGAAAAATATATCAGTAATGAAGTCTCAACTAAAAAAACTTGGACTCTCTATTGATTGGGATCGAGAAATTTCAACATGTAATGAAGATTATTATAAACATCAGCAATTATTCTTTTTAGAGCTTTATGAAAAAGGTTTGGTTTATAGAAAAGAAAATTTTGTTAATTGGGATCCTGTTGATGAAACAGTTTTAGCAAATGAACAAGTAATTGATGGCAAAGGTTGGAGGTCAGGAGCTGTTGTTCAAAGAAAAAAACTCAATCAGTGGTTTTTTAATATTTCAAAATTTTCAGATGATTTATTAGAAGGACTTAATGAATTAACAAATTGGCCAAATAAAGTTAAAGTTATGCAACAAAATTGGATTGGAAAATCTTTTGGTTGCGAACTTAATTTTAAGATAGAAGGTGATTTGCCAGTTGATGAAATAAAATGTTTTACTACAAGACCAGATACTTTGTTTGGCTTTTCTTTTTTGGCTCTTTCGCCAGATCATCCAATATCAAAACATTACGAGAACGATCCAGATTTTATAAAATTTAAAGATGAATGCTCGAAGACAGGTACTACAGAGGAGTCTTTGGCAATGGCTGAAAAGATAGGTTTTAAAACAAGTTTGAAGGCTATAAATCCATTTAAAGAAAATGAAAAAGTTCCAGTTTACTTTGCAAATTTTGTACTCATGGATTATGGATTTGGTGCAGTCTTTGGTTGTCCTGGTCACGACCAAAGAGATTTTGATTTTGCCAAAAAATATAATCTTAATATAAAAACAGTCGTAAGACCGAAAGATCAAGAAAATTTTGAAGTAAAAATAGAAGCATTTCCTGGGGAGGGCATAATAATAAACTCAGAATTTTTGAACGGTCTCAAAGCGCCAGAACAATCAGTAGTAAAGGCTATAGAAATTCTACAGGAAAGAAGAATTGGAACAGAAAAAATTAACTTTAGGTTAAAAGATTGGGGTGTTTCAAGACAAAGATACTGGGGATGTCCAATTCCAATCGCGTATGATGAAAAAGGTGAAATTAAAACAATTCCAAAAGATCAACTTCCGGTAAAACTTCCAAAAAATATTAATCTCAATTGTAAAGGTAATCCATTAGACAACGATGAAAACTGGAAGACCGTAGATATTGAGGGAAAAAAATATCATAGAGAGACAGATACTTTAGACACCTTTGTAGACTCATCATGGTATTTTTTAAGATTTTGTTCACCTAATAATGATAAGTATGGTTTTGATTTAGATGAGATAAATTATTGGATGCCAGTAGATCAGTATATTGGAGGTGTAGAACACGCCATTCTTCACTTACTATATTCAAGATTTTTTATGAGATCTTTAGCTTACAATAATGATAAATTTAAATTTAAAGAACCATTTGAAGGTTTATTTACTCAAGGTATGGTTTGTCACGAAACCTATAAAGATGAAAATAATAATTGGCTCAGTCCAGATGAGGTAGAGCTTAGTGAAAAAAATTATTATGTTAAGACAAATTCTTCATCAAGAGTTACTGTGGGCCCATCAGAGTCAATGTCAAAATCAAAAAAGAATGTAATCGACCCCGAAAATATAATTAATAATTATGGAGCTGACGCTGTAAGATTTTTTATACTCTCAGATAGTCCTCCTGAAAAAGATGTTCAGTGGTCCGATCAGGGAATGTTATCTTCTTACAAGTTTGTTCAAAAATTTTGGGGTCTACATCAAAAAATCAAGAAAAGTATTGAAAAAAACTATAATGGTAAAGAAGATGTAGTTTTAAAAAAATTTACTAATCAACTAATAAGTAAAATTACTCATAATCTTAGCAGCTTTAGCTATAACGTTATAATAGCAAACATGCACGAGACTTATAACTTTCTTTCTAAACATCTTGAAACAGAATTAAATTCCGATGATTTAAGTGAATGCTATAAAAAAATTTTAATTATATTCTCTCCGGTTTTACCACATCTCATAAACGAGTGTTTAAGTGAAATGAATTATGATAAAAATAATCTATGGCCAAGAACCGAGGCAAAGTATTTAGAAAAAAGGAATATCGATTATGTAATTCAAATAAATGGAAAAAAAAGATCATTAATTAATGCTGAAAAAGATCTTAAACAAGAATTATTATTTGAACTTGTTAAAAAGGATAAACTGTTGGATAAATATTTAAAAAATATATCTATAAAAAAAATAATTTTTGTGAAAAATCGATTGATGAATATATTAATATGATAAAAAAAGTTTTTAACTTACCTTTTCTTTTCATAATATTATTTTTTTTAAATGGATGTGGATTTAAACCAATATTATTAGGAACAGATTATGACTTTTCGATAAAAGTTGGAAACAGTTCTGGTAATGAGTACATAAATTCCAATATTGAAAATAAGCTAAATGCCCTGAAAGGAATTAAAAAAACCTTTAATGTGGATATTATCTCAAATGAATCTAAAAACATATTCTCTAAAGATTCTAAAGGAGATCCAGCTATTTTAGAAATTGTAATTAATTTAAATTATAAATTGATTGAGGGTGGTAAAGTTTTAGTTAACAGAAGTTTAACTCAAAGATCAACTTATAATAATATATCAGATAAATTTGAGTTAAGTAAATCAGAAGAAATCCTTAAAGACAATCTTATTGAGAATTTGGTTTCAGATATTATTAATTCTGCATCAAATTTAATCCTTAATCCAATGATTAATGATAATTAAATCATTCGAAGTTAATAAAGCTAAATTTTCTAAATTTAAATCAATTCTTTTATATGGTCTCAATAAGGGGTTTAAAGATGAGGTGATAAATTCAAATATTTTACTAGGTTTTTTTGGAGAAATATTACGTTACGAAGAGTCAGAGGTTTTAGATAACAAAGAAACCATACTTGAAGGTTTTATTAACGGATCACTATTTGATGATAAGAAGCTGATGATAATCTCAAGATCTTCTAACAAAATACTTAATTTTATGGAGGAATTTTTAGAAAGGGATATATCAAATGTTCAAATAGTAATAAACTCTGAAAACTTAGATAAAAAATCAAAGCTTAGAGCTTTATACGAAAAAGATAAAAAATTGGCCTGTATACCGTTTTATGAGGACAACAATCAAAGTCTAAATATTTTTGCAATTAATTTTATAAAAGAAAAAAATATTAAAATTTCACAAGAAACTGTAAATTTAATTGTTGAAAGAGCGCGTGGGGATAGAGGTAATTTAAATAATGAACTTCAAAAGTTAGAAGCTCTATCTCTAACAAGAAAAAAAATCACACAAGAAGATATATTTAATTTAACAAATCTTTCGGAAGATTATGGAATATTTGAACTCGTAGATAATTATTTGGCGAAAAATAAGGTTAAAGTTTCAAAAATTCTAAATGAAAATAATTTTGTAAATGATGATTGCATTTTAATAGTAAGAACATTACTCAATAGATCAAAAAGGCTTTTAAAATTAAAGAATATTCAAAAAGAAAAAGATAATATTGATGATGTAATTTCATCTTATAAACCCTCAATATTTTGGAAAGAAAAGGATTTAGTTAAACAACAAATTAAAAATTGGTCTGAAAAAGAGATTAAAAAAAAAATTTATCAAATATCTAATTTAGAGATTTTAACCAAGAAAAATACATTCTCTATTAATCTTGTATCAGATTTAATCAGCAATTATTAATAGTTTTCTTTAATTACTTTGATTAATCGATCAAGTTGATCAACACCTTTATACTCAAAAATTAAAGTACCAGTATTATTTTTTTTATTATTTAAAAAAACCTTCATTCCAATTTTAGAACTTAACTGATTTTCAATATCTAAAGAATTTGGATCTTTGGATTTAATTGAACTTTTATTACTTTTAACTAATCTAGCAAGAGCTTCGGCTTGTCTAACTGATAATTTTTTTTTGATTATTTTCTCAGCTAATAACTCTGAGTTATCTAGACCAACTAAAATCTTGGCATGGCCCGGAGATATTTTGTCGTTGATAATGTGCTCAATCACCTTAGCTGGAAGACTTAATAATCTTATACAATTAGATATATGAGCTCTACTCTTCCCAATAAATTTCGCAACTTTTTCTTGATCATAATTAAATTCATTAATTAATCTTTGATATCCTTCGGCTTCCTCGATAGGGTTAAGGTCCTTTCTTTGAACATTTTCAACAATTGCAAATTCAAGAGACTTAAGATTGTCTACATTAAGAATTACTGCTGGAACTTCGTGCAAGCCAGCATTTTGGGCTGCTTGCCATCTTCTTTCTCCTGCTATCAATTCATATTTGTCATTGCTATTTTCTGATGCTCTTACAATTATTGGCTGAATAATTCCTCTTTCACGAATTGATGCTGTGAGTTCTTCTAAGCTATTTTTGTCAAAGTTTTTTCTTGGTTGATATTTATTTGGAATAATAGAACTAATCGATATTTTATTGTTGGTAATCTTTACATCACTATCTCCAATCAAAGATGATAAACCTCTTCCTAATCCTTTTTTATTTTTAAACGGATTTATCATGCAGCGGTCTCTATTTCTTTTTCTTGTTCTAGAAATTCTTCAGTGAAACTAAAATACGCTTTACTGCCTGGACAAAGCTTATCGTAGATTAATACTGGAACACCATGCGAGGGAGCCTCTGATAACCTTACATTTCTAGGCACTGCTGTGTTGTAAACTTTTTCTTTAAAAAAATTTCTAGCTTCCATCTCCACCTGACTGGACAACTTATTTCTCTTATCATACATCGTAAGGAGGATCCCTCTTATCTCTAGTATAGGATTTAAATTTGATTTAATCCTTTCAATAGTTTTCATTAATTGGGTTAGGCCCTCTAAAGCAAAAAACTCCGTCTGAAGCGGGACTACCAAAGCATCAGAGGCAACTAAGGCCATAATTGTGAGAAGACTAAGAGATGGAGGGCAGTCAATTAGTATATAATGATAGGATGCTCTAGAATCATTTAAAATAGAGGCTAATTCATCTTTTAATTTAAATGCTCTTCGGCTGTCGCCAGCAGTTTCAACCTCAAGTCCTGATAAATCTACATTAGAGGTAATAATATCTAAGTTTTTAAATTCAGTTTTTTGTATCACGTCGGATATTTTTTTGTTTCCATTTAAAACACTATAAATTGTATTATCAGATGTACCTGAGTTGGATAATCCAAGACCTGTTGTAGCATTTCCTTGTGGGTCAAGGTCAATCACGAGAATTCTTTTTTCTTTAAGAGATAAACCAGCAGCCAAATTTATTATTGTCGTTGTCTTCCCCACTCCACCTTTTTGATTTATGACTGAAATAATTTTTCTATTCATATTTTTTTAAGATTTGATATTTTCACAATGATAGACTCGTCGTTGGTTAAACTTTTTCTCTCTTCATAATCAAATTTCCAATTTTTCATTGCATCTTTTAAAATCTTTTTTCCACTTTTTCCTAAAAATAAAATTATGTATTTAAAATTTTTAAAATTAGTTTTCGCAATTTGAAAAATTACTGGCAAAGGTTTAAAAGCGCGTGAAATTATGACGTCAGTAATTAAATTTTTTTCATTAAAAATATTTTTTTGATAAATTTCTGCGTCCAGATGAAATTTTTTGGACATCTCTCTTAAGAAATTACTTTTATGATAACTTTTTTCATAAAAAATCACTTTAAATGTAGGCTTTTTCGAACTCATAATAATACCTAGGACAATTCCTGGTAAACCTGCCCCCGAACCTAAGTCGGTACACGTTTTAATGTCATTTTTATTAATAAAATCAATAGTTTGCATGCTATCGGCAATATGCCTTGATTTTATTGATTTTTCTGTACTTTTGCTAATTAAATTTATTTCATTATTTTTTAAAATTATGTCTTTTGAATATTCATCTAACCTTTCGAGTGTTTCACGTGAAACATCTAGATTAAATTTTGAGACTGTTTTTAAAAAATACGAATCAATCAAGCTATATGCTTAATAGACTTTCTTTTAAGGTGAGACAATAAAATATATACAGCTGCAGGTGTTATTCCATCTATTCTAAGGGCTTGACCCATTGTTTTAGGCTTTATTTTCTTAAATTTTGATTTAACTTCATTTGATAGTCCTGAAAAACTGTCATAATTAATATTATCTGGGATTATTAAATTTTCATCTCTTTTAAAAGCTAAAATATCAGACTTTTGTTTTTTCAAATAACCTTTATAATGAGAGTTTATCTCTAATTGTTCATCTATTTCACGTGAAACATAAGGGATTTCTGGCCAAATTTCTCTTATTTTACTCATATTAACAGACTTTTGACCTAATATATGGAATGCAGTTCTACTAACCCCGTCTTTTGCAATATTAATACCATAATTTTCAACTTTTGAAGGTGTAATTTGTAATTTTGACATTTGATTTTCAATTTTTATTAATTGAAAATGCTTTTCTTTGAATATCTTGGCTCTCTCCTTAAGAACTACTCCCAAATTAATTCCTTTTTGAGTTAATCTAACATCTGCATTATCTGACCTTAATGATAATCTGTACTCAGCTCTTGAAGTAAACATTCTATATGGCTCTGCTACACCCTTTGTAACCAAATCATCTATCATCACTCCAATATATGCATCTGATCTATCAAGTATAAAAGGTTCCTCGCCTTTAATAGATAGAGCAGAATTTATTCCAGCGATTAAGCCTTGAGCAGCAGCCTCTTCATATCCAGTTGTTCCATTTATTTGACCAGCAAGATATAGATTTTTGATTTTTTTAGTCTCCAAAGTTAAAAATAGCTCTCTTGGATCAATATAATCGTATTCAATAGCATATCCAGGCCTTAATATTTTTACATTGTTTAAACCATTGATTTTACTGCATATTTCTTGCTGTACCTCTAATGGTAGAGAAGTTGAAATGCCATTTGGATATATAGTATTATCATTTAAACCTTCTGGCTCTAAAAAAATTTGGTGTCGCTTCTTATCAGCGAATTTTTTTATTTTATCCTCTATAGATGGACAATATCTTGGTCCTACTCCTTGAATGCTGCCAGAGTACATAGCACTTCGCTTAATATTTTTGGAAATGATTTTATGAACTTCCTCATTGGTATAAGTCATTCTGCAAGAGATTTGCTTGTTTATATTTTTTTTGGTTAAGAAAGAAAAAAAATATGGATCTTCGTCTGCATGTTGTGCTTCCAAATTTTCAAAATTAATTGTTCGTGCATCTAATCTTGGTGGAGTTCCGGTTTTTAACCTACCAATTTTAAAATTAAACTTTTCTAGTTGTTCACTTAAACCTATTGATGGTTTTTC
This sequence comes from uncultured Pelagibacteraceae bacterium, assembly GCA_902625715.1. Classification (GTDB taxonomy): domain Bacteria; phylum Pseudomonadota; class Alphaproteobacteria; order Pelagibacterales; family Pelagibacteraceae; genus Pelagibacter. The sequence goes on along the minus strand of CACOCP010000003.1, from coordinate 24,790 downwards.
ATCATATCTCCCTGCTGGGGTTTTTTTCTCACCAATATGTATAAGACCATTTAAAAATGTGCCAGTTGTTAGAATTATCTTAGATGATCTGATTTCTTTACCAGATTGAGTATTAAATCCGATTATAGCATTATTTATAAAATTGAAGCTTATTACAGGATCTGAATATATGCTTAAATTACAGTAGTTTACGAGTTTTTCTTGCATAAATTTTTTGTATAATGATCTATCGCTTTGTGTTCTTGGTCCTCTAACTGCAGGGCCTCTACTTCTATTTAGGAGCCTAAATTGTATTCCTGATTTGTCCGCAACTTCTCCCATAACACCGTCTAATGCATCTATTTCTCTGACCAAATGACCTTTACCAAGTCCACCAATTGCAGGATTACAGGACATTTCCCCTATAGTTTCAAATTTATGTGTGAATAAGGCAGTGTTAACTCCCAATCTTGCAGATGCTGCTGCTGCCTCACAACCAGCATGACCACCCCCAATAACCACTACATCAAACGATAATTCATTTTTCATGCCTTTAATTTATTATCGTTATTAAATTTTACAAGATACTAGTTATTCCACTTTCTGGGGTTTTCTTAGTTGATAATTATTTGCCTATACAGAAATCATTAAAGATGGATCCTAGTATTTCTTCGACATCTACTTTTCCAACTATTAATCCTAAATGTCTAACTGCTAATCTTAAGTCTTCTGCAGCTTTATCAAATTCCTCTTCTGAATTTTTATTTTGAAATGTTTTTAAATGATAAATACATTTCTCAATATTGTCTCTATGCCTGCTTCTTGTGATTATAATATCGTTTGATGATATAAATTTACTTTCTAATTTTTTTTTTATTTCATTAATAAGTAAATCTATATTTTTATTTTCTTTAACCGATATAGTTATTGGATTTAATTTTCTAATTTCTTCATTTATTCTGTCATCAATATTATCCAATTTATTAACGACAATAATATTCTTATCCTGGCTCAAAGCACTTAAAAAGCTTTGAAAATCAACACTTTTTGGTTCTAATACAATGATATTTAAATCTGCTTCATTTGCATTTTTAAGACTTAGCTTTATACCTTTTCTTTCTATTTCATCTTTAGAGTCTCTGATGCCAGCTGTGTCAGATAAAATGACTGGATATCCATCCAAATTAAGATGTGTTTCTATAACATCTCTTGTAGTCCCAGCTATTTCAGAGACAATTGCTACTTCACGGTTTGCTAGATGATTAAGGAGAGAAGATTTACCTACATTTGTAGGTCCAATTATAGAAATTTTAAATCCTTCTCTTATTCTTTCTCCTACTCTTTGATCATCCAATAACTTCTCTAGATCAGCTAATGCTTTAGCTGTATCTGCTTTTATTTCATCTAAGATTTCAATTGGCAGATCTTCATCTGGAAAGTCAATTTTAGCCTCTAACTTAGATAAAACTTTAATAAGTGTATGTCTAAGAGTTTCAAATATTTTTGAACTTTTGCCCTCCATTATTTTTATAGCTTGTAATCTCTGAATTTCTGTTTCTGATGAAATTAGGTCTGAAATACCTTCTGCTTTCAATAAATCTATTTTTCCATTCTGAAAAGCAGTCTTCGTGAACTCTCCTGGAGATGCAAGTCTACAATCAGATACTTCTGAAATTGAACTTTGTATTGCTTCAATTACTGCTCTACTACCGTGAACATGGAATTCAGCCATATCTTCACCTGTGTAACTGTTTGGCCCAGGAAACCATAAAAGTATACCTTCATCTATCAATTCATTATTTTTATTAATAAATTTTTTTAAAGTAGCCTCTTTAGGTTTCGGCAAACTAGAATTTGTGAGATGTTTAATAACGTTCACAGTTTCAGATCCAGAAACTCTAATAACAGCTATACCCGATAAACCTGGCCCTGAAGATAGAGCATAAAATGTCATCAGAAAATTATATCAGTATTTTGGGAAAATAAATCTTTAAGATGGCTTATTCATAGAATTAAAAAATTCTGCATTATTTTTAGTATCTTTTAATTTAGAATTTATAAACTCTATTGCATCCATTGAGCCCATTGGGGCGATAATTCTTCTTAATACATTCATTTTTTGAAGATCACTTTTATCAAACAACAGCTCTTCTCTTCTTGTGCCTGATTTAGTTATGTCTATTGCTGGGAATATTCTCTTTTCGGATATCTTTCTATCTAAAATTGTTTCACTGTTACCAGTACCTTTAAATTCTTCAAATATGACTTCATCCATTCGGCTTCCAGTATCAATTAGTGCTGTAGCAATAATTGTTAATGATCCACCTTCCTCAATATTTCTTGCAGCACCAAAAAATCTTTTTGGTCTTTGAAGTGCATTTGCATCCACACCTCCAGTTAAAACTTTACCTGAACTTGGAACTACAGCATTATAAGCTCGTCCAAGCCTTGTTATTGAATCTAATAAAATTACAACATCCTTTTTATGCTCAGTTAGTCTTTTAGCTTTTTCAATAACCATTTCAGCAACTGCAACGTGTCTTTGAGCGGGCTCATCAAATGTTGAGCTTATAACTTCTCCTTTAACGGTTCGTTGCATATCGGTTACCTCTTCAGGTCTTTCATCAATTAATAAAACCATCAAATAACACTCTGGATGATTTGCTGTAATCGAGTTTGCTATACTTTGCAAAATCATCGTTTTACCGGCTTTTGGTGGAGATATAATCAATGATCTTTGTCCTTTTCCAATTGGACTAACGAGATCAATTAATCTTGGAGTTAAATCTGGTTTTTTTTCAATTTTTGTAGTCTCAACTTCCATTCTAAATTGCTTGTTAGGGTAGAGTGGAGTTAAATTGTCAAAAGCTATTTTATGTTTAAATTTATCAGGTTCCTCGAAATTTATTTTAGATACTTGCAATAAAGCAAAATATCTTTCACCTTCCTTTGGAGATCTTATTGGGCCTTCAACAGTATCGCCTGTTCTTAATCCAAACCTTCTAATTTGGCTTGGGCTTACATAAATATCATCTGCACCAGGGAGATAATTGGACTCCATTGCTCTTAAAAAACCAAATCCATCTTGAAGAAGCTGCAAGACACCGCCGCCTGTTATCTCCTCACCTTTTTCCGCTAATTTTTTTAATATAGCAAAGTAGATTTCTTGTCTTCTTAGGGTGCTTGCGTTCTCAATACCAAGCTTTTCAGCCTCGGTTATCAACTTCTCTGAGCTTTTTTCTTTTAATTCTTGTATGTTCATATTGTGGGGATTTTGATGTTTGAGTTAATAATATAGTGTTATGATAAAGCAATTTCAACCCCAGATTATCTATTAATTTGCTCAGATATAGCTAAATTTTAATGTCTTTTGCAAATTTCTTTACTTCTTCCCAATTGGTAAATTCAAATGATTGGGATGTGTCTGTTGGGCCATTGGTTATCATCATGATAAACCTAATTATGTTTTTGTTAATAAAATTGTAATTTGGATAATCTACTTTACCTGCAAATACTGCAATATTATTTGGTTTCCAATTTGTTTTTTTTAAAAATTTTATAACATATGGATTTGTGGTAGGTGAGTTTTTCTCCAACTTTCTTGCAACAACATTTACTGAGAAAAAAGCAGTTTTTTTTAAATCCAAAACATTTTTATTTTTTTTTACAAAATCTAATACTTTTCTATTGTGCCTACCATATCTTATGCTTGCTCCAATAATAATTTTGTCATATTCAGATATTTTTATATTACTTACTTCATTCAAGGATATTAATTTTATTGAACTTGTGTTTGGAGCGTAACTAATTATATTCTCACAAATAGTTTTTGTATGACCGTCAGTACTTGAATAAATAAATAAAGATCTAAACATTAAAATTAAACTACGACTTGTTCATCTCTAGTCTGGGCATCATTTGATAATATTTATTTTCAACTTTATATTCTAGATTCTCTTTATCTTGTGCAGATCCTTCTGCTTGCGTGAATGTATATTTTGCAAAATCTTTGCACCAACTTTGGTTCGTGTTAAGGCACTCTATTGGATATATATTTCCTCCCCATTCCTTTGCCTCATTTACTAGCTCGTGTCCTAATTCATCTGTAGTTTCAAGGCAATCTGCAACAAAGCTCGGTGAATAGATTGCAATCTCTTTTTTACCACTTGATATCAATTTCCTAACTACGTCTTCTGTGTAAGGCGTTATCCATTCTTCCGAACCAAATCGGCTTTGAAAACTCATAAGACAATTCTCTGGTTTCATATTTTTAAGATTTTGAGTTATTAAACAAAATGTCTCATAACAGTGCCTGTAATAATCGTCACCCTTATTAACAATACGTCTCTTTTGCATTCCATGGAAAGTTATAACCAGGCTATCTATTTTCTTCCCTTGTTTTTCTAAATTAACTAATTTTTTATCAACCAGATTTACCGAATTGTTTATAAAAGCATGTGTTCGGTGAAAGTTTGTAATCACTTCGAAGGTTGGGATTTTTACTCTTTTTGATAATTCTTTTGCTAATGCGTCTATACCAGATGCAATTGTACTTTCGGAGTACTGGGGAAACATTGGTATTACAAGTAATTTTGTTGCTCCTGTCCCTTTCTTTAAATCTTCTTCCCAGCTGTCATACACTTCGTGCACATATGGTGGTGATAATAAAAAAGCATAGTTAACTTCTACATAACCCTCTGGATCTATTTTTTTTAACTCCTCGCTAACTTTTTTAGTAAAATCTCTTGTATTTGTTATAAGCGGAAAACTTTCTCCGTCCCATATTCTAGCATAAAGCTTGGCTGATTTTTTAGGCCTGAAGGGCAATACAAAGAAATTTAATATAATTTTCCATAACCAAGGATTTATATCAACAACTCTGGGGTCTCCTAAAAAAGCTCTAAGATATTTTCTTAGTGCCTTAGGAGTTGGTTCAGAAGGAGATCCGAGTTGGACGAAAACCACTTTGGTTTTTCTTTTTGGATGTTGATATTGCATAAAATTATAAGTTTTTTTTGATAAAACTTTTAGTTCTCATAATTAAAAATTTCTCACTATTTCTACTAAATATTCTACCATGTCAGGGCTTGTTTCCGGAAGCACACCATGGCCTAGATTAAATATATAAGGGTGAGTTTTAAATACTTCTAGATATTTTTTTGTCTCTTTTTTTAATGTTTCCTTATTTGTTAAAAGTATTTTTGGATCTAATCCACCTTGTATAGGAATATCTATATTTTTTACAATATCTTTAGGATCTATATCATAATCGATATTGACAACATTTGGCTTAACAATATCACAAAAGTTCTTGTAATCTTTTATACCTCTAGGAAAACATATAACTGGCACACCAAGACTTTTTGTATAATCTACAAGACTTAATGTTGGTATGTAAATATACTCAGGAATATTCTTTTCAAGCAGTCCAGCCCAACTATCAAATATTTGTATAATCGTAGCACCTGCTTCAACTTGATTTTTAATGTGAATTTTGAGGAATTTATCGATAATCGATAGTAATCTATTAATTAAAAATTCATCTTTAAAAAAATCTTCTTTAAGTTTTTTTTTAGGAGAGATTTTGTTGATCATGTATACTAAGATTGTCCATGGAGCACCAACAAACCCTATTAAATCTTTTTCATCTTTATTAATCTTATTTGATGTTATGTTAATTGCCTTATAAACGGAATTTAACTTAAAAGAAAAATCTACTTCATCAATATTCTTTAAATCATCTAAATTAAAATTACCTAATTTTGGTCCAAAATTTTTTTCAAACTTAACTTTCTGGTTTAAACCATACGGCAACATTAAAATATCGGAGAAAATAATTGCAGCATCAAAATTAAATCTCTCTATAGGTTGTAAAGTTATTTCGGACGCTAAATTTTCACTAAGACACAATTTTATAAAATCTTGATTTTTACTCCTTATTTCCCTGAACTCAGGTAGATACCTTCCAGCTTGTCTCATTAACCATATTGGATTTATATTACTATTTTTCTCAACAATACATTTTTGAATAGGGGTCATTTATAAATAGACAAATTAATATTTATTGTATTAGTATTATGATATGTGAATTACGTAAATTATCCAATTTACACGCTTTATATACAATTTATTAACATTTAGTCGTAAATTTATCGCTTATTTATCAATGTAAGTTAATAATTTTACCAATTAAAGAATTCTGGTTTTTAGTTAATTAACATGTAAAAAAATGTTTAATATCAGTAATCATTTATAATATTAATTACGGATATTTACTAATCGCTAATATTTAAACTTTAGTGATATTTTATTGACATTTTATACATGAAAAATGAACATCAAATTTACTTAATTTCGGACTCAACCGGAGAAACTTTAGATAGAATTTTCTTAGCACTAAAAGCACAATTCACAAATTTTGAATATGAACTTAATAATTTCTCTTTCACTAGAACAGAGAATCAAATTCAACAGATTTTAGAGAAAGCAAAAAAAAGAGAGAACCCAATTATCCTTTATACAATTGTTAATAGTAAGCTTGCCAAGCACTTAGCGGATCAAGCTCAATCAAAAAAAATCCCTTGTTTTGGTGTTTTAGGAGATTTAATACTAAGCTTTTCTAAAATATTGAATCAGAGAGCATCACACGAACCAAGCGGTCAACACGTACTCAATGAAGAATATTATCAAAGAATAGAAGCCATACAATTTACAATGAATCATGATGATGGAAATCAAACTGATGATTTGGAGAAATCCGACATTATTTTATTAGGGGTTAGCAGAACAAGCAAAACTCCAACCTCGATTTACTTGGCCAATAAAGGTTACAAAACGTCAAATATTCCATTAGTTAATGAAAAATCAATACCTACAAGAATAACAAAAAAAAACTTTAAACCTTGTATTGTGGGTTTAACAACTGAAGCTGAAAGATTATTTGATATAAGAAAGAATAGACTTAACAGTTTGAAGGAAAATGAAAATACAGATTACACAAATCTAGAAAAAATTAAAGAAGAGGTTGAAAACTCAAAAAAAATTTTCAGAAAAAATCAATGGCCAACAATAGATGTTACAAGAAAATCTGTTGAAGAGACCGCTGCTTCAATCATAAAGATTTACGAGATAAAAAATAAATAATGAAAATAGTATTGGCTTCGAAAAGCAAGGTTAGAAAAGATATATTAACCGAACACAATATAGACTGTGAAGTTATTCAATCAAATGTTGATGAAGATCCAATTAAAGATAGTTTAATCGCGGAAGGAGCAACGCCCGAAATAATTTCTAAAAATCTAGCTGAATTAAAAGCAAATAAAGTTAGTTCTAATGTGTATGATAAATTAGTATTAGGAGCCGATAGCGTAATAGATTTAAATGGTGAATTAATCTCAAAACCATCTTCAAGAGAAGAAGCGATGGATATATTAAGAAAATTGAACGGTAAGTCACATTATCTAATAAGTTCTGTTTGTATTTCAAAAAATAATGCAATGATTTGGAATCATACTGATAAAGCAAAGCTTACTATGAAAAATTTTTCAGACTTAGAGCTAAAAGATTATTTAAACAAAATCTCAGATGAAGCATTATATGCTTATAATGTTTATCAAATAGAAGGAGAGGGAAAAAATTTATTTGAGAAAATTGAAGGTGACAAAGACACAATAATGGGCTTACCAATTACTCAGATAAAAACATACATGGAAAATTATAAATGAAAAAATTTTTAGTAATTGGCAATCCAATAGAACATTCACTTTCTCCAAAATTACATAATTATTGGTTCAAAAAGAATAATATGGATGCAATTTATGAAAAAAAAAAAATTGATGAATTGGAACTACAGAATATCGTATCTAAAGTCAGAAAAAATGAAATTTTTGGAGTAAATGTAACCGTCCCATATAAAACAAAAATAATTAAGTACTTAGATTTACTAAGCGATGATGCTAACGCCACTCAGTCTGTGAATACAATACTTAAAAAGGAGAATAAAATTTTCGGATTTAATACGGATGTAGATGGCTTTGAGTTATCGTTATTAAATTATATCGATAAAATAAGAAATAAAATTGTCCTAATTTTAGGAGCTGGAGGAGTTGCTCCATCAATAATTTATGTTTTAAAAAAAATTAAAGCATCAAAAATTTTAATAACTAATAGAACAAAGATTAAATCGGAAAAATTGAAAACTAAATTCAGCGATATCGATGTAGTTGATTGGGGAGAGACACCAGCTGCCGATGTTGTAATAAATGTTACGAGCCTAGGTCTTAATCCTAATGATAAAATTGATCTAGATTATGAAAAAATTGGTAAGGATAAGTTTTTTTATGACGTAATATACAAACCATCAAAAACATTATTTTTAGATGAGGCAAAAAAAAGAGGAAATATAATTGAAAACGGTAAAATGATGTTTGCTTATCAAGCACAAAAAGCATTTGAATTGTGGAATAATTTAAAGCCAGAAATTAATGAACAGGTCTTAAATCTTTTAGATGATTAGAATAGCAATATTAGGAGATATAGGCGCTGGCAAAAGTTTTGTTTCTAAACAATTTAATTGTCCAGTCTTTAATGCTGATAAAGAAGTTGCTGAAATTTATAAAAATGACAGATCTTGTTACAAAAAAATTAAAAAAGCGTTGCCTAAATATATTATCTCAGATCACCTAGATAAAAAATTTTTACTGAAAGCTGTATTAGATAGTAAAAATAATCTTAAAAAGATTTCAAAAATTGTTCATCCAATTGTAAGAACTAAGATGAATAAATTTTTAATCAAGAATAGTTCTAAAAAATTAGTAGTGCTAGACATTCCTTTATATTTAGAAAATAAACTAAACAAGAAGGGAGATGTTTTAATTTTTGTAGAAGCAAAAAGAAAAGACATTCAAAAAAGGTTAAAAAAGAGGGAATATTTTAATGAAAAACTAAACAGAAATTTGAAGACTTTGCAGCTACCGTTAACCAAAAAGAAAAAATTATCAAATTTTGTTATTAAGAATACATTTAACGCAACAAAAATTAAAAATGATGTTAAAAATATAAAAACTGAAATCTTAAATATATGAAAGAAATAATTTTAGATACTGAAACAACTGGACTATCTGTTAAAGATGGTCACCGAATTGTTGAAATTGGTTGTATAGAACTTGATAACCTAGTTCCTACAAAAAATGTATTTCATTGCTATTTAAATCCAGAAAGAAAAGTATCTGAAAAAGCATTTGAAGTTCATGGCTATTCTGATGAATTTTTATCTGATAAAAAAAAGTTTTTTGAAATAGCAGATGAATTTTTAAATTTTATTAAAGACAAAAAAATAATAATACATAATGCAGAGTTTGATATTTCACATTTAAACAACGAACTATATATTGCTGGTAAACAAGAAATAGATAAAGAAAATACTGTAGATACACTAGACCTTGCTAGGAACAAATTCCCTGGTTCAGGGATAAGTTTGGATGCTCTGTGCAAGAGATTTAGAATAGATAATTCAAAAAGAGAAAAACACACTGCGTTAATTGATTGTGAACTACTTGCAAAAGTTTATATAAATCTACTAGATCAGAAAGAGCCTAAACTAAATTTTTCAAACTCTGTTGATATTAATTCTGTCGAAACTCAAAATAAAAATATTACTTATTCAAAAAAAATTGTTTATCCCACATCAGAAGAGCTTGAACAACACAGGGAATTTTTAAAGAGAGATTTAAAAAAAAATTTTTATTGATCTGATCTTTGTTGGTATAATTTGTTAAAATCAATTTCGCCTGAAAAATTAGCCTCTGGAAATCCAGAGTGTCTGAGTATTTGAACAAAAGCTTCTCGTATTTTTGGAAAAACTTCTATTTGTAAATCACAAAGTATAAATTTTTTCATTTCATTTTTTTCTATCTTTGTGTCTTCGATTTCAACAACTGTTGAATGGAGAAGTTCAAAGAGTGCCTTTTTTTTACTTTCTTCTACATCTGTGTATTTAAGTTTAGTAAAAACTTCTATCATTTTATTTTTTAATGGTTTTGACGTTATATCTAAAGTGATTTTATATTTTGATATTCTTTCTCTTGCTAAAAGAAGGGTTTCCACATCTGGTATTTCAACAGATAAATCTTTTGTGTAGGTAACTATGATTTTATGTTTAACAGGCATTATTTTTCATCCATATCTTTATATTCACCTTCAATAAAATCTTTTTTTTCGTAGGTATTATTTTTTTTATTAAATTTTTTGGAAAAAGCATTAAAGATCAGTTTTCTTGAAATTGGAATAATTAAGAGTAACCCCAAAAAATCAGTGGCGAAACCTGGAATGATTAAGAGAATGGCAGCAAATGTTAGGGCGGCGCCTGACACAATTTCATAAATTGGAACTTCATTTTTAACTAATTGGGCCATCCCAGATTTTAAAGTGTTAAATCCCTCGTATCTTGCATAGGCAACCCCTATAATAGCTGTTAGCAAAATTAAACTAATTGTGTTAAATGCTCCAATAGAGGATCCAATTTTAATAAATAAGTAAATCTCAATTAAAGGAATAGATAAAATAAGAATTAATACTGAGTTCATTTGTCTACAATGTAAATTGCCAGTTGAAATTAGGCAACATAGTAAATATTATTAACATATGAGTTATAGCTTTGAATATATCGATATCATCCTTCTTGCAATGATTGCAGGGTTTATATTTCTAAGATTAAGAGGAATTTTAGGAAAAAAATCAGGCTTTGAGGAAGATATTAACCAAAGCTTTCCCCATGAGGCGCCAGTCGTTAAAACAGATGTAAAGTTAAACGCTGATACATTTGATGATAATGCTAAAAAAGAATTTTTAAAAGGTGCGCAAATTGCTTACGAAACAATTGTCACTAGTTTTTCCGATGGAAAGTTAAAGGATATCAAATCATTGTTAGGTAAAGAAGTTTATGATCAATTCGATCAAGCAGTAAAGGACAGAAAATCTAAAAATTTATCTTCTAACACTACGTTTATAGGAATTAATTCTGCAGAGATTAAAAATCATGAGCAAAATAAAAACATGCTGGAGGTAACCGTTGAGTTTGTAAGTGAAATCATTTCACATATTAAGGACAAAGAAAACAAAACAGTTTCAGGAGATCCAGAGAAAATAAAAAAAGTTCATGATATTTGGAAATTTTCCAAAGATAGCAGATCTGTAAATCCAAATTGGGTACTAATTGATACTCAAGCTTAATTGATAAAAAAACTTTCAGATAAAGATAAAAAGGACTGGCAAAATTTCCTTGAAAGTTCAAAAAAGTTAGACAACAAAGATAAAGAAACTTTAGACCACCAGAATAGAATTGGAGAGAAAGTTATAGATCTTCATGGACTTACTCTTGAGGAGGCAAATCAAAAAGTTTCTGAATTTATCCAAGATTGTTATGATCAAAATGTAATAAAAATAAATATAATAACTGGTAAGGGACTTAGATCAAAAAATTTAGATGATCCATATCAATCTAAAGATCTAAGTATACTAAAGCACTCTGTACCTAACTTTATTAAAGATAGCCCTCACCTAATGTCAAAAATTATCAAAATCGATCAGCAAGCTGTTGACAGTCCATCAAAAGGAAATTTTGAGATTTACTTAAAAAAGAAGTTATAAAATAAACTTAGAAAGATCGGTATCTTTTACCAATTCTCCAATATTTTTCTTAATATATTCTGAGTCTACTGTTATCTTTTCACCAGCTCTATCTGTAGCTGTAAAACTAATTTCATCTAGAACTCTTTCGATAATGGTATGAAGACGTCTGGCACCAATATTTTCAACAGTTGTATTTACTTCGCTTGCAATATTAGCAATAGTATCAATACCGTCGTCTGTAAATTCAAGATCTACATTTTCAGTTTTTAAAAGTGCCTTATATTGTTTTATCAAACTGTTATCTGGTTCTTTCAAAATTCTTTTAAAATCATCACTGTTTAATGCATCAAGCTCAACTCTTATTGGAAGTCTTCCTTGAAGTTCCGGTAAAAGGTCAGATGGTTTTGCTAATTGGAATGCTCCTGAAGCAATAAATAAAATGTGATCAGTTTTAATAGGACCATATTTTGTACTAACTGTTGTTCCTTCAATCAAAGGTAATAGATCTCTTTGAACTCCTTCTCTTGAAACATCTCCACCAACACGATCAGTTCTAGCTGAAATTTTGTCTATCTCATCTAAAAATACGATACCATTATTTTCTGTTGAATTTTTTGCAGCTTTAATAATTTTATCTTGCTCAATTAACTTATCAGACTCTTCATTGATTAAAATTTCATGAGATTCTTTTACACTCATTTTCTTCTTCTTTGGTTTCTGTCCCATAGATTTTCCTAAAACATCAGAAATATTTATCATTCCAACGTTTGCACCAGGCATTCCCGGTATTTCAAAAGATGGCATTTGATTACTTTCTGCAACAGCAATTTCAATTTCATTTTCATCTAAATCTCCGTCTCTCAACCTTTTTCTAAAACTTTCTCTAGTTGCAACACTAGCTTTATTACCTACTAGCGCGTCTAAAACTCTTTCCTCAGCTAATTTTTGTGCTTGTGCGTGAACTTCTTTTCTTTTTTTTACCTTTTCCATTGAAATGGCAATCTCTAACAAATCCCTTACAATTTGTTCAACATCTCTTCCAACGTAACCTACTTCTGTAAATCTAGTTGCCTCAACTTTTACAAATGGAGCTTCAGCAAGCTTTGATAGTCTTCTTGAAATTTCTGTTTTACCGACTCCTGTTGGCCCAATCATAAGTATATTTTTTGGAAGAACTTCATCTTTCATATCCCCAGATAAAGCCTGTCTTCTCCATCTATTTCTTAATGCTATGGCTACTGCTCTTTTTGCTTTATTTTGTCCAACAACAAATCTATCTAACTCTGAAACAATTTCTCTTGGGGAAAGTGAATTTTCAATAGTTGATTGTTCTTTTGCGACCTTTTCTTTTGGAAATGTAGTAACATTAGTTTTTTCCATTTTATATTTTCTCCATACTCAAATTGTCATTTGTAAAAACACATATTTCAGATGCAACTTTAATAGCTTTCTTTGCTATATCCTCAGCAGATTTATCACCATCCATTAATACTTTCGCAGCTGCTAAAGCATAATTTCCACCTGAACCGATCCCAATTACATCTCCTTCTGGTTCTAAAACATCTCCAGTACCAGAAATAATAAAACTTTTTTCTTTATCAGCTATAGCCATTAGTGCTTCGAGTCTTCTTAAATATTTGTCGGTTCTCCAATCTTTAGCTAGTTCAACAGCTGCTCTTGTCAAATTACCTGCATGTTTTTCTAATTTAGACTCTAATCTCTCAAATAATGTTAATGCATCAGCTGTTGAGCCAGCAAACCCAGCGATCACATTTCTTTTCTCAATCTTTCTGACTTTGTTTGCAGTTTTTTTAATTACAGTATTTCCCATACTGACTTGACCGTCACTTGCAACTACTACATCATTATTTTTTCTAACCAAAACTATTGTTGTCATGCATTATAAATGGATACTAAATTTGATAGTTCAAGCCCAGGTTTAGTATTATTGCCATAATTGAATTATATATATATACCTCTTTAAAATTATGAAGCGCAAAGCAAAAATAAGCAGAAAGACAAAAGAAACTAACATCAATGTTGAACTTAACATAGATGGAAAAGGTAAATACAAAGTTGACACAGGTATAGGATTTTTAGATCACATGCTTGAACAACTATCTAAGCATTCTTCAATGGATATGAATATAAAAGCCAAGGGTGACACACACATTGATCTTCATCACACAACAGAAGACACAGGTATTGCAATCGGTGAATGTTTAAAAAAAGCGTCCAAAAAGTTTGTTGGCATTAAAAGATATGCACATGCAATGATACCAATGGATGAAACGCTTACTCGAGTTGCAATTGATGTATCAAATAGACCTTACTTAATTTGGAAAGTGAAATTAAAAATCGAAAAGCTTGGAGAAATGGATACAGAGCTTTTCAAAGAGTGGTTTCAAGCTTTTTCACAAGCCGCAGGAATTACTTTACACGTTGAAAATATTTATGGTGATAATAGTCACCACATAATAGAGTCTTGTTTTAAAGGCTTAGCAAGATCTTTAAGAGCTGCATTGGAAATGGATCCAAGGAACAAAACTACTATTCCTTCTACCAAAGGCTCTTTATAAAATTAATGAATGTCACAATTGTTGACTATAACTCAGGCAATATAAGCTCAGTAATTAATTCTTTCACTGAGGTTGCAAAAGGTACAACTAATTTAGAAGTAACATCAGATTTAAATAAAATTAAATCAAGCGATAAAGTCGTGTTACCTGGACAAGGCTCATTTAAGAGCTGCATAGACGCTTTAAACAGCATAAATGGTTTAACAGATACTTTAAACGAGTTTGTGATAAATAAAAAAAAACCACTTTTTGGAATATGTGTGGGCTTGCAAATGTTTGCTGATGTTGGTTATGAAGAAACCGAGACAAAAGGATTGGGTTGGATATCTGGAAAAGTATCAAAAATCGATAATAAAAATGGAAAATATAAACTTCCACATATTGGCTGGAACCAAATAAATATAGTTAAAGATAGCAAAATTTTTAAAGATGTGGAAAATAATTCACATATGTATTTTGTACATAGTTATGAGTTTATTCCTGAAGATAAAGACGTAATTTCAGCAACAACAGATTATTCCTCTAAAGTTGTTTGCTCTGTTGAAAAAGATAATATCTTCGGAACTCAATTTCATCCAGAGAAGAGTGATAAGATTGGGCTTAAAATAATTGAGAACTTTATAAATATATAAGAGATATTCATATGAAAAAATTTTTAATCTTATTAATTTTCGTTTTTGTTAATAGCACAATAGCATGGTCTGATAGTCATAAAACGAAATTTAAAGACATTAAGGGATTTAAAAAACAATTTATTTCTATGTCTGAAAAAAAAGTAAATAGAATTAAGGAAGTAAAAAAATCAGATGGCTTTCCAGTTTACGAGGGTGAAACTAGTATCCAGTTTACAGTAAACAGAGAAGATGCAGGATGTGGTAAAGGAAAAGCACAAACCACCCAAATTCAGTGTGATGGCAAAGGCAATAGAAGCAGACAAGAATTACATTTGGGTGACATGAAGTTAAAAAATAAAGAGTATATTTACGAGTATGCAGTTTATTTCGATGAAAGTTATGAGCCTCTTAAGAAAGGCGCCGTTGTAATTATTGGTCAAATGCATACTGACAATAAAGCCAAAGGTTGTCATAGTTGTTGTCATTTCTGGTTTCAAGATTTTAAATATAAAGGAGAACACAATTACAGCTGGGCTAGCAAGGCAGCATATTCATCTGAGCCAGTAATAATCGGAAAAATAGATGATCTTAAAGGAAAATGGACACATATTAAATTTCATGTCTTATGGAAGTTAGATGAAACAGGCAGATTTAAAATTTATAAAAATAATGAAGTGATCGCTGATCTTAAAAATATTAAAACTTTAGCTGATACATGTACAGGTGGTTATATGAAAATGGGAATTTATAGGCACAGAACTATAGGATATTGGAATTCTGATTGGGAAAGTTTGCAAGATCAAACAGTTTATCTAGATAGTATAGTCTTAAGAAAACCAAAAAAAGATGAAAAATTTAAAAAAAGTAAATGAAGATTTTTCCTGCAATAGACATTAAAGACAAAAAATGTGTAAGACTAATTAAAGGAGAATTTGAAAATAAAACTGAATATGGGATGTCTCCATTTGAACAAGCTTCAAAATATAAAGATTATGGATTTAAAAATTTACACATTGTAGATTTAGATGGAGCCTTAACAGGGCAGACTGTTAATTTGGATATTATTCAAGAAATAGTAAAGAAGTGTGATCTTAAAATTGAAATTGGTGGCGGAATTAGAAACTTTGAAAGCATCAAAAAATATACTAATGCTGGTGTTGAAAAAGTTATTTTAGGAAGTGCTGCTATTAAAGATAAAGACTTTTTAAAAGGTGCTTGTGAAAAGTTCCCTAATAAAATTGCATTAGGGCTAGATGCAAAAGATGGATATTTGTCTGTTTCAGGGTGGAAAGAAAACTCTAATCAACTAACTTTAGATTATCTAAAAGAAGTAAATAACTTTGGAGCAAGTAGATTAATTTATACAGACATAAATAGAGATGGTATGAAGCAAAGTCCTAATTTTGAGGAAACTGAGAGAGTGGCTCATACTTCAAATTGCCCAGTAATAATATCTGGCGGGGTATCAAATATAGATGATATTAAAAAAGCAAAAGAATTAAATAACAAAAATATTGAAGGTATTATAGTTGGTAAAGCAATATATGATGGGGATATTAAACTCGAAGACTTAGCAAATGAAATCGTTTGATTACTTGAGCCTATATCTAGCTGTTATAATATTATGCCTAGTGGGGGTAAATTTTCTATACAGGATATATTTCTAGTTATGCTTAAAAATAGAATTATCCCTTGTTTAGATGTTAAAAATGGAAGAGTTGTAAAAGGTATAAATTTTGTCGATCTAAAAGATGCTGGAGACCCAGTTGAACAAGCAAAGATATATAGTGATGGGGGTGCTGATGAAATATGCTTTTTAGACATAACTGCATCGAATGAAAATAGAGATACTATTTATGATGTGGTAAAGGAGACTTCAAAAAAATGTTTTGTGCCTTTGACAGTTGGAGGAGGCGTAAGAAGTGTTGATGATATAAACAAACTTTTAAACTGTGGTGCTGATAAAGTTTCAATAAATACAGCTGCAGTCCAAAATCCAAGAGTTGTTGAAGAAAGCTCAAAAAAATTTGGTTCGCAATGTATTGTTGTTGCAATTGATGCAAAAAAAAAAGGAGACATATGGGAAATATTTACTCATGGTGGAAGAAAAGAAACAGGAATTAATGCAATGGAATTTGCACTTAATATGGAAAAAAGTGGAGCAGGGGAACTACTTGTTACCTCAATGGATAAAGATGGCACTCAATCCGGATATGATATTGAATTAATGAAAACTATTTCTGAAAGTGTTAATATTCCTGTCATTGCATCTGGTGGAGTTGGAACTCTGGATCATTTGGTTGATGGAATAAAATCAGGTGCTAGCGCAGTTTTAGCTGCATCAATATTTCATTATGGCACATACTCAGTTAATGAAGCAAAGCAATATTTGGCTTCAAAAGATATACCTGTTAGGATTTAGTATGCTTAAAATTTTAGAGGATCTCGTTACTCTTGCAAGAGAAAGAAAAAAGAACCCAGTTGAGGGATCTTATACTAATAAACTTTTAGAGGATAAAACTTTAGCAAAAGAAAAGATCCTAGAGGAAATAGATGAGTTAATTGATTCTGTTGAAAAAAATACAAACAAAATCCATGAAGCTGCTGACGTTTTTTATCATTTGATAATGTATCTGGAAAAAAGTGGCATAAAAATTGAAGAAGTGATGGAAGAGTTAAATTCTAGGAAAAAGTAGTTTAACCGTCGTAAGGCAATACTCTTATAGTTTTACCAAATATTATCACAACCCTATCATTATTACTTAATTTTGTTTCACTACCTTGAACAATGGCTACATCATCTTCACTGTCATCAATGTTAATAATATATTGATGTCCATCATGGTTTCCTAATAAGGCTTCTGTAACATAACCAAGCGCAGCCCCGCCAATTGTTGCATAAACAATTGCAATTTCCTCACATTTTGCCCCTGCAATTAGTTCTTTTCCACAAACCTGTGTACCTAAAAGACCCCCAATCATTGCTCCTGTAGTAGCACCAATTAAACTTCCTTCACCTTTAACTTTTACTGGTAAAGAGGAAACAATATTTCCGTATTTAATTGATTTAATTCTTTGAGTGTCTGACTTTTTAACATCAGTTGGATTGGTCGTGTTACACGAGACTAAAAATATAGATAAAAATAAAATAAAAATATATTTCACATTTATTTGATTAGATTTAAAATTAGCCATAAATTAGGCAATAAATAACAGCTTTACTCAAACCCATTAATTAATTTTAATTTACATGTGGCATAATAAAAATTTACTTTAATTTAATTATTTCTAAAATCTAAAAATTACGTGCGGAAATTATAGTTGCGGAAATAAAAAGAAAGGCAATTATGAAACACGTAGAGAAAAAAAGACATCTAGCCAAAACAGTTACTTGGAGAGTAATAGCAAGTTTAGACACATTTTTAATAGCATGGTTAATAACTGGAAAGTTTGACTGGGCAGGAACAATAGCAGGAATTGAAGTTTTAACAAAAATGTTTCTATACTATTTTCATGAGAGAGCGTGGTATAAATTCAGCAAGTACGGTGTAAATAAATAATTATACTTATTATTTTAATAAGGGATAAAATTATTAAATAGAAATAAAAAAAAGTTAACAATGATAAAATATATTAAGAAAACTTATGAATATTGTTAAATCTTTAATAGAATACCATAAAATGATACCTCATCCTGAGGGAGGACATTACGTCGAGGTATTTAAGAATAGAGATGTAAGTCACATTTATTTTTTATTGGAAGGCCACGAACATTCTCATTGGCACAGAATAACTAAAAATGAAACAGTTCACTTTTATTTTGGAGATCCTTTAGAAATATATACTTCCAAAGATGGAGAAGAGTTTGAAACTAACCAAATTGGGTCAAATAACAATTTTATTTATAGTATTAAAAAAAATACTTGGTTTGCAATGAAACCCAAAGGCAAATACAGCCTAATCGGTTGTACTGTTGCTCCAGCTTTTGAGTTTGAAGATTTAGAACTTGCACCAAAAGATTGGAAGCCGTCTAAATTTAATTTATCTCTTAAGTAGAATTAAGTATTCACATTAATTAAATCCAGATATACTTTTTTTATAAAAATGAGCCATAAATTTTATAAACCTGCAAGATCTAGACTTCAAAGAAGCGAACTAGCGGTTCCAGGCTCATCTCCAAAAATGTTTGAAAAAGCATTGAATTCTGACGCCGATTATATCTTTTTAGATTTAGAAGATGCTGTTTCTCCAAATGATAAGATAACTGCAAGAGCAAATGTTATTAAAGCTTTAAACGAAATTAATTGGAGAGAAAAAGGAAAAACAATGTCTGTAAGAATTAATAGTTTAGATACACATTATATGTATAGCGACCTTGTTGAAATTGTTGAGCAAGCTGGAGAAAATGTTGACACAATTCTAGTTCCAAAAGCAGGGACTGTCAGTGATGTTTATATGGTTGACTGTATGCTTACACAAATTGAAACAAATAAAAAAATTAAAAACAAAATTGGAATCGAATGTTTAATTGAAACAGCACTTGGAATGTCAAACATAAAAGAAATCGCAACATCAAGCGAAAGACTTGAGGCTTTACATTTTGGAGTAGCAGATTACGCAGCAAGCTTAAGAGCAAGAACAGTTGTTATAGGTGGATTAAATCCTGATTATCCTGGTGATCAATGGCATCATGGTTTATCAGAATTAGTAATGACTTGTAGAGCCTATGGATTAAGAGCAATTGATGGCCCTTTTGGAGATTTTAATGATCCTGATGCTTATGTAGCTGCTGCAAAAAGAGGAGCAGCTATAGGGATAGAAGGAAAATGGGCAATACATCCTTCTCAAATAGAATTAGCAAATAAAGTATTTTCACCTCCAGAAGCTGAAGTGAATAAAGCAAAAAGGATTCTGGAGGAATTAGAAAAAGCTGCTAATGAAGGCAAAGGCGCAGCTCAATTAGATGGCAGAATGATTGATGCAGCGTCTGCAAGAATGGCAGAGAATATTGTTAATATAGATAAATTAATAAACAAATAATTATGGATATACACGAATATCAAGCAAAGGAAATTCTATCTAGTTTTGGAGTAACTATTCCAAGAGGAGGAATTGTTTATAGTCCTGAAAATGCTGAAAATAAAGCGAGAGAGATTGGTGGATCTAAATGGGTTGTAAAAGCACAAATTCATTCTGGAGCAAGAGGAAAGGCAGGAGGAATAATAGTTTGTGATTCACCTTTAGAGGTTGCTCAGGCAACAGATAAATTATTAGGTAAAAAATTAGTTACAAATCAAACAGGACCCGAAGGAAAAATTGTAAATAGAATATATATTGAAGAAGCAACTGATATTGAAAAGGAACTTTATCTAGGTTTAGTATTTGATAGAAGTTCAGAGAGCATCATGGTTGTAGCCTCAACAGAAGGAGGAATGAGTGTTGAGGAAATTGCTAAAGAAAAACCAGAGACAATTATTAGATCTAAAATTGAAGTAGCGGTAGGAATTCAAAGTTTTCAAGCAAGAGAATTAGCATTTGGATTAGGTATTGATCCAGAGTTAATAGCTAGAGCTTCAGATACAATAATTGGATGTGCTAAAGCATTCAGCGAACTAGATGCTACAATGGTTGAAGTTAATCCATTAGTAATTTCAAAACAAAAACAAATATTAGCTTTAGATTGTAAAATGAGCTTTGATAACAATGCAATGTTTAGAAGAAATAAAGTTTCAGAACTGAGAGATAAATCTCAAGAAGATGAAAAAGAGGTATATGCATCTGACAGAGGTTTAAATTATGTCAGTTTGGATGGAAACATTGGAAATATTATTAATGGAGCTGGACTTGCTATGGCATCAATGGACATGATTAAATTAGCTGGTGGAGAACCTGCTAATTTTTTAGATGTTGGTGGAGGTGCAACACCAGAAAAAATTGTCAAAGCGTTTAGACTAATAACAATGGATAAAAAAGTAAAAGTAATATTAGTAAATATTTTTGCAGGTATAAATAGATGTGATTGGGTTGCAGAAGGTATTGTCCAAGCATTAGAAAAAATTGAGGTAAAAGTTCCATTGGTTATTAGATTAGCCGGCACAAATGTTGAAAAGGGAAATAAAATTTTAAAAGACAGCAATATAAATTATATACAGGCAGGTACTTTAGAGGAGGCTGCTAACAAGGCTGTTGCAGCATTGAAATAAATGTCAGTAATTATTCACAAAGATACAAAAATTATTATCCAAGGGTTTACTGGAAAGATGGGTACATTTCATGCTGAGGAAATGATAAAATACGGTTCTAACGTTGTTGGAGGCGTCACACCTGGCAAAGGAGGCCAAAAACATTTAGATAGACCTGTTTTCAACACTGTAAAAGATGCCGTTAAACATACAGGGGCAACAGCATCAATACTATTTGTTCCCCCAGCGTTTGCAGCAGACTCTGCAATGGAAGCAGCTGATGCAGGTATTAAAACTTGTGTAGCTATAGTTGACGGAATTCCATCACACGACATGATTAGAATTAAAAGATATATGAGACGATATTCTAGAACAGAAAAAATGACTTTAGTCGGACCTAACTGTGCAGGAATTATTAGTCCAGGAAAATCAATGTTAGGAATAATGCCTGGGCACATTTACAAAGAAGGAAGAGTTGGAATTATAAGCCGTTCAGGAACTTTAGGTTATGAAGCTGCTCAGCAAATGAAAAATTTAGACATAGGAATTTCAACAAGTGTTGGTATTGGTGGTGATCCGATCAATGGAAGTTCGTTTAGAGATATAATTGAAAAATTTGAAACTGACGATGAAACTGATGCTGTATTAATGATTGGAGAAATAGGAGGACCACAAGAAGTAGCAGCTGGAGAATTTGCAAAAGAAAATATGAAAAAACCAGTGATAGGTTATATTGCTGGATTAACAGCTCCAAAAGGACGGGTTATGGGTCATGCTGGAGCAATAGTCTCAGCATATGGAGAAAGTGCAATCGAAAAAGTTGAAATTTTAAAAGAATGTGGAGTTACAATTTCCAAAAATCCGTCTGTTATGGGTGATACGGTAAAATCTGTTCTTGATAAAATATAAATGCCTTACGATGATCAAAATATTTTCGCTAAAATTTTAAGAGGAGAAATACCTTGCAAAAAAATTTATGAAGACGATTTTGTATTGTCTTTTCACGATATAAATCCACAAAAGAAAGTTCATGCTTTAGTGATACCAAAAGGAAAATATATCAACCTTGATGACTTTAATAAAAATGCATCTAAGGATGAGATTGTAGGACTTATAAATGGAATATCTATTGTGGCTGAAAAATTAGGTATTTCCTCCGAAAAAGGTAATGGTTATAGAACTTTAGCAAACATTAATGATGATGGAGGACAAGAAGTTCCACATTTACATTTTCACTTATTTGGTGGTGAAAAAGTAGGTAAACTGGTTTTGTGATTAAAAAAGTTAGTCGAAATTATTTAGAGATAAAATCTATCGATGAATTAAATTATTCAAAAAACCCAAACAATAAATGTGAACTATTTGAGATAAATCCACCAGATTTTCAAATAAACAAATTTTTTTATAAACAAATTGGAAGTGATCATAGATGGATTGACCGTTTAGTTTGGGATGATCAAAAATGGATATCTTACGTAAGTAATCCAAATGTAAAAACTTATGTATTGAAAGAAGATGATGAATTGGTTGGATACTTTGAGCAAATTATTAATCAGGAAAAAAATGATTGTGAAATAGCATATTTTGGAATTTTAAAAGAGTTTTATGGAAAAAAATATGGAGCTCATCTTTTGTCTTTAGCAATTACAAAGTGTTTTGAGAAAAAAGTTAATAAGATATGGCTTCATACTTGTTCCTTAGACCACGAGAATGCTCTTAAAAACTATTTATCTCGGGGAATGAAAATATTTAAGTCAGAAACAATAAATTTAGATATTAATTAGTATAGTTTCTAATATCGAATATTTTTTGATCAACTTGAATATTTTTATCAACAATTGAGAGTTTTGTTTCAACTTTATTTTGGTATATATCGATTGTTGACCAACCAACTAAATTAAGACTCTGATTATCAAAGTAAATAATTATATCTAAATTTTCATAAGTTAATTCAAATTTGTAATTATCGCCGACAGAAATCTCTTCCCCAAGTTCTCTAATTCGTTCAATAATAAATTCCTTATCCAAAATTAGGTTAAGAGGGGTTTTGTCTAGAGAATATCTAAAATACTGATTATTTTTGTTTGAATTTATTAATAATGACTTACCGTTAGAAACTAAAACCTTTTTGTAGAAGTCATCATATTCACAAAATATTTTTTTTGGGTAATTAATTATGCAGCTTCCTGTTTCGATTTTTTCTTCAATTTTTTGTTTAAATTTAAACTTTAAATTGTCTGTAGAAACTAAATTTGAAATTATTTGAGATTTTACAGATCCATATGCAATTGTCATAGATAAAAAAAAAAAAATTAAAATTAATTTTTTCATTTAAGAACTTCTCTTTTGCCCACGTGATTGGCTTTGCTTACTTCACCATTTAATTCCATTTGGTCAATAATTCTTGCAGCACGGTTATATCCAATTTGCAGTTTTCTTTGCAGGAAAGATGTAGAGGCTTTTCTTTCACTTTTAATGATTTCAAGAGCAGTTTCGTATAATTCATCTAGATTTTCATCATCTTTGTTTGACGATTTTGTGTCTTTTTCATCAGCAAAATTTAAAATTTCATCAACGTAATCTGGCTCAGCTTGATTTCTTAAAAAATTGTTAATTTTTTCAATTTCATTCTCAGATACAAATGGTGCATGTATTCTAACAATTCTGTTCGCAGAAGACATGTAAAGCATATCTCCTTTTCCAAGTAATTGTTCAGCACCTTGTTCACCAAGTATAGTTCTACTATCTATTTTAGAGGTAACTTGAAAAGATATCCTTGTTGGAAAATTAGCTTTTATAGTTCCTGTAATTACATCGACACTAGGTCTTTGTGTTGCCATAATAATATGAATTCCAGCAGCTCGCGCCATTTGAGATAATTTTTGAATATAATTTTCAATTTCTTTGCCAGCAACCAACATAAGGTCAGACATTTCATCAACAATTACAACAATATATGGCATCGATAATTTATGTTTATCGTTGTACCCATCAATGTTTCTAACTCCTTCTCTTGTCATAAGTCTATATCTACTCTCCATTTCTTTAACGACCCACCCTAACACTGATGCAGCCCTTTTTGCTTCTGTGATAACAGGACATAATAAATGGGGGATGCCTTCATAAGTGGATAGCTCAAGCATTTTTGGATCAATTAGTATAAATTTGCACTTATCTGGAGAGTGTCGATAAAGCAGTGATAGTATTATTGTATTTATACAAACTGATTTTCCAGATCCCGTAGTACCTGCAATAAGTAAATGAGGCATAGCACTTAAATCACCTGTAATGGGTATACCAGAAATACTTTTTCCAAGAGCAATAGGTAATTTTATATTTTTCTTTGAAAATTCAGTGCTAGATATGATTTCACTAAGATAAACGTTCTCTCTTGAAGATTTTGGCAATTCTATCCCAATAGAGCTACTACCCGGAATCGTTGCTATCCTAGCTGACTCGGAACTAGTGTTTCTAGCAATATCTTCTGACAAATTAATTATTTTAGATACTTTCACACCTGGCGCTGGTTCAAACTCGTTTAATGTAACAACTGGTCCGTTGCTTATTTTATTTATTTTACCCTCCACTCCAAAATCTAATAATATTTTTTCAAGTGTTTCTTCATCAACTTTAATTTCAGAAGAATTCTCTCTCTCTTTTTTTGTTGGTTGTTTTAAAAAATCTAAAGTTGGTAGTTTAAATTTAAAAGTCTTTAATTCTGGTTCTGCTTTTTTATCAAAAGGGAAATTTTCTTGAATAGTTTTGGTTTCAATTTTTGGTTCAATATTTTCCTCAGTATCAAGATATG
>CACOCP010000002.1 GCA_902625715.1 uncultured Pelagibacteraceae bacterium | reverse complement strand
TCCACCTAAGGCAATCACTTGATTAGTATTTTTTAATTTTTCTATTGAAATCTTTTCCTCTAAATCTCTAAAATACTTTTCACCATTTATTCTAAATATTTCTACAATAGTTTTATCTTCTTTTTCCTCTATTAATTTATCGATATCAACAAAATCAAATCCAATTTTCTTGGATAATAATTTTCCAATTGAGGATTTTCCAGCTCCCATCATACCGACTAAAACGATGTTTTTTTTTGATTTCATAGGTTTCTATATTGAAAAAACACAAATATGTCTTATTCTGAAATTACTTAAACTATATGCAATTCACAAAAAAAACAAGCACAGGTGGAATATTTGCAATAGGTAAATTTTTAATTAAACTTATTTTAGTAGTAATTGTTCTTTTTATTGGAATTGTTCTTATTGCCAAAGTTGATTTTCCAGCACCAAATAAAAAAATTGAAAAAGTAATACCTAATGAAAATTTTAAAACAATTAAGTAGTTTCTTTTTTGTATTTTTAGTTTGTAATCCAATAAATAATATAAAAGCCAATGAGCCAGTAGACATTTGGAATATTGAAAAAAAGGAAATTCCCGAAGATCAATCTATAATTCAAAATAAAAATGAAGATAGCACTGACTTTATTCAAGGAATAAAAATTGAACAACAAAACGAAAAAATATTAGTAAACAACTCCTTAAGTGTATCAGACATTAAACTAGCTGGTTTATATGATCCTGAAGAAAATGGACTATCAATAGATATGTGGTCAAATAGCAATGGAGAAGATATCAAAAGCATTTTAAAAAATTTAACTTCAAAGGATTTGTCAAAATTTTCAGAAAAGATTCTTGATATTGCATTATTAACAAACTCTTACATTCCAAATACAAATATTTCCTCAAAAGAATTTTTGGACTTTAAGTTTGATTATTTAATTAAAAAAGAAAATTTCGATTTAATAAAAGAATTTCTAATTAAAAACCCAAATTTAATTGAGGGTGAAAAATTAATTAAATTTTATACGGACCATTATTTGTCAAACTCTCAGTTAGATAAATCATGTGAAATATTTGAGATAACAAATTTAATTTCTAGCGATTACCTCACAAATTTTAAAATGTATTGTTTAATACATCAAGATAGGAGAGATGAAGCACAATTATTATTCGATCTTAAAACTGAACTTGGAGATCTAGATAAATTTTTCGTAAATAAATTTAATATTTTAATGGGTTATAAAAAATCAAATGAAGAACTATCAGAAAAAAATATTCTTTATTTTCATTTATCCCACAAAACTATCAAGAATTTTGAGTATGAACCCAAAATTGAAACTCCTAAATTTATATGGAACTATTTAGCGACATCCAATTTACTTAAAAATGCAGAGTTTGTTGATATAGAAAATGAAGAACAAATTAAATTAATTGAGATAGCAACTAACGATGAAGTTTACAAAGAAGAAGATTTGTTTAAATTATATATGAGATTTCAATTTGATATCAATCAACTGCTAAATTATAGAAATGCATATAAACTGCTTGAAGATTACGAAGCAAGAGCATTATTATATCAAAGACTATTACTGACCAGCGAAATTCCTAAGAAATTAAATTTGCTTTCTTTACTAAAAAAATCATTTGATCAGTCAAATCTACCTAATGCTTTTGATGAAAAACTTGCAAGTCTGCTAAAAAATATCCCAGAGGATGAAATACCCTCAAATTACACGACTTTTTTTATGAAAAATAAGGAGCCAGAGAAACTTGCTGAGCTAAAAATTAAATTGAATAATAAAGTTTTTCATCAATCAAAAGTTTTGAACTATTTTCAAAATAAAACTAGTCTTCCCCAGGTAGAAAAAGAGACTAATGATTTACTCAAAAAAATAAAAAAAAACAAAAAATATGTTTTTTCTCTAAAGGATATAATTGTAGTAGAATCACTAAAATCAGACGGAGTTCAAATATTGAGAAAATATCAAAAGTTGTATGATTACAACAACAATTTACCATCGGAAATAAATACCATGATTGTAAATGGAGAAACTGGATTAGTACTTTTAAAAATTTCTGAAATTATTGGAGAAGATAATTTAGAAGATCTTGGCATAGAATCTGTAGATTACATTGTTAGTATTTTGAATGAATTAAAACTGGTAGATTTGAGGAATGAAATTTTACTAAAAGTTCTGCCTTTAAAAGTCTAAAATTTGTTATAAAATTAGTTATGTCAATTAAAACGATAATCACAGAACCTAATAAAATATTAAGGCAAAAATCCAAAGATGTAATTTCGGTTGGTAGAGATGAACAGAAATTGATGGATGACATGCTAGACACAATGTACGCTGCAAATGGAATAGGGTTGGCTGCAATTCAAATAGGTATACCAAAGAGGATTATTGTTATGGATATTTCTAAAGGTGGAGAAAAAAAAAATCCTTTGTACTTTGTAAATCCAGTTATCAAAAATAAAAATACTGAACTTTCAACATATGAAGAAGGTTGTTTATCAGTTCCAAATTATTTTGCAGAAATTGACCGCCCAAAAAAATGTGATGTTGAATACTTAGATTATAACGGTAAAAAAAAAGTTTTGAATGCAGAGGGTTTGTTGGCAACTTGTATTCAACATGAAATGGATCATTTAGAGGGAATACTATTTATAGATTATTTATCAAAATTAAAAAGAACAATGATTATCAAAAAGCTTTCAAAACAAAAAGAGAAGCCCGATAGAATTATTGTTTGATAAATGGATAAAAAAATAGCTTTTTTAGGGACCCCTAATTTTGCAGTTCCTATCTTAAAATCTATCCATCAAAGTAATTACAAAATATCTTGTGTATTCAGTCAACCTCCAAGAAAGTCTAATAGAGGACATAAATTAAATAAATCTCCTATACATTTATTATCTGAAGAATTAGGCATTGAAATAAAAACACCTGAAAATATTGAAAAAGAAATTGATTACATAAAATCTTTAAATTTAGATTTAGCAATTGTAGTTGCTTATGGACAAATTCTTTCAAAGGATATTTTAAGTTTAAGCAAAAATGGTTTTATAAATATTCATGCATCTCTGCTGCCTAAGTGGAGAGGAGCAGCACCCATACAAAGATCGTTAATCAACATGGATAAAATTACAGGCTTAAGTATTATGAAAATAAATCCAAAGTTAGATGAGGGCCCAGTCTGTAACAAATATCCATTAGATATATTGGAAAATGAAAATGCTAAGAGTTTAGCTGATAGGCTTTCAAATTTGGCTGCTGAAAAAATATTACCTAATATTGAAAATATTTTACAACAAACAGTTAATTTTGAAGAGCAAGATTCTTCAATGGCTACATATGCAAAAAAAATTCAAAAAATTGAAGGTAAAATAAACTGGAATAATGGAGCTGATGAAATTTTGGCAAAGATAAATGGATTGTATCCACAACCCGGTGCTTGGTTTAGTTTCGAGAATGATAGGCACAAAATATTGAGAGCCACTTTATCAAAAACTACTATGAGACCTGGAGAAATAATTGATGATGAACTAACGATTTCTTGTGGCAGTAAATCAATCAAAGTAACTGAAATTCAGAGAGAAGGGAAAAAGCCACAAAAAACTAGGGATTTTCTTTTAGGCAGCAAACTAAAAAAAGGGATCATCTTAAAAAATGAATAGATATCAAATACTCATAGAATACGTTGGTACTTCATATATTGGTTGGCAAACTCAGAAAAAGGGAAATTCAATTCAAAAAACAATTCAAAGTATTATTTCAAAACTATTAAAGGAAAATATTAAACTTCACGGATCTGGAAGAACTGATAAGGGTGTTCATGCTTTAGAACAATCAGCTCACTTTGACTGTCAAAATAAAATAAAAGATATTAATAAACTAGTCAAATCCCTTAATTTTTTTTTAAATAAAAAAAGTATTTCAATTCTTAAAATAAAATTAAAAAAGAATGATTTTCATTCAAGATTTTCTGCAAAAGAGAGAACTTACTTATATATAATTAGAAATGATCAATCTCCGTCAACAATAAATCATAATAGAGAATGGAATATCCGAAATAAATTAGATCTCAATTTGATGAAAAAAGGTGCTAAAAAATTAGTCGGAACACACAATTTTTCTACCTTCAGAGCAGCAAATTGTGGTGCGAAAAGTCCAATAAGAACTATAAAAAAAATACAAATATTAAAATCAAAAAAACAAATTAAAATTAGAATTCAATCCCAGTCCTTTTTAAAAAGTCAGGTAAGATCAATGGTAGGGTCATTAAAATATTTATCTGAAAATAAATGGAATTTAAAAAAATTTGAAGATGTATTTAATTCAAAAGATAGAAAAAATTGTGCACCACTAGCCCCAGCACATGGGCTTTATTTAGAAAAGGTTAGCTATTAGCTTTCTTATTCCTCATTGCAAATTTTTTATTTATTCTCCACCTTGATTCTGCTCTAACTATATACCCACAACAATTTTTTGATCTACATTTACAAGGAAACTGCCTGTAATCTTTGTCATATCCGAACCCATAATCACAAGTCAGCTCTTCACCTTGTTTAATATCTTTGATAGCAGTAACCCATATTTTCAAACCTTTCCCTTCATATTCACAATTATTTTCACATGAATGATTTATTAATCCTGCTATGTTCCAAGAGAAGTCTCCATCCAAAGTATATCTCTTGTTTAGAGTGAAAAGATAAATAGGCTTTGAATTATCATATTTATCTGACTCATCGATTTGTTTATTTGTAACTATTTTTCCTATGTAATCTATTATTTTTGTTCCAGCTTTAATATTCTTTGATGCGTAAAGACCTTTGCCTTTTTTATCGATGTCAGATTTTTTAATTTTGTACAATCTCATTAAGTTTCTATTTAGATATATGAATTAATTTTTCAATTAAATTCGATAAGTGCATCTACATGACGTTGAGTGCTTTTTTGAAGGGCCCTAAGGTCATATCCACCTTCTAGTATAGATACAATATTTCCGTTACAAAAAGGTTTTGAAACTTCTAATGTTCTTTTTGTAATCTTATAAAAGTCCTCTGAACTTAATCTTAATTGAGCAAGTGGATCATCAATATGCGCATCAAAACCCGCTGAAAATAGTAAAAATTCTGGTTTAAATTGTTTTATTTTATCTAAAACTTTTTCATAAGCATTAAGATATTCATTCCCAGTAGTGCCCGCTTCTAAAGGAATATTAAGAACATTATTGTATTTTCCATTTTCTTTTTCAGAGCCAGAACCTGGATAGTAGGGATACTGATGGGTAGATATATATAAAACATTTTTGTCGTTATAAAAAATATCTTGAGTACCATTTCCATGATGTACATCAAAATCAATGATAGCAATTTTTTTATATTTATATTTCTCTATTAAATAATTTGCTCCAACCGCAACATTATTAAATATACAAAATCCCATTGCTTTCTCTTTTTCAGCATGGTGTCCAGGAGGTCTTACACAACAAAAAGCGTTTTTAAATTCTTTTTTTTCAACACCGTCAATTGCCGATATAATTGATCCTACAGCATCTTTCGTTGCATCTTTACTACCAGGAGAGATAACTGTATCACCGTCAAGAAATTTTAAACCACTCTGAGGAAAAGATAAGTTAACTTGTTTAATATAATCTTTTGTGTGGGTTTTAATTAAAATGGACTGCTCAAAACTTGATGGTTTTTTCCAAACAAGATTTTTGTTATCTAATTTTTTAAAATTTTCTATTATAGCAGTAACCCTATCTATTTTTTCTGGGTGCCCTTCTCCAGTATTATGATTTTGATAAGTATCTGAGGTAATTAGACCAGTTTTCACTTAAAATAATTTTCTAAAATATTTGAGTATATTAAAGTTAATTTTTTTAAATCTTTTAGCGCAACAACTTCATCCACTTTATGCATTGTTCTTCCCACTAAACCAAATTCTAAGCATGGAGAAATCTTTCGAATAAATCTTGCATCAGATGTACCACCAGTTGTTGACAGCTTAGGTTTAATCTTTGTAATTTTTTTTATTGTATTTTGTATCATATAGGTAGTCTCATTTGGACTAGTTAAGAAAGCTTCACCAGAAACATTATAATCAATTTTATATTTTGATTTATTTTTATTACAAATTTTTTTAACAATTTTATTAATTTTATTCTTCAATGTATTAGATGAATGATTATTATTAAATCTAATATTGAAGCTTGCGTTCGCTAAACCAGGAATTACATTGTCAGCTGAATTATCAATATTAATTTTAGTTATTTCTAAGTTTGTAGGTTGAAAATCTTTTGTTCCTTTATCAAATTTAATTTCTTTTAATTTTTGTAAGATTTGAACTAGAGTTGTTGATGGATTATTCGCTCTGTTTGGATAAGCGACATGACCTTGTACCCCAATGACAGTTAGTTTCCCAGTTATACTACCTCTTCGACCAATTTTAATCATCTCTCCAAGTTTGTTTGGATTAGTTGGCTCACCAACTAAACAAAAATTTATTTTTTCTTTTTTCTTTTTTAAATATTCTACTACTTTTTTAGTTCCATTAATTGCAACACCTTCTTCATCTCCAGTGATAAGTAGGCTGATGGAGCCGTTAAATTTTTTATTTTTTTCGATAAACTTGCTTACAGCTGTAACAAATGCTGCAATAGAGCTTTTCATATCATTAGCACCTCTACCAATTAAATGACCTTTTTTAATGGATGGTTTGAACGGATTTACCGTCCAATCTTTTAAATTTCCAGCTGGAACCACATCTAAATGGCCTGCATAGCAAAAATTTGGACTTTTGTTTCCAAGTCTTGCGTAAAGATTTTTTACAGGTTTTGTATTTTTTTCCTTAAATTCAAGTATTTTTGTTTTAAATCCAAGTTTTTTTAATTTCTTTTCAAGAAAACTCATTACTCCTGCATCAACTGGCGTAACAGAAGGAAATCTAATTAGCTCTTTAGCTAATTGAAGTTCATTTAGTCTTAACATTTTATTCTCTTAAAAGATCGTTTATAGATGTTTTTGATCTTGTTTTTTCATCAACCTGTTTAATTATAACTGCACAATATAATGACGGTGCTGAAGCATTATTTTTATCTGGTAATGAGCCTGGGACAACTACTGAATAAGGTGGAATTTTTCCATATGTTATTTCACCGGTTTTTCTATTCACTATTTTAGTAGATTGACCTATATACATTCCCATACTTAAAACTGAACCCTCACCTACAATAACTCCCTCGACCACCTCTGACATTGCACCTAAGAAAACATTGTCCTCAATAATTGTTGGTAATGCTTGTGCCGGTTCTAGTACACCTCCTACACCACTACCTGCTGAGATATGGCAGTTTTTTCCTATTTGACAGCAGCTTCCAGCTCTCGCAAAAGTATCTATCATTGTGCCTTCATCAATGTAAGCTCCAATGTTAACATAGCATGGCATTAAGACTGCATTCTTTCCAACAAAAGAACCTTTTCTTACTGGAGAATTAGGCACCATTCTAAATCCAGCTTTCTCATGATCTTCTTTTGTCCAGCCAGCTGTCTTTCCTTTTAATAAGTGAGCTTTATCATACCAACTACTGTATGGGCCATTTAAATTTTCCATTGGATACATTCTGAAACTTAGCATAATAGCTTTTTTAATATGTTGATGTGTAACCCATTCACCATTTATTTTTTCAGCTACTCTTACTTTTCCACTATCTAGATCATCAATAATTTGATTAACAGTATCTTTTAAATTTTGATCAGAGTTTTGATTTACTTGATCTCTTTTCTCCCAAGCTTCATTTATAATGTTTTCTATACTCATAATTTTATGAGTTTTTTAATAACCTTATTTCTTTTAAAAATAAAGAGAGATTTTCAATTTTGTAATCAATGTAATCTTTTTCAGACTCTTTTTTACCCCAGTATTCATCATTAATTAACCAAGCTGTAATTGTTCCTCTTTCTTTTCCAATGGACAAATTTTTTGCAATGTCCTCTATATAAAGAGTTTCATTTGGATCAATTTTGAACTTTTGAACCATAAGATCAAATGTTATTGCCTCTGGCTTAGGATGATATTCTGCATCAACTATATCAAATACCCCATCAAATTGGTCATCTATTCCAAGATGTGTGGTTATATTTTTAACGTGCTCTTTACTTCCATTTGTAAAAACATATTTATTTAATTTTATATTTTCTAATTCATACCTTAAAGTTTTGTCTTTTTCTAAAAATGACAGATCTATATCATGAACATAATCTAAAAATTCTCTAGGAGGAATATCGTGATGTATCATCAGACCATTTAGACTTGTGTTGTATTTATGAAAATAATTCGTTTGAAGTTCTTTTGCTTTTATTAAATCAATATTTAATTTTTTAGAAATATACTCAGTCATTTTTTTGCTAACTTGACCAAAAACTGCCTCTAAATCCTGGTATAAAACACCATCACAATCAAATAATATATTTTTAATATTGGATAAATTTTTCATTTTCTTATTAAAGTCCCAGCTCCTTTATCTGAGAAGATTTCAAATAATATAGAATGTTGTTTTCTGCCATCGACAATAACAACTCCAGTAACACCATTATTTACGGCATCTAAACAAGTTTTTATCTTAGGTATCATTCCACCTTCGATCGTTTTATTTTCAAGCATTTCATTTGCCATTGAAGAATTTATTTCAGAAATTAGATGTTTGCTTTTGTCTAATACACCTTCAACATCGGTCATTAATAATAACCGTCTGGCTTTTAACTCCTTTGCAATTGCGCCAGCTGCTATATCTGCATTTATATTATAAACATTGTTGTCTTCACCAATTCCCATTGGAACAATTAAAGGAATTTTCTTTTCACTTATAATTTCTAGAATTGTATCCTTTTTGATTTCAGTAGGTGTTCCTACAAAACCAAGTTCTTTTCTCTCAGGGGTTACTCTTATGATATTGTTTTTTTTTGGACTGATTGATACAGAATTAGCTTGATGATTACTTATCTCACTTAAAATTTCAAAATTAAGTTCTAATAAAGCTTCCTCTACAATTTTAATTGTTTTTTCATCAGTTACTCTCAATCCATCCATAAACACAGACTTTAAATTATGCTCATCAAGTTTTTTTTGAATATTTTTTCCTCCACCATGGACTACAACGGCAGAAAGACCTAATTTATTAATTACCGAGATATCTTCAATGAATTGATTAAATAAATTCTTTTCTAAAAGTACAGATCCACCACATTTTATAACAATGATATCGTTTGAGTATTTAGTTGTATATTTTTTTACTTCATCAATGGAGGGTCCATTGTTAGGTAGAATTTTTTCTAATTCCATTTATTGAGCAGTTTTTACAGTAGTTCTTTTTATTATGACGTACTGCTGTGCCATAGTAAGTATATTATTAATTGTCCAATAAATGACCAAACCTGATGGAAAAGGTGCTAAAATAACTGTAAGGAATAAAGGAAAGAACGCAAATATTTTTGCCTGAATTGGATCAGGAGGAGTTGGATTTAGTTTTTGTTGCAGATACATACTTAATCCCATTAAACACGGCCATACACCAATAAGTAAAAATGATGGTGGGTCCCATGGGATAAGTCCAAATAAATTAAATATTGAAGTTGGATCTCTTTCACTTAAATCTTTTATCCATCCATAAAACGGTTGATGTCTCATTTCTAAAGTTACAAACAAAACTTTATAAATTGCGAAGAAGAAAGGTATCTGTATAAAAATTGGCAGGCACCCACTAACAGGATTTACTTTTTCCTTCTTATACAATGCCATCATTTCTTGCTGCAGTTTCATTTTATCCTCTTTATGAAGTTCTTTTAGTCTTGTCATTTCAGGTTGCAGAACTTTCATTTTTGCCATTGATTTAAATGAGTAATTTGCAAGAGGAAAAAATACTATTCTAATACAAACAGTAATTAGAATGATTGCTATACCAAAATTACCAGTTAGTTTGAAAAAATAGTCTATTAAGAAGAAAAGTGGTTTAACTAAGAAATAAAACCAACCCCAATCAATCGCTAGGTCATATTTGCTTATATTGAGATTTTCAGCGTATCCATCAATAATATCAACCTCTTTTGCTGCTATTATAATCTTAATCTCATTAGATTTTGTTTCATTAGCTCCAATTTCTGTTGCACTTGTCTCAATAAAGTTTGCTCTAAACTTATTTTTATAATCAAAGTCAGTTCTAAATTTTCTATTTTCTTGTGGTATTAAACTTGTAATCCAGTACTTGTCAGTAATTCCTAACCATCCTTTGTCAGCATTAATTGAAAATTTTTTTTCTTCTATATCATCATAGTCTTCCTCTACTAATTGATCATCAAATACACCTATAAGACCTTCGTGTAGAATAAAAAAATCAATTATTTCCGGTGCTAGGTTTCTTATAATTTGGCCATAGGGGTAAAAATTATAAGTTTTTTCTGAATTATTAATTATTGTTTGGTTTACTTTAAATAAATATTGATCATCAATACTAATATCTTTTATAAATTTAATATTTTGATCATTTGTCCATGAGAGCTTTATTGGAGAATTAGGGGTTAATTTATTATTTCCTTCAATTGTCCAAATTGTTTTAGAATTAGGAAGATTAATATTTTTGTTTGCTGTTGCCCACCCGGTTTCAATATAATAACCATCCTCTACCTTTTTTGGATTTAACAAAATAACGTTATCATCACCATTTAGAGTATTAGTGTACTTTTTAAATGTTAAATCATCTATTGATCCACCAACTAAAGAAATTGATCCAATTACTGTACTATTTTCAAATTGAACTCTATCTTCATTTTCTATAGCCTCATTTCGAGAAATTTTTGAAACCTCGACATTTTGATCTAATGATGGTGCTTCACTCGTCGATTCAACAATATTATTTTTTTCATTATTGATTTTTTTTGGATCCGGAGGTGGAGGAGCAAAAAATAATCCATAAATTATTATTACTGCTGCACTCAATGAAATTGCTGCTATGACATTTTTAGAGTCCAATTTTTTTACCTCTTAACTTTTCAACAGGATCATGCCCTCCATGACCAAACCACGGATTACATCTTAAAATTCTATGAAACGACTTATAGATTGCTTTAATAAAATTGTATTTTTCAAAACATTCTAAACAATAACTGCTACAAGTTGGATGGAATTTACACGAATTATAAAAAAAAGGGCTTAATAAAAATTTGTAAGCCTTAATAAGAAAAATAAATATATAATTTATAATTTTCATTATTTTATCTTTTCAAAATCTTGAAAAACTTTCTCTTTTATAATTTTATAATTGTCATCCAAAACAGATTTTCGAGAGATCAAAAGATATGAATAATTAAAGTTTATATTGATTGATTTTACAGCATCATTCATAATATTTTTAAGTCTTCTTTTTATTTTGTTTCTACTAACAGCGTTACCAATTTTCTTTTTAGTTACAAAGCTAATATTTAATTTTTTGTTGTTCTTACCAGATAATCTCTTAAAAAAAATTGTTAAATATTTATTGGATATTTTTTTTCCACTAAGGATTGATTTAAATTCTTCGTTTTTAGAAAGGCTTACTATTTTGCTTTTCATTAAGCATTAGTTAACTTTTTTCTACCTTTAGCTCTTCTTCTTTTAAGAACTTTTCTTCCACCTTTGGTTTTCATTTTAGCCCTGAACCCCACAGATTTTTTACGAACTCGATTACTAGGTTGATATGTACGTTTCATGGTTAGTCAATTTATTGTTAAATTCACGTACTTATACAAATAAATATATATAAGTACAGCGATTTTTAATAAATTAGAGCTCAATGAATAAGGAAAAAAAAATTAAAATATTTTTAGGTTCTGCTTATATTTTGATTGTATCTATTTTTTTATGGTTCTTTTTTAGCAAATTTTCATTTCAAGATTTCTCAAGTTATGAATTAATTAGAGACAATAGAGATACATTGGAGCAAGTTAAAAATAGTAATATTTTTATATCAAGTATTTTATTTCTTTTAGGAACAATCATCTGGGTCTTATTATTAGGATTTGGGTCTCCAGTTTTTTTAGTAGGAGGTTTTGTCTTCGGTAAGTGGCTCGGTACATTAATAATTGTTTTTGGATTATCAATTGGTGCAACATTTTTGTATATGTTTGCCAATTATTTTTTAAAAGATTTAATTGAAGAAAAGTTTTCATCCCGTTTTAATAATTTAACTGAAAAATTTAAAGAGAATGAATTTACATTTTTTTTAATTTATAGATTTATAGGTGGTATACCTTTTTTTATATCAAATATTTTACCTACAATTTTTAATGTTAAGATAAGAAATTTCTTTCTAGGTTCAGTTATTGGAATGACGCCCCAATTGTTTGTAGGAGCTTCTCTAGGCGCTGGCCTAAATAAAATTTTGGAGGAAAATTCTGAGGCACCTAGTCTTTTACAATTACTTTTGACACCAGATATCTATTTACCAATTATAGGAATTATAACTTTAGTTTTGATTGGATTTCTTTTAAGAAAAAAATTTTACTCAAAATAATTCTGGTGCCCCCACCCAGAATTGAACTGGAAACTCATCCTTACCATGGATGTGTTATACCATTTAACTATAGGGGCTAATTCTATTTTAAATTTAGTGTATAAAATTAATTTTTTCAAATTATTGCCTTAATTTTTTCCAAAAATGAGTTATATCTATTCTTAAGGAAATGCTATGGGAATTCACTACGACTATAAATCTACTCGAGGCGCAAAAGCTATGGAGAAGCAAGCTAAAAGAGAAAAGAAGCTTGCTGAAAAAAGAGCTAAAAAACAAGCAAAGCATGGAGAAGTAAAAAAAGAAGAAGATAAAACAATTCCTATAGACCAAGTTATAACTTTAGATCATCTTACAAATCCTGATAAAAAGTAATTCAATGAATTCTAAGAAGGATAAGCTTAGTAAACTTGAAATTGCATTAAAAAAGAATTTAAAAAAGAGAAAAATTTTTCAAAAGAAACAAAAGAAAAATAATAAATAGACATGTCCATTCAGCCCGATACTTGGATTAAGAAAATGTGTAAAGAACACAATATGATCGAACCGTTTTTAGATCATCAAGTTTCTGAGGGAAAAATATCTTATGGATTAAGTAGCATGGGTTATGATGTTAGAATTTCAGATGAATATAGAATTTTTACAAATGTAAATAGTTCTTTAGTAGACCCTAAAAACTTCTCTGATGACAATTTTATTGAGAGAAAGGGCTCTCACTGCATAATTCCACCTAATTCTTTTGTTTTAGCAAAAACAGTTGAATATTTTAGAATTCCAAAAGATGTTCTTTGTATTTGTGTTGGAAAAAGTACTTACGCTAGGACTGGTATTATTTGTAATGTAACTCCAATTGAAAATGAGTTTGAAGGCAATATTGTCATAGAGCTAAGTAATACAACACCTAATCCTGCAAAAATTTATTCTAATGAAGGAATAGCTCAGTTTTTATTTTTTAAATCAGAGACAGAACCAGAAACTACATATAAATCTAAGAACGGAAAATATCAGGGTCAAACAACTATTCAGGTCGCAAAAATAAAATAAAATGGACAAGTTTTTGATTACGGGTCCTTGTAAAGTCAAGGGACAAGTCTCAATCAGTGGTTCAAAAAATGCAGCATTACCAATTTTAGCTTCAACATTATTATTTGATAAACCTGTGGTTATAGAAAATCTTCCAAGGGTTAGAGATATAGATACAATGTTAAATCTTCTAAAGTCTCTTGGCTCAAAAATTAAATTCTCAAAAAATAAAAAAACTGTAAAAATTTATAAAACAAAAAAGCAAAATTATTTTGCTTCTTACTCGCTAGTTAAAACCATGAGAGCAGGTATATTGGTTTTAGGACCTTTAATTTCAAAATATCATAAATCCATAACATCATTACCAGGAGGATGCTTAATCGGAGCAAGACCAGTAAATTTTCATTTAAGTGCACTTAAAAAACTTGGAATGAAATACGAAATTAAAAAAGGATATATTCATGCAAGTTCAAAAGGGAAACTAAAGGGTACTATGATTAAATTTTCGAAAATTAGTGTTGGAGCAACAGAAAATTCAATTATTGCAGCCACTCTAGCACAAGGAAAAACTACATTAAAAAATTGTGCGATTGAACCTGAAATAAAGGATCTAACAAATTTTCTTAAGTCAGCAGGTGCAAATATAAAATGGATTGGAAAAAGGACTTGTCAAATAATTGGTGTAAATTCTTTGAACTCTACCAGTTATTCTGTAATGGGAGACAGAATAGAAACAGGAACTTTTTGTGTTGCGGCAACTTTAACAAAAGGTGATCTGACAATTAAAAACTTTAATCCAAAATTGATCCAGACAGAATTAAATCTATTAAAAAGATCTGGTGCAAAAATTAAGACGAGTAAAAATGAAATAAAGATTAAAGGACCACAAAAAATTAAAAGTATAAATAGTATAGTTACAAAAGAATATCCAAATTTTCCAACTGATTTACAAGCACAGTTTATGGTTTTGATGTGCAAAGCCAATGGAAGAAGTTCG
Source organism: uncultured Pelagibacteraceae bacterium (assembly GCA_902625715.1). Classification (GTDB taxonomy): domain Bacteria; phylum Pseudomonadota; class Alphaproteobacteria; order Pelagibacterales; family Pelagibacteraceae; genus Pelagibacter. The sequence continues at coordinate 172,549 of CACOCP010000002.1, read as the reverse complement.
ATAACTGAAAGTATTTTTGAAAATAGATTTATGCATGTTGCTGAGTTAAGAAGATTAGGCGCAAAAATAGTTATAAAAGATAACAAAGCTACTATTGAGGGTAATACAGAATTTATAGGAGCAGAGTTAATGTCCAGCGACTTAAGAGCTTCGGTTGCTTTAGTTTTAGCTGCAATTATTTCAAAGGGGCGGTCAGTAATTAATAGAATATATCATTTAGATAGAGGATATGAAAAGATTGAAAATAAACTGAAAAAAATTGGGGTTAGAATAAAAAGATTATCTTAATGGGTAAAAAGTTCTTAAAAAAAATTATTGCTCAATCTCCAGAAGATCTTCAAATGATATCTGCATGTTGCTCGGAAGGTAAAGTTAAAATATCAGATATTAAATATCTTCCATCAAATAAAATATTTCTCATTTCAATTTTAAGAAAAGATAGAGAAAATGAAGATGATAACAAAATAATAAATAGCATCATAAAGTTTGAATTTGTTCAATCCACTAAATCAAAAAACATTGATCAAAATGAACCAGAAACAGAACTTGAATTGTTAGCAATAGATTTATTTAAAAGAGAACATAATTTTGAAATAACCCTATTATTTTCAAAAAATAGATTTATAACACTCACTTCTGAAATTATAGAAGCAGTATTGGAAGATCAAAAAATAGAGAATGATAAAAGTAATTAATTGTAAGAAAAAAAATTATAAAAGAGAACTACTATCCTTTTTAGATAAAAGAAGATCTGGAAAAGAGGTAGATACTTCAATTGTACCGAAAATTATAAAAGACATAAGAAAAAATGGGAAAAAGGCTCTCTTAAGATATGAGAAAAAATTTAGTAAAAATACAGAGATTGTACCTTCAAAGGATAAAGTAAACAAAGCAATAAGAGCATTAGACCCTAAGATTAAAAAAAGTATCGATTTAGCCTATAATAGAATTTTTAAGTTTCATTCACTACAAAAACCAAAAGACATTAAGTATGTAGATAATTTAAAAAATAAACTTGAATATAAGCATGTGCCTTTACAGTCAGTGGGAATTTATGTTCCAGCTAATTTACCATCTACATTACTAATGAATGCAGTGCCTGCAAAAATTTCAGGTGTTAAAAGAATTGTTTTAGCTAACCCAAAACTTGATGGAAAACTTAACCCCGCTGTACTTTATGCGGCTAAAAAAGTCGGAATTAAGGAAATTTATTCAATGGGCGGAGCACAAGCTATAGCGAGTTTAGCCTATATTCAAAAAGTGAACAAAGTTGTTGGACCTGGAAATATATATGTTGCAAGAAGCAAACGTGAAGTTTTTGGTGATGTTGGGACAGAGGGAATGGTAGCTGGGCCTAGTGAAATTTGTGTATTAGCAGATGGAAAAACTAATCTAAATCAAGTAATAACATCTATCATTGGTCAAGCAGAGCATGACGTTAACTCACAATGTATTTTAATTACAAAAGATAAAAAATTAGTAAATAAATTTAGTATTGAAATTAAAGAAAGAATACAAAAAGTTCAGAGAAAGAGTGTTGTTTTAAAAAGTTTAAAAAATAATGGATTAATTGTATTAGCTCAAACTGATAAGCAAATAATAGAAGCAATTAACGAGGTAGCTTCCGAACACTTAGAAATTAACGTGTCTAATTATAAAAAGTATCTAAATCAAATTTATAATGCAGGAAGTATTATGATTGGAAAATATTCTCCAATGGCTGTTTCAGATTATAATGTTGGTACTAACCATGTTTTACCAACCTTAGGCTCTGCAAAGTTTTCATCTGGATTAAACTCAAGTGAGTTTTATAAAAAAATTAGCCATATAACTCTTACAAAAAAAGGTATTGAGAAATTAGGAGAATCCGCTACACATCTCGCTGAGTATGAAGATCTAGATAATCATGCTCAAAGTATTAGATCTAGAATGAAAGGTAAATAATTGGGAAAACAAGATACGTTAGAGTTTGAGGGAGTGGTAACCGACTTACTTCCAAACGCTATGTTCAGGGTCAAACTTGATAACGGACATAATGTAACCGCACATACAGCTGGAAAACTTAGAAAAAACCGTATCAGAGTTTTACAAGGAGACAGAGTTAAATTAGAAGTTAGTCCCTACGATTTATCTAAAGGTAGGATAATTTTTAGATCTTAAAATGATGGCTTCGTAGCTCAGGTGGTAGAGCAGAGCCCTGAAAAGGCTTGTGTCGCTGGTTCGAGTCCCGCCGAAGCCACCACATCTTGGTGGTAAAATAAATAAATCCAGACCAAATATAATCTTGCTATATCTGGCAATTTCTTATACTCAGCGACTGCTAATTTAATTAGCGAGTAAATAAACTAATAAGAAAGAGTAAAATATAAGTATGAGTACATTAAAAGGTAAAGTTAAGTGGTTCAACGGTAAGAAGGGCTACGGTTTTATAGAAAGAGAAGACGGTGAAAAGGATTGTTTCGTTCATGCGAGCGCAGTTCGTGAAGCAGGACTTCGTTTTTTGAATGAAAATGATGCAATAGAATTCGAAATTCAGGACGGAGACAAAGGTCCAAGCGCAGTAAATTTAAAGAAAATTTCTTAAAAATTTATTTCATTTAAAACATTTGTATAGGGATAGATTGCTAAATTAGCATATTTATTCCTATACAATTCAGTATTGCATTTTAGATTTAAAATGCTAAACCACTCACCGATGATAAAAAAAATTAGAACATCTAGAAGTACACACAGACATCATTTCCATGCTGGCTGCACGCTAGCTATTTAATTATTTATAAATTTAATTTTTTCCACAATTAGTATAAAACAATAAAAAGGAGCACGGGTAGCTCAGTTGGTTAGAGCAGCGGTTTGTGGAACCGAAGGTCGACAGTTCGAATCTGTCCCCGTGTACCAAAAAATGAATAAAGAAAAAAAACTTCAAGCCTCTTTACCTAAAGGTTTCAAAGATCGTTGGGGCGAAGAACTAAATCTTAAGAATAAATTAGTAGATACTATAAAAGACGTATTTATTAATTATAGTTTCGAGCAATTAGAGACTCCAGAATTTGAAAAGAGCGAAAATATAGGTTCATTTCTAGCAGAAGACGAAACCAATCCAATGAGTGATGTTTTCTCATTTGTGAATGAAAAAGAGTCTTTAACATTAAGATATGATTTAAGTGCTCCTTTAGCTCGCTTTTGTGCAGAGAATTTTAGAGATTTAGTATTTCCTTATAAAAGGTTTGCTTATGGAAATGTGTTTAGACAAGAAAAGGCAGATAGCGCAAGGTTCCGTTCATTTGCTCAGTTAGATGCAGATATAATTGGAGATGTAAACCCATCACAGGCTGATGCAGAAATATGTAATATTATCAGCGAGTCATTTAAAAAAATTGGGCTTACCAAAGATCAATTCACAATAAATGTTTCCAATAAAAAAATCTTACAAGGTTTAATCAATAAACTTAAAATTGAAGAAGATAAGCAATACAAGGTCTTAAAGTCTATAGATAAATTAGATAGGTTAGGAATTAAAGGTGTAGAAGAATTATTAAAAACTGGAAGAAAAGATCAATCTGGCGCTTTTACAAAAGGTTGTGAATTATCCGATAACCAAGTTTCAGAAATAATAAACTTTCTTAATTTAAAAGAGATAAAAGATTTAAAATCAAATCTAAAAAATGATTTATCAGCTGAAGGTATTAATGAATTAGAAGAACTATTTGAGATATTGTCTTATGGAAATAATCAAGATTCTATTAGCATTGATGTTACAAAAATCAGGGGACTTAGCTACTATACAGGGTTCTTAGTTGAGACTAATTTAAACTTCAAAGTAACAAATGCAAAAGGTAAAGAAATAAATATTGGTAGTGTTGCAAGTGGTGGACGTTATGACAACTTAATCGCAAGATTTAAAGGTGCTGATTATAAAGGGAGCGGAATGTCTATAGGAATAGACAGACTTTTATACGCTATAGACCAAGTAGGAAAAATTAAAGTAAATAAAACTAAACCAGTATTAGTTTGTATTTTAGATAAAAATTTTATCAAAAAATATTATGAAATAGTAAGTGAACTAAGAGATAATAATATTCCTGCAGAAATATATTTAGATCAAAATAAAAATCTTAAAAAACAACTTCAGTATGCGGATAGAAAAAAATTAGATATAGCAATTATTTGTGGTGAAAATGAACTCAAAGATGAAAAGCTAACAATAAAAAAACTAAATTCTTCAAAAGAAAATGATCAGCTATCAATAAGTAGAAATGAACTTATAAATGAAATCAAAAAACTTATCTGAAAACATTCTTAAATCTGTAAAATCAAAAGGATTTAATTATATAGAACTTGATTCCGTTATTGAAACTAATCACATAGTTGAAAGATCAGGTGAAAGTTTTAGAAGATTTATATTTTCCTTTAACGATCAAAATGGAAATGAACTTTGTTTAAGACCCGACTTAACAATTGCATCTTGTTTAAAGTATTTAAACGATAAAGCAAAAGGTACCAGAAAAGTATTTTATAATGGTCAAGCATTTAGGAAAACCTTGAATAGAACTGATCCTATAATAAGAAATCAGATTGGATTTGAAATCATTGGTTCTAAAAAAGAAAAAGAAGACGATAAAAAAATTATAGAAACTGCTATTAAATCTTTATCAAATATTAACTATACTTCAGGAAGTCTCACGATTGGCAATGTAGAGATATTTAAACTTCTTTTAAATAAATTAGATATACCAAAGAGATGGAGATTAAGACTTCAAAGACATTTTTGGAGAGAAAATTATTTTAATGAATTGTTAAAACGTCTTGAGACTAATTCAGATGTTGATCCAACAATTGTTGAGATTGATAAAAAAAGACATCAACAAATGCTTAAACAAGATCAATTGAAAATGATCGCAGGAAGATCTGTTAATGAAATTTTAGAAAGATTTAATAATAAAATAAAAGACCCTAGGAGAGCGAAAAAGGGAAGAAATGTAGTAAAAATTATTAAAGAATTCCTCAAAATAAATTGTTCAATAAATCAAGCAGCAAACAAATTAAATTTATTTTTCAAAAAATATAAAATTAATTTAAGAGTTGAAAATAATTATTTTCCAATAACAAAAAATAAAGTTTCAAAATTAAATATTAGATATTCAGCTTCATTTGGAAGACAACTGGAATACTACACTGGCCTTGTATTTAAAATTGAAATAAAAAAAAAATCTAAAAATATAAATATTATCAATGGTGGTAGGTATGATAATTTAATTGGAGATCTTGGATCAAACAAAAAAATACCAGCGGTAGGAGCTGCAATAAATTTAAATGATTAATATTGGAATACCAAGCAAGGGAAGATTAAGAAAAGATGTTTTAAAAATTTTTTCAAAAAAAAAATTAAAACTTTTATCTGAGCGGGGAGAGAGAGATTTATTTGGATATATTAAAGGATTTAAAAATATCAATGTTACTTACCTGCATGCAAGAGAGATTGTGGAAAGATTAGGAGATGGATCTCTAGATATTGGTTTCTCAGGTTATGATTTATTAAAAGAAAGTCAAATTAATATTCAACAACAAATCTTGGTTAAAAAAAAATATAACTTTGGCAATGCAACATTAGTAATAGCTATTCCTGATGATTGGATTGATGTTCAGACATTAGCTGATTTAGAAGAAATAGCTTTTGAGTTTAAAGATAAAAAGAAAAGTAGATTAAGAGTTGCAACTAAATATCCTAACTTAACTAGGGAATTTCTATTTCAAAGAGGTGTAACTCAATTTAAGTTAGTTAAAAGTCTTGGTGCAACAGAAATTTATCCATTTACAGGATCTTCTGAAATCATAACCGACATAACATCAACTGGTGAAACCCTAAAAGCAAACAATCTTAGAATTCTCAAAGATGGTGAAATTTTAAAATCTCAAGCTTGTTTAATGATATCTAAAAAAAGTGTGAAAATTAAGGGAATTAAAAAAGTTATTAATTTGATTTCAAAATAAAAAACTTTAGTCTTATTATTAATAACTACTTACGAATCATGGATGTAATTTTATTAATTATTCTAGTTTTAATATTTGGTGTTGCTTTAGCAATACTGTTCATAAATTTGAAATCTAACCAAAAAAAAGATGAAAAAAAGGAAGCAGAGGAAATTGCAAATCTAAAATCAGAAATTTCAAGTTTAAAAGATACGCTTAATTCTACTATTAATAGCTCACTTGGTGCAATGTCGACTTCATTTAATAACCTGTCAACTGGTGTTACAAAAGACATGACCGAAGCACTAACAAAAGTGGATGAAAAAGTTGGAAATTTTAATCAGCAAGTACAATTATTAAATCAAAGCCAAGAAGGAATAACTAAAATCTTAGCAGGTGTGAAGAAATATGGAGTTTTGGCAGAATTTAGTTTGGATGCTTTGATAAAAGATTTATTGCCAGCGTCACAATTTATGACAAATGTGAAGATGAAGGAGAGTACCAGCGAGAATGTTGAATTTGCAATTAAACTTCAAGGAGATGTTTTGGTTCCAGTAGATTCTCATTTTCCAGTTGAAAAATATAAAGCAATTACTGATGGTTATGATGCAGATGATAAAAAAGCAGTCGCAGATGCTAAAACAAAACTAGCATCCGCATTTAAAGCAAAAGCAAAAAGTGTGAATGAAAAATACATTGTTCCACCAAAAACAACAGATTTTGCAATTGTATATGCTCCTACCGAAAGTTTGTATAAAGAGTTAACTGAATTTCAAGATCCAAGTACTAAGGAGTTATTAACTCAAGAACTAATGAAAAAATATAAAGTTGTAATTTGTGGACCAAACACACTCTCAGCATATCTTCAATCTCTACATATGGGTTTTCAATCTCTAAAAGTTCAAAAGGGTGCAACTGAAATTTATAATCATTTAAAAACAATAAGTACAAGATTTGCTAAACATTTTGATAATATAATCTCACTTAGAAAAAAATTAGAAGAAGCAATGACTGTAGTTGATAAATTTGGAACGGACGCAAGATCAATTACAAGAACACTAGAAAACATTAAAGATCCTGAACAAATAGAAAAAGCTATAAAAACTGAAAATGTTGAAAGACTAGAGAACCATCCAAAACAACTCAAAAATTAGTTTCATTTTTAGTTTAAATCCAAATATAAGAAATTTAATGGAGTGGAATAATAAATATACTTACCCAAAGTCATCAAGATCAATAGAGAATGGATATAGAAAATATTTATTTGGAGATGAAAAATTACCAAGTGTAACAACTATTTTAAGTGTTACCAAATCTGAGGAAGAAAAAGCAGCTCTTGCAAATTGGAAAGAAAGAGTTGGTCACAAAGAAGCTAATAGAATAAAAACCGAAGCTTCAACCAGAGGCACATCAATGCATTCGTACATTGAAGATTTTTTAAGAGGAAGAATTAACGAAAGTTTTTTTGAAACGAATGAGCAATATAAAAATATGGCAAAAGAAATAATTGAAAAAGGAATCAAAGGAAGATTACATGAAATTTATGGTATGGAGGAAACACTTTATTACCCTGAACAATATGCAGGGACTGCCGACCTTATTGGCTTTTATGAAGGAAAAGATGTTGTTGTAGATTTTAAACAAGCAAATAAACCAAAAAAAGTTGATTACATTCAAGATTACTTTTTACAACTTGGAGCATATACTTTAGCTCACGACGTAGTACATCAAACAAAAATGAAAGCAGGAATAATACTTCTATGTACTAAAGATAATTTATTTCAAGAATTTAAAATTGAAGGTGCCGAATTAGAAATGTATCAAAATTTATTTATGGGAAGGGTTAAAAAATTTTACGAGATGAATAATATATCTTGACTTTAACTTTCCAATTCATAAAAGAGATATTACTAACTAGAAGCTACTTGTTTAGATGCAAATGGTTTAGTTCTGATAAAAACTTTCCAAATACCCATCAAAACCTAGCTAATTTAAGGAATAAAATATGAATTTAGCAATTTGGGATATAGAATCGTCTAGCGCCAGCACTGACTTTGGTAGCATAATTGAAATTGGTGGAGTGCTTGTTGATGAAAACTTTAAAGAAAAAGACAGATTTAATTTAAGGTGTCGTTTGCCAGAAGGTGAAATCTTTCAGGCTATGGCCTTAATTGTAAATAAAACCTCAATTAAAAAACTTACACAAGCAAACTTAAGTCATTATCAAATGTTGGCCGAGGTTGAGAAAATCTTCAAAAAATGGAGTCCTGCAATCTTTCTTGGTTGGTCAAATATTGGGTTTGACGATGAAATGATCAGAAAAGAATTCTTCAAAGGAATAAGATATCCTTATTTAACTAATTCAGCGCCAAATAAAAGACATGACGGAATAAATATTGCCCGAGCAGCTTACGCAGTAGATCCAAATATTTTAGAGGTAGAATTTAATGAAAAGAATAATGCAGTATTTAAATTAGAATCGCTTGCACGTATGCAGGGGATCGACTCAAGCGATGCTCACTCAGCACTAGCTGATGCAGAGATGACTGCCAAAGTATTAAGTATTGTTAAAAAAAAACAAGAACATACTTGGAATGATTTTTTAAAAACAGCAAATAAATCTGATACCGAAACTATTATAAAAAAAGGTGATATTTTTACTTTAAACGAATATTATTATGGAAAGTCAAGGCTTCATTTAGTAGTTCCACTACACCCAAAATATTGCATGCATCCAGTCTATCAAGGTTGGTATTACTCTGTTGATTTAAGAACAGATGTTGAGCCATTATTAAATCTATCAATAAATGAATTAAAGGTAGAAATAAAAAAATCACCTAAGTTTTTAAGAACTATCAGATCAAATAAAGCTCCAATCATTGTTGATGCAAAATATGGAATGAAAGCAGAACCCTATAATGCAATGGATGAAAGTTTAATAAAGAAAAGAGCAGAAATAGTTCAAAAAAATGAAAAATTTTCTCAAAATATCCTTGTTGCTTTAAGAGAAGTTGCAGAAGAAAAAGAACACTCAAAATCACAAGAAGATATTTATGCTGAAGAAAGTATTTATACAAAGTTTACTTCAAACAAAGATACCGCATTATTCCCATCCTGGCATGCTGCATCATGGAAAGATAAATTAAAATTATTAGACAAATTTGACGATGATAGATTGATTGGTTTTGGAAAAAAAATTATTTATCAAGAGGCACCTGATACGTTACCGCCGGATATTCTTAAATCTATGAAAAGAGATATTGCTAAAAGAATATTAAGTGAAAGAAAAGAAAAATGGTGGACTATCCCTACTCTTTATACTGAGATAGATACTTTAAGAGAAAAATATACAAATGAAAATGACGAGGAAAAATTAAATCTGCTTGATGAATTCAATAATTATGCAATGTCAATACAGAAAAAATATGAAAATGCATGATGTGGATAATTTGAACATATCTATATTTAGTGTTGAATTAAAAAATTAAATTTATATATAAACCTTATGGCAACATTAAAAATTACAGACGAAAATTTTGATACAGAAGTCTTAAAATCATCCAAACCAATTGTAGTTGATTTTTGGGCAGAATGGTGCGGACCTTGCAAAATGGTAGGACCGATTTTAGAGGAAATCTCAGATGAAATGGCAAACGATGTATCTATTGCAAAACATAACATTGATGAAGAGCCTAATACGCCAACAAAATACGGTGTTAGAGGTATACCTACAATGTTACTTTTCAAAGATGGAGAGTTAAAATCGACTAAAGTTGGAGCAACACCAAAATCAGATATTGTTTCTTGGATAAAAGAAAATATCTAGTTTAAATTTAAAACTTCCCCAGCTAGATAAAGAGATCCTGTGATAAGTATGATGTCATCTTCGTCAGTAGAAATTTTCTTTAAAGCATCCTCCACTGATTTTTCATAATTTAGATTAGGTAATTTATTTAACTTATTTTTCAGATCCTTACCTTTAATTGAATTAGGTTGATTTGGAATATCTATTGTTGTTAATGAAGAAATATTCTTAAAATAGCTTATGTATTCTTCATGATCTTTATTGGCCATCATACCTAAAATTATATGTTTTTTACATTTCAGTGTTTGTAAATAATCATTTAATACTTTTGCTCCCAAAGGATTATGAGATCCATCTACAAATAGCTGATTATTTTTACATAAATCCTTTAATTTACCTGATTTAATTTCTTGAAGTCTTGCAATACTTTTAATTTTTGTAATTCCAGATTTAATATTTTCATCAGTTATATTTAAATCTAGATTTCTAGCAGCTGCAACTGCTGTAGCTGAATTATCAATTTGAAATTGTCCAATTAAATTTGGTTTAGGTAATTTTATTCCTCCAAACTCATCTTCAAAATAAACAAATTCATTTTCATTAATTGAATAACTAAAATTATCATTAAATATGATCTTTTTTGCTTCATTTGAGGATAAAGATTGTTTTATTAATTCTTGTGTATTTTCACTATTTTGTTTAGCTACAACTATTTTAGAATTTAAAAGAGCCGAAGTTTTTTCATAAATAATTTTTTCAATTGTTTGCTCGTTTTTAGGAAGCCAATCTAAATGATCTAAACCAATGGCAGTAACAATACTTAATATATTTTTATCAATTATATTAGTTGCGTCAAATCTGTGAAATAAACCACTTTCAATAATATTTATATTTTCTCTATATTTGCTTGCATGAAAAAAATAGGCTGCAGTTAAAATTTCAAAATAAGTAATTTCCTCCCCATTGTTCACTTCCTCAACTTTTATTAGTAAATCTGAAAGATCAGAGTCTGAAATTTCCTCATCATTAAATATAAATCTTTCATTAATTCTTTGAATATGGGGGCTAGTATAAATATTACATTTAATGTTAGCTTCTTTTAAAATTGCTCTTAGCGCCTGAATTGTTGAATACTTTCCATTTGTTCCAACAACAGAAATATATTTTAAATCTTTTTGAGGATTACCAAGTTTTTTACAAAGATTTTTAACTCTATCTAGACTTAAATCTATTTCTTTAGGATGCAGCTTTTGTAAGCGGTTCAATATTGTCTGAAGAGTCATTTAATTTTTCTGAATTTAACTCAGTTTCTCTCTTAAGCAATATTGATAAAAGGGTGCTGATTTCTTTTTTTATGTCTTTCCTTTGAATAACTCTGTCAACAAATCCATGTTTTTCGACGAACTCTGACGTTTGAAAGTCTGCGCTCAATTCCTCTTTAACTGTTGCTTGAATTACTCTTTTACCAGCAAATGCAATCAAGCATCCAGGTTCAGCAAAATGAATATCACCCAACATTGCAAATGATGCTGTGATACCTCCTGCAGTTGGATCAGTAAAACAAACTAAGTAAGGTAAATTATTTTTCTTTAATTCATTAATTGCTAAAGTTGTTCTAGTCATATTTGCAAGTGCAATAGGCGACTCGAACATTCTTTGGCCACCCCCACATGGAAAGAAAACATATGGAGTTTGATTGTCTATTGCATGTTGAACACCATAAATAATAGCTTCTCCCTCCGCTGCACCCACTGATCCACCGATAAAATCAAAATTAATCGCGCCTGCTGTGATTTCAATTCCATCAATTTTTCCTCTTGCAATCATTACAGCACAGTTTTGATTAGTTTTCTTTCTAGCGGCTTTTAACCTATCTTTATAAGATTTTGTATCGACCCAATTTAAAGGATCTTCAGCTGGTATAGGGGTTTCAAGAATTTCATAAGCATTTTTACCAAATAAAATATCAAATCTTTGTCTACAACTTATTCGATGGTGTTTACCACAAGAACCACATACCCATAAATTATCTTCAAGTTCTTTTTTTAAAACAGGACCTTTGCAACAACTTGTCCAATCTGAATTCTCAATATCTTCTTTTGAAGGTCTTTTCTTTAAAACCTTTTTTATTTTTTCACCAAATTTAATTGCTTTTGTTAACCAGTTCATGAAATTTTATTTCTTAATTTAGCCACCACTTTACTTACATTTGTGACAGGATTTTGTCTATTGTTTAAACTCCTTGTTATTTCTTTGCAAATAGCACTTCCAACCACCAATCCGTCAGCAGATCTTAGCTTGGAAATAGTTTTTTCAGTTATTCCAAAGCCAATTACACAATTCTTTTTTGGATCAATTTTTTTTATTCTATTATAATTATTTAAAATTTGTTTTGGAGATACTTTCAGCCTCCCTCCCGTAGTTGATAACATGCTTATATAGTAAATCATATCATGAGAATCTTTTATTATGTTTTTTAGTCTTTCTTTAGATGTAGTAGGAGACAGTAATTGAACAAAGCTAATAGCCTTAGATTTACACTTTTTTGCAAATCCTTTATTTTCTGGCCAAGGTAAATCAACAACAATTAATCCATTTACTCCAGAACTTTTACATTTTTTTATAAAATTATTTTCCCCATATTGATAAATCATATTATAATAACCCATCAATATTACGGGTTTTGAATTTTTTGATTTTTTAAAGTTTTTCACTATCTGAAATACATCGGAAATTTTTAATCCATTTTTCAGTGCTCTATATGCACTTGTCTGAATTTGGCCTCCATCAGCTATGGGCGTGTTGTGAGGAAATCCAATTTCACAAATATCAACATCCTTTGAAATTGATTTTAATATTTCTAAAGATTTTTTTTTAGTGTTATCGCCTGCTACGGTATAGGTTAATAAAGCTGGTCTTTTTTTTTCTTTTGCATTTTTAAAGGCAAAGTTTATTGGGTTAATCATGTTATTCTTCCCAATCTTTTTTTTAAAATATCTCTATCTTTTTTGGCATCCCCACATGAATTTACAATTATGACTGTATCTTTATTTAATCTTGGGGCAATCCTGATTGCTTCTGCAAATGCGTGACTAGGCTCTAAACTTGGATTAAGTTTTTCGAATTTTGTTACAAGTTTATAAGCATTCAATGCATCCTCATCTGTTGCATATGTGTATCTTGCTCTTTTTGTATCTTTTAGAAAACAATGTATTGGACTTACCCCAGGATAATCCAATCCAGCGCTTATCGATTCTGTCTCATTTATTTGTCCCTCATTATTTTGACAAACGTATGAGGCTGCTCCATGCAGCACTCCTAATTTTGCACCTCTGCTTAATGGAGCTGCATGTAATTTTGAGTTTTTAGGACCTCCTGCTTCAACCCCTATTAATTCAATTTGAGACTTAGGAAAATCGATAAATTCGCTCCAGAATCCATAAGCTGAACTCCCACCACCAACACAATTAATCAATTTAATTTTTTTTGGGATTTTTTTAAATTGAATTTTTATTTGTTTTTTTAATTCTCTTGAAATTTGTGCTGTGCTCCAGCCACAAATTTTTACAAATATATTTGGACCAACTGTAGAACCTACACACATATGAGTAGTATCACAATTTGATACCCAGTATCTCATACATTCACTAACTGCATCCACTAAAGTTTGACTCCCTGTTTTAACTGGAACAATCTCAGCACCATTTTTTATCATGGCATCACAATTTGGCTTTTGACGTTTAATGTCTTTAGCCCCCATAAATATTTTACATTTAAGTCCAAATTTTTTTGCAGCCATGCTTAACATCTTACCTGCGTATCCTGCTCCAGTATCACCAACAATGTATTTTTTTCCCATACTTCTACAAAGTAAAGCGTGAACAGTAGCATTATATATTTTGTGAGCACCACCATTTGCGTCAGAAACTACTTTAGCCCAAATTTGAGCACCACTTAGATGCGTAGAGAGATTTTTTAATTTAATAAAACGAGTAGGTGCACCAATGTAATTATTGAAATAAAAGTCCCTTTTTTTTATGAAGTTTTTATTTTTTCTTAATTTAGAGAATTCTTTTGTAAGATCATCTACAGGTTTCTTTAATGTCTCAGGGATATAACTTCCACCAAATTTACCGCCCCAGAAACCAAATTTATCATGTTGATCGATAAGTGGAATTTTTTTTTTAAGTTTCATCATTTAATTTTTTTACGTTATTTAAAAAAATATTAATTTTAGAAATATCTTTTTCCCCAAAGGTTTCCAAGCTTCCTGAAATATCAATAATATCTGTTATTTTAATATATTTATCAAGTTTATCATTATACTTAATGTTACCAGCTAACATTTTATTTATTGATGCAGGCACTTCATTTAGCAGTTCATGATCAAAACCAACAGATTTTTCATAACCTTTACTATCAAATAAAATTATATCTGAAATTTTCTCATATTGTTTATAAATCAAAACATCATTAAAATCTTCTATTGTAAGAGCAGTAATTATTTTTATATTAAAAAATTCTTTTATTTTTTTTGTCCTATCTGGTGAAACTTTATAGAGTTGGAGATAATCAAAACTTAACTTATTTATTTTCTCAAGTGTCTCGTCATCAGGTTCCACTAACACACAAACAAAATTGATATTTTTTTTATCAACATTTAAAATTTTTTTTAGTTGATTAAATTCTAAATACCTTTTTGATTTTGGGTAATTAGCGATAAATCCAATAAACTTTGGAGGGTAATTATGATTAATTATATAATCTAAAGTTTTTGGATCTTTGACACCACAAATCTTTGCATCCATTTTAATTTAAGTGTTTTATTAATGTTTGGATATTTTTTTTAATATCTCCTTTTGTGATGGGTCTTCCTATAACTAGCCAATCACTCCCATTTTTAAATGCTTGTTTTGGGGTCAAAGTTCTTTTTTGATCATTTGTATTTGAACTAAATCTTATCCCAGGAGTTATTATTTCATTTTTAAATACTTTTTTTACTATTTTTACTTCTTGAGCACTACATACTATGGCATCAAGTTTAGCTTTACTTGCTAATATTGCTTGATGATGTACTATTTTTTTAACATCCTCATCAAAACCAATTTCTTTCAAAGCCTTATTATCTAATGAAGTTAAAATTGTTACACCAATTAATTTTATTTTACCTGATACTTTTTTGGCAGCTCTAAGTGCATCTAAACCTGAACTTATATGCATTGTTAAATAATCAACTTTTAAATCTTTTATTGCTTTAATTGTAGACGCACAGGTATTTGGGATATCGTGAAGTTTCAAGTCAGCAAAAACAGTTTTATTTTTTATTTTTGAAATAAAAGTTCTTCCATTTTTTGAATTTAAAAATTCAAGACCAAATTTGTACCCAATTTTTAATTTAGAATTTTGAGTTTTATTAATTATTTCTTTAATTTTATTTGTATTTGTAGTGTCACAAGCTATAAATATCTTATTCTTCATTTATTTTGTTGGACCATTCTTTTGACATTTTAAATAAAATACTCTTTTTTTCTTTGACAAATACTTTCGCACCAGTTTTCGGATTTCGTCTTATACCTTCTTTTTGTAACCTAGGATCTAAAGTAAAAATATCTCTTAATTCAACTCTTTCCCCACGCTTTAATGATTCTTGCACTTCATAAAGAATTATATTAACTAACTTGGTTAAATCTTTCCTAAGAAAATTTGGGTAGTTGTCGGCGAGTTCTCTTATTAAATCTGATTTTACTAATGACAATTTAGTTTTTATTCAGTTTTCTTTTTCTTTTTATCATCTAATTTATCAGAAAGCGAAGAAAATGGTAAATTCTTACCTGAAAGTGGTGAGCTAAATTTGTCAACAGCTTCTTTGTTTTGAAGCTCTTCAAGTAATTTAATACTTAAATTAACTTTTCTTTTATCAAAACTTATTTCTGAAATTGCAGAATCTATTCTTTCGCCACCTACAAATCTTGAAGGTCTTGCATCAGCAGCACTTACTGCGATTTGAGATTTTTTGATTAAGAATTCTAAATCACAACCCTCAGGTTTTACCATTAAGCCTTTGCTATCAGATGATACAACTTGAACAGTTATGATATCATTAACTTTTTTTCCTTTAAAGAAATCAAATGGGTCTTTCTCTAATTGTTTTAACCCAACCCTTACTTTTTGTTCCTCTTTTTTAATCTCTAAAACTCTTACTTTTAATTTTTCACCTTTTTTATGTTTCTTTAATTCATCTTCAGGTTTACCTGAATAAGAAAGATCATTTGAGTGTAAGAAACCGTCAATATCAAAATCTCCAAGTTTTACATAAAGAGCATATTCATTTGCACTCGTAACAACTCCATCTATATCTGAACCAACTGGATATTTATTTTCCAAAGTTGTATATGGATTTTCATTTGTTAATCTATGAGAAATTGCAACTCTTCTTTTATCTTTATCAATTTCAGTAATCACACAATCAATCTGATCACCAACTCTAAATAATTTTTTAGGTGAAATATTCTTCTTAGTCCAACTAATCTCACTACTATGTAATAATGTGCTAAGACCTGGTTCTAGCTCGCAAAAACAGCCATAATCTGTTATTTTAACCACTTTAACTTTATAAGGTTTTCCGATTTCATAATTCGAAATATGTTCAAAAGGATCTGGAGACAACTGTTTAATTGAACAACCAATTTGAAGTTTTTCCATGTCTATTGAAATAACTTTTAAGTCATGTTTTTCACCAATATTAAATATTTCGTCTGGGTGATTTACTCTTGAATAAGAAATTTCTTGAAGGTGAACCAATACATCAATCTCATTATTAACTTCAAAAAAACATCCGAAAGAAGAGTATCCTTTAACTACAGCATCTTTAATAATGTCGCCTACTTTGAATTTTTCTATGATTTTAGCTTTATCCTCTTTTTTATGAGAGGAAACTATTTGTCTTCTGGATACACATGCATTTCCTCTTACTTTATCTAATTTTATAATCGCAAATTTTTGTTCGACACCAATTAAGTGATCTATGCTTTTCATTGGTTTATCTGAAATTTGTGAACCAGGACAGAACATTAAAGAACCAGTCTCAATGTGTTCTACTATAACCCCACCTTTACATTTAGAAGTTATTTTTCCATTGATAGATTGGTTATCTTCGTATGCCTTTTCTAACTCATACCAACCTTTAATCTTTTGTGCTTTTTGAGCAGAAACTACTACATCACCATTTTTATCCTCAATTTTTTCAAGAAGAACAGATACAGTTGCACCTTCTACAACTTTATCCTGCATGCCAATCATTTTCATTTCATTGATATCAATAACAGGCTCACTTTTCAGACCAGGTATGAATAAAAACACGTATTTGTCAGTAATCTTAGTGATTTTACCTTCAATAATTTTGCCTTCTTCTATTTTGTTTTTTGATAACTGGCTGTTAAGTAACTTTTCGAATTGCTGCGATGCTGGTGAGCTAAGATCTTTATAAATTTCCATATTTTTTTTTAATCGACTTCTTCACTAAATTTGTAAGTTTTGCCTCCATTTGCTTAATTGTTAATTTAGTGGTGTCGACTAATACAGCATTTTTTGTCATAATCAAGGGACTTATTTTTCTTTTACTGTCTTCTTTATCCCTTTGAATCAAGGCTTTTTCAACTTTTTTTAAAGATATATTTTTATTTAGATTTTTAAAATCTTTAAGTCTTCTTTTTGCTTTTTCTTTTGTAGAACAAGTAAAGAAAAGCTTTAGGTCAGCATTTGGCATTATTTTTGAACCTATATCTCTTCCTTCAACAATAACTAATTTAGATTTTTTAATAAAATTTTTTTGAAAAACTTTTAGAGCTTTTCTGACATAAGGTTTTTTTGCAATTATGGATGACAATTTTGCTACTTCAGGGCTATAGAGCTTTTTATTTTGTAATTTTTTTAAAGTAATTGAATTAGTAATTTTGTTAATAAATTTTACATTGTGTGTATTTTTATTTTCTAAAGTTTTAAAGGCACAAAATCTATACAGAGCACCACTTGAAAGGAATTTCATCTTTAATTTTTTTGCAATTAGTTTACCACCAGTTGTTTTTCCTGAAGCGCTACTTCCGTCTACGGCAATTTTAAATTCAACTTTTTTGTTAATTTTTTTCAATTTATTTTTGCTCCTAATTTCTTTAAAATTTTAAGGAATATTGGAAATGATGTTTTAATTGAATCCTTGTCATTTATTTCCCATTTACCGCCAAAGGATAATGCAGCAATACAAGACATCATAAAAACTCTATGATCTTTAAAATAATTTTTAATGTAAATATTTTTAGTTAGCTTTAGATTTGGATTACCAAATATTTTAATATTATCCTTTTTTCTTTCCACTTTTATTCCAATATTCTTTAGAAAACTTACAGCAATATCTAATCTTGGACTTTCCTTTTTATTTAACTCTCCTAAATTTTTAAAACTAGATATACCTTTTGCTTTTGCTGCTATTAAAAAAATCACCAAAAACTCATCTATTGCCGAACTATTTAAAGATGGAGGGCAACTGAATGCTTTAATATTTTTTGAACTTTCAACCAATATATCTGATGTTTCCTCTCCTTTATAAATTTTTTTATTTTTTAAACTAATTTTACAATTCATTTTTCTTAAAATTGTTATTATTCCAGTTCTACTTTTATTGATATTTATATTTTTAATTCTAATTTTTGAATTTTTTGATAGAACTGTTAATACTATAAAGAAAGCACTTGAACTAATATCTCCTGGTACTAGATAATTAAAAGCGTTAAACTGTTTAAGTCCAGCGACTTCTATAAAATCAAAATCTTTATTTGATTTTATTTTAATAGGTAATTTTAAATATTTAAATAAAAGTTCTGTATGGTTCCTTGATTTCCTTGCTTTAATAATTGTAGTTCCAGGGGTGTTAAGAGCTGCAAGCATTATAGCGCTTTTACACTGTGCACTACCTCTTTTTTCAAAATAATTTATTGGCCTTAAAAAGTCAGTGCCTAATATTTCAACTGGTAATGA
This sequence comes from uncultured Pelagibacteraceae bacterium, assembly GCA_902625715.1. Lineage (GTDB taxonomy): Bacteria > Pseudomonadota > Alphaproteobacteria > Pelagibacterales > Pelagibacteraceae > Pelagibacter. The sequence goes on along the minus strand of CACOCP010000002.1, from coordinate 153,744 downwards.
GTTTTTTTTTGACTTTATATTTGTTCCAAATTTTTTTAATGGTTCAGTAACTCTTGAAAAATCTCTCTTTGATAGACTCTTATCTCCAATAATTCTTACAGTTTTTTCTGATTTAACTAACAAACCTAATATTAATCGTGCTAATGTTCCTGAATTTCCTGCATCGATTGTTGTATTTTTTTTTATTTCAAAACCATTTAATCCATAACCAAGAATTTTATATTTATTACCTATTTTTTTGCATTTTATTCCAAGTTTTCTTATGGATTTAATTGTATTTAATACATCTTCGGATTCCAGTAAATTTGATATTGTAGAAACACCAATTGCTTGGCTTGCTAATAAAATCGCTCTTATTGATAGACTTTTATCCGATGTTATTTCTATCGTTTTATTGAATGATTTAATTTTATTAAATATTTTTATCTGGTTCGGCATTTATGAATTAATTTATTTTAAATTCATCACCAAAATAAGCTGATCTCGCATTTGTATCATTAATTATTTCATTTGGACTTCCAGATGCAATAATTTTTCCATTTGATAATACTATTGCTCTGTCAACACAGCTTAAAAGATCTCTAGCCTGGTGGTCACATACCACAACAGTTATTCTTTCCATTGATTGTAAATTAACAATTATTTCCTGCAGCATTTTAATTGTCAATATATCTAATGCTGCAAAAGGCTCATCTAGAAGTAAAATACTTGGATTATTTATTAAAGCCATTGCAATTACTAATTTTTTCTTTTGACCTCCAGATAAATGTTTTGCTTTGATTTTTAAAAGTGAGTCAAACTCAAACTGAGAAACAATTTTCTCAATTTTTATCTGCCTAAGATCCTTTTCTTTAATATGAATTTCAGCAACAAGTTTTAAATTTTCGTTAAGATTTAAATCTTGAATAAAGCCACCATATTGTGGAACATAACCAAGTTTAAATCTAGTCGCTCTTTCATAAATTGGAATATTTGTGCAATCAACATTATTAATTAAAACTTTTCCATAACTAGGATCTTTTAATCCTGTGATAATATGGAAAATAGTTGATTTACCAACACCATTTGGTCCAAGCATTCCTAATACTTCATTTCTATTAATCTTCAAATTTAGATCATTTAATATTTGTCTTTTGTTGTAAAACATAGAGACTTTGTTTAACTCAACAAGTGTTTCCTTTTCTTTAAAACTTTTAATTCTGAATTTTTTTATAACTGCCATTAATTTTTAGTATTTATTTGTACTTTGTTTTTTCCACTTTTGTCAGGATTTATATCTATTTCTTTAGTTTCTATATCTAAGGCTATTTTTCCTGCTTTCATAATTGATTTAGGATCAGTTACTACAACATTATTATAAGCTATTGCAATATTTGTATCCATATTTATATCAAAATTTTCACAAGTTATCTGTTTGTCCTCGTAGTTTATTACCACATTCTTGTAGAATTTTGAGTTAAGAGTTGACGAATTATATTCAGCATAGTCTGAAACTATATATATTGTTGATCTTTGATTAGAAGTTATCTCACCTCTAACATTATCAAGATCTAAGATATTTTTATCATTTTGATTAGTTCTGCCAGATGTCGCTAGAATTTTGTATTTATTTCCATTTTTATCAGTAGTTAAGTACTCAACATCTTTTACAATATTTGGAATATCGTTATCTTTTTTTTTATTCTTATTTAGTTTAGTATTTTTTTTTTCATATTTTTTTTTTGGTTTTTCTAAATCTACTTTAGTTTTTTCAAAATTTTTTTCTTTTTTAGATTTATCTTTATTAATTACACTAACAACTTCACTATCATTCTTTTTTTTATTATAGTTATCATGAGAATCTGTATTTATTTCTTTCTCAGTTTGCTGAGAAGTTTCATCAACCACAATTTTTTCTTTTGAAAAATATTTAAAATAAACACCTCCAAGAATAATAAATATAATAATTAAAATAACTAACTGAATTGCTGATTTTTTAGACATCTAGCTTATATTTGCGTTCAGAATATTATGAATATGTACAATTCCAATTGTTATATTTTTTTGTTTTCCATTGTGAACGCATAAGCTGGTAATACGTTTAGTATTCATAATTTCTAAAGCTTTTGCAGCAAGAGTATCTTTTTCTATGCTTATTGGATTTTTTTTCATAACAGTACTTATTTTAACTTTTTGAAAATCAAAATTTTTTTGACTTATTCTTTTAATGTCACCATCAGTTATAATACCAGTTGTGAAATTATTTTTTCTCACAAATAAAACACCCAAACCTTTTTTAGAAATAATGTTTAGCGCATTTTTCATTGTGATATCATCTTTAACAAAAGGAATCCTATTTCCTGTTAGCATAATATCTCCAACAGTTTTTAATTTTGTACCTAATGATCCTGAAGGATGATATTTTTTAAAATCTAACCTACCAAATTTTTTTGAGACCATGCATGTAATTGCTATTGCATCACCAAGGGCAAGCTGATTTGTTGTACTTGAAGTTGGAACAAAATTTCCAGGTCCAGCTTCTTTAACATGTGGAATTAAAACTTTAATGTCTGAATTTTTATATAATATTGATTGCTTATTTGAGGTAATCCCAATTAGTTTAATACTTCTGTTTCTTGAGCAAAATTGAATTATATTCCTTAACTCATTAGATGACCCACTTAAACTAATTAGTATTACTACATCATTAGAACTTATTTGACCCATGTCACCATGGGATGCATTTGAGGCATCTATAAAAAATGATGGTGTTCCTGTAGATGAAAAAGTAGCAGCCCATTTTTTGCTTATAATTCCACTTTTCCCAACCCCAGAAACAATTACTTTACCGTTTTTACAATTTAATATTGCCTTGATTATTTTTTCGAAAGATAATCCAATCGATGATTTTAATTTATTTAACCCTTCAATTTCACTTTGAATTACCTGTTTAGCAATTTTTTTATATTTATTTTTTTTCATTTAATGAGACCATATATCATCCTTGAATGATGCAAGATCTAGGTCGACTCTAGTTGATATAAATTTAATTACTTTTTGATATAAATCTATTCTTTTTTCTCTTATTAGTATTTTTTCTAGCCCTTCAAAAATCTTATGTAAATATACAACATCGTTAGCACAATATTTCAGTTGTTTTTCTGATAGCTCTCCTCCAAAATCAGAAGTTTGCAATTGTTTGCTTACATCAACTCCAACAAATTCTTTTATTAGATCTTTTAATCCATGCTTATCAGAAAATGTTCTAGCTAATTTTGAGGCTACTTTAGAACAATTTATATTTTCAACATTTATTTCCAAATATTTTCTAATAAATAGCAAATCTGCCCTTGCAAAATGAAAAATTTTATTAATACTTTTATTCGTTAAGAGCCTTTTTAAATTTGGTGCGTTATAATTTTCTTTATTTAACTGTACAATATGGGCATCATTATTTCCATTTGAGATCTGGACTAAACATAATCTATCTCTTTCGACATTAAGTCCCATGAATTCACAGTCGATTGCAATTTTGTCACTAAAAGTTAAATCATCTGGTAAATCTGACTTATGTAATTTAATATCAATATTCATTTTAGAGAAGTATATATATGAAACCTAAAGAAATTCTAGTTTTTGGCGCCACAGGAAATATTGGGCGAAATCTTATTCGGAAACTGACAAAAAATAACTACAAAGTAGTAGCTGTTACAAGAAATATTCACCAGAAAGGCTTTCAATTAAAAACTCAAGCCAATCCAGGATATTTAGAACTAGTAGAATTAGATAGCCTTGATGAAGTAAAAATTAAGAATTTATTCAACAGTTGCTCAGTGTGTATCAACCTTATTGGTATTTTGTATGAAAAAAACAAGGGCCAATTTAATAAGATCCACTCAGTTTTTCCGAATATTCTATCTAAAATTGCTAAAGAAAAAAAAATTGATCAGTTCATTCATGTTTCTGCTTTGGGAGTAGAAAACGCCTCAAATAGTGTTTACGCAAGAAGTAAATTGGATGGAGAAATTAATGTTAAAAAAAATTTTAAAAATTCTTTAATTCTTAAACCATCAATTGTTTATGGAATTGATGATAATTTTACAACTAATTTTATGTCTTTGTTATCTAAATTACCAATTATGCCCCTATATTATAATGGTGAAACAAAATTTGTTCCTATACATGTTACAGATCTGGCTGAAATAATATACCAAATGATTTCGAGAGAGATCAAAAATGAAACAATAGAATGTATAGGTCCAGAGGTGCTATCTTTCAAAGAAATTTTAAAAAAAATTTTAAAATCTATACAAAAAAAACGTTTACTTATCCCAATGCCTCTTCCAATTGCAAAAATGACAGCAGTTTTTTTAGGCCTTTTGCCAAAACCTTTATTAACATCCGATCAATTAATTCTATTGAAATATGACAATATCCCTACAAAGAATTATAAAACTAATTTTGATCTTGGATTAAATGCAAATAAAAAGTTTGAAGATGAGATTGAAAAATACAGTTATAATTGGAGATCTGGTGGTCAATACACTAGAAAAAATAATCAAGAGATCACTTAATGTTAAATTATTTAGTTTTTGGTATTGCAATTATTATTTTTGCTATAGTTATAATAATTTCTGGTAAAGCTATTAGTAGAGGTATAGAGGCAAAACAAAATATTAAAGATAAATCTGAAGATGAAAAAATAGCCACAAGTGATGTCGAGGAAACTGTAAAAATCTCAAATTCTAATTCAAATTTAATTAATCAAATTAATGATTTAAATAAACTCAAAGAGCAGGGCATAATTTCAGATGAGGAATTCAAGAAAGCTAAAGAAAAGATTCTAAATTAGGCTGATTTAATTTTTTTCTCTATGAACTGCGGAACGTCATCGTCTTTCTCAAAAATATCGTCTTTTTTACCTTTTGGTTGGAAAACAACCATTAAATGAAGTGGGCAGTACGAAAACTTTTCAACAGTCTTTCTTCCACAAAAAGATGAATTTTTCTCATCTGGATGCCCCTCCATATATTTACAAGTATCTTCAGTAAGTTCCTCAAGTTGCAAATTTTTAGCTGGTTCGAAATCTTTATCTAAAAGTAAAGATCTAAATTTACTTTTTCTTCCTCTCTTTGCACTACTACTCTGATTTACTTTTTTAGAATTGTTAAAATTAATAGCTGATCTAGCTTTTATTTTTGCAGACAAATTAAGCCTATGAGCTTTACCAATAACCGCATTTCTGCTGATACCGCCTATTATTTCAGCAATCTGGCTTGCGGTTTGGCCCTTACCCCATAACTCTTTTAATTTATTAACTTTTTCTTCTGTCCAGCTCATATTTTACTACATTTTGTAGTTTATATTATTTATATAACATTATGTTGAAACATAAATAACTTAAAAGACAAGACAAATTTTGGTTTTTTTAACAAGTTTATAATTTATTTAATAATAACTTATGGTTGCAATATAACAATTTGTAAAAACCAATATTAAACAAAGTAACGATTGATGAATAAAAGCTCCTTAGCAAATAACTATAAAAGAAGAAATTTATCCTTCAAAAAAGGAATTGGTAGTTATCTTTATTCATCAAAAGGGGAAAAGTATTTAGACTTTGTTCAGGGAATTGCGGTTAATACACTAGGTCATTCAAATCCAAATTTAATTAAAGCGTTGAATAAACAATCAAAAAAATTATGGCACGTGTCAAATGCTTTTATAATTCCAGAGGGTGAAAAATTAGCAAAAGAATTAACAAGTAAAACTTTTGCAGACAAAGTAATTTTTGTCAATTCTGGAGCAGAGGCAAACGAAGCGGCAATTAAAGTTGCTAGAAGATATTTTTACTCACTTGGAATTACTAAAAAAAATAGAATTTTATGCATTAAAAATTCTTTTCATGGCAGAACTTTAGCAAATATTTTTGCATCTGGATCAAAAAAGATGACTGAAGGTTTTGGCCCAAATGTAGGTGGTTTTGATCATTTCAAATACTGTGACATAAAATCATTTAAAAGTAAAATAACCAAAAAAACTGCTGCAGTATTCTTTGAAACTGCAATGGGAGAATCTGGTATTAAAGTGCATACAAAAAAGTTTCTTAGACAGGTAAGGAAAATATGTAATCAAAAAAATATTCTTTTAATTTTAGATGAAGTTCAATGTGGAATTGGACGTTCAGGAAAATTTTTTGCTTATGAATTTGCTAACATTAAACCTGATATTGTTCCTATTGCTAAGGGCATTGGTGGTGGATATCCAATTGGTGCAGTTTTAATGACTAAAAAAGTTTCTAAATGTATGACCCCAGGCACTCATGGGAGCACATATGGTGGAAATCCTCTTGCAATGACAGTAGGTAATGCAGTGTTAAGCGAAGTATTTAAAAAAAACTTTCTTAAAAATGTGAGAAATAATTCAAGGTATTTCTTAAATGAATTAAACACCATTAAAAAAGAGTTTCCAAAAATTATTAAAGAGGTCAGAGGAATTGGGTATCTAATTGGTTTGCAATTATTTTTTGATCAAACAAAATTTATACAAAAATTAATGGATTATAAATTACTTACAATACGCGCTGGTGAAAATGTTATTAGAATATTACCACCTTTAAATGTAAAAAAATCGGAGATAAAATTGGCTTTAGAAATAATAAGAAAAGTTTGCAAACATTACAAGATATGAAAAATTTTATAAACTTAAAAGATATATCATCAAAAGACCTTCGAAAAATCTTAGATGATGCAAAAAAAAGAAAAAATAGAAGAAAAAAATTAAATACGCTTGATATTGATAAAGATAAACCACTTCGTGGAAAGTTATTAATTCAAATGTTTGAAAAACCTAGTTCCAGAACAAGACTAAGTTTTTATCTTGCTATAAAACAATTAGGTGGTGGCACATTAACTCTAAAATCTAAAGAAATGCATTTGGGTAAAGGTGGAGAAAGCATTGCAGATACTGCTAAAATTTTATCTACTTACGGTGATGGTTTTATGCTTAGAACTGATAGCGATGATAAAATACAAGAATTTTGTAAATACTCAAATATTCCGGTAATTAACGGCTTAAGTCCATCATCTCATCCTACACAAATCCTATCAGATGTTTTCACAGTTGAGGAAATAAAAAAAAAACCAATTTCGAAACTAAATATATCTTGGATAGGTGATTGTAATAATGTTTTAAATAGTTTAATTGCTGCAAGTATTAAATTTTCTTTCCAGTTAAATGTTGGATGTCCAAAAAATTATAAACCTAAAAAGTTTGTTTTAGATTGGGTTAAGAAGAACAAAAGGGTTATTAATATTTTTAATGACCCAAAAAAAGCAGTAAAAAACGCTGATGTAATTTTTTCAGATAAAGTTATTTCTCTGAATGATCGTGTAAATATTAAGAAAAAAATTAAAGAATTTAAAAAATTTAAAATAAATGAAAAATTATTAAATAGTGCAAAAAAAAATGTAATTTTTCTTCACTGTTTACCAAGAGGAAATGAAGTTACAAACAAAGTATTCCTTGGAAAAAAATCTCACGTTTGGCAACAAGCAGCTAATAGAGTACATGTTCAAAAAAGTATTTTGTTGTATTGTTTTGATAAATTAAGGTAATGGAAGTGGGTTATCCGAATTTTTATTTAAGTAAAGTATAACAGAGGCTCTATCTTTTTCTTTTCTTAAACCCGCAAATGCCATTTTAGTACCTTTTATGTAAGATTGAGGTTTTCTTAAATAACCATTCATCTCTTCAAAAGTCCAATTTTTATCATAACCTGCCATTGCTTTTGAATATTTATAATCACTAATCGCTGCAACTTGTCTTCCTAATACACCATAAAGTACTGGTCCAATTTTGTTTGCACCACCTTTATTCACTACATGACAAGCTGTACATTTTTTGAAAACTTTTTCTCCATGTTCAACTGTACCAAGTGCTAAAAGAGCTGAAATATCAACTTCTTCAACCTCAGCAGTTTTCTTAATTTGAGAACTATTTTCTGTGTCAGGTAATTCAACTTTGTAACCAGCTTTCTCAGGTTTTTCTATGAAGAATACTAAGTCAGCTATTTTACCTATACCGATAACCAATAGAGCCACAAGCAGTACTGCAGCAATAATTTTATTTACTTCAAATGAATCCATGATTTTTAATTAATATGGTCGTATAACATGATAAACTTAAAAAATACTAAATTTAATTTTTAATTTTGCGTCTGAAAGACGCATAATACTTAGAATTTATGGTAAAAAGTATAATTTTAATTCCTTCTAGGCTCGCAGCTACAAGACTACCAAACAAACCTCTTTTAAAAATTAATAATAAATCAATTATTATGCATGTTTATGAAAAGGCAATTGAGTGTGGAATTGGAGATGTTTTTGTAACTACTTGCGATGAAGAAATTTTAAGTGAAGTTCAAAAAAATGGAGGAAAATCAATACTAACAAGCAAAGATCATAATACTGGTACGGATAGAATTGCAGAGGCTCTCGATAAAATTAAATTAGAAAATGAAGTTGATTACATAATTAATTTGCAAGGAGATGAGCCGCTAATTGATATATCTGATATTAAAAATTTAAATTTTCAAACAGTAAATAATAATTCAGATCTAGCAACACTAGCATGTAAAATAGATACATCTAAGCAAGATAAATATAGCAACTCAAACATAGTTAAAGTTGTGACCCAAGAAGATTTGCAAAAAAAAAATATTTCAAAAGCAGTCAAGTTTGAGAGAATTATTGACGCTAAAAAAAATAATTATATATACCAACATATAGGTATTTATATTTACAAAAAATCTATCCTTAAAAAATTTGTAAAATTAAATCAAACTGAGAATGAAAAAGTCAAGAAACTTGAACAATTGAGAGCTTTAGAGAATGGAATAAATATTGATGTTACTTTTGCAAAAACAATACCAATCGGAGTTGATACAAAAGAGGATTATGTAGAATTAAAAAATTTAATGGAATATAAGAAATAAAATATGAAAATTGCTTATCAAGGAATACCCGGAAGTTACAGCGAAAGCTGTGCAAAAAAAATGTATCCAGATTGTGAAACTATTTCTTGCAAAACATTTGATGAATGCTTTGAAAAATCGAGTGAGAATAATGAAATCAAAGCAATTATACCAGAGTCAAATAAAACAACAGGCAATATAGGTGTTGAGTATTTGATTTTCAAATATAGGTTAAATATCTATGAGGAGCATTTTTTTCCAATAAAACATAATTTGCTTGGATTAAAAGGGTCTAAAATAAATGAAATTACAAATGTATATTCACATGCCCAAGCATTAAGTCAATCCTCAAACTTTATTAGAAAGTATAATTTAAATGAAAATGTACGAGCTGATACAGCTGGATCTGCTAAGTATATTTCTGAGAATAAAGATAAAACTAAATCTGCGATTGCCTCACTACTTAGTGCTGAAATTTATAATTTAGAAGTCTTACAAAAAAATATTCAAGATGATGAAAATAATGTAACAAGATTTTTATTAATGGGAAAAGATATTTATCAACCAGAATTTAATAAAGGAGACTTTTTAACATCTTTTTTATTTAAACTTAAAAGTAAACCTGCTGCATTATACTCAGCACTATCAGGTTTTGCATTAAATGGAGTAAATTTAACAAAATTACAAAGTTTTCCTGAAAAGAATTCTTTTTCCTCCTTTTTTTTTCTATGTGATATTGAGGGTCATATTGAAGAGGATAAAATTAAAAACTCATTAAAAGAATTAGGTTTACATTGTGAAGATATGCACGTTCTAGGTGTTTATAAGGCTGATAAAATTAGAAAAAAATAAGCTTTAACTTTATTGTAGAATAGAAAAAATTATTGGTATAATAGTTTTGGGGGCCAATCAGGTGGAGTTACCATGAACTCCCCCAGGCTTGAAAAAGAGCAAGGGTAATGAGTATTTTCCAGGTTGGTTGGTCTCCTTTTATTAATGACAAATAATTCAAAAGTATTAGCTTTAAAATATAGACCTCAGATACCCGAAGATCTAATTGGACAAGAAGTTGTAATTGAAACAATTGTCAATGGGATTAAATCTGAAAAAACACCAAATGCTTATCTTTTTACTGGTATCAGGGGAGTAGGTAAAACTACTATTGCAAGAATCATAGCCAAAGCACTTAATTGTAAAAATGGAATAGACAATCTTTGCAAGGAAAAATTTTGCGAAAATTGTAGCTCGATAATCAATTCAAATCATATTGATGTTTTAGAAATGGATGCAGCGAGCAAAACAGGAGTAGATGATGTAAGAGATTTAATCGAATTTTCTAGATACGGTCCAACATCTGCAAAATATAAAATATTTATAATTGACGAAGTTCACATGCTTAGCAAACAGGCTTTCAATGCTTTATTGAAAACACTTGAAGAGCCTCCAAATTACTTGAAATTTATTTTTGCCACAACTGAGATAAAAAAAATACCAGTGACTGTAGTTTCAAGATGTCAAAGATATGATTTATCGAGAATAAAGTCTGATCAATTATTTGATTTTTTAAAAGATATAGCAAAAAAAGAAAAAGGTCTAATTTCAGACGAAGCATTAAAACTTATTGTAAAAATTTCTGAAGGTTCTGTTAGAGATTCTCTTTCATTGTTAGATCGTGGACTGATGAGTAATATAGATGGCAGTGAATTTACTCTAGAAAATGCTCAAAAAATTTACGGGTATTTTGATAAAAGTTTCTTAATAGAATTAATTGAGTATTTATTTAAAGGTGATGAAAAAAATGTGATCAAGAATTACAGAAAATTATTTGATGCAGGGATTGAACCAAAATCATTTTTAAATGACTTTCTTGAAGTACTTTATTATATTAAAAATATAAATTCTATAAGGCTTGAGGGTAAGATTTTTAATCTTAATGATGGTGAATTTAAAAAAATTTTAGAGATAACTGAAAAAACAGATCCATATGAAATAATTTTATTTTGGCAATTTACAATCAAAACTATCGATGAATTAGAAATTGTCTCTAATCCAAACTTATCTGTTGAGATGTTTTTAGTAAGATTAATTTATCTGAAAGGCTACAAAATTAAAGAAGATACAAGCCAAAAATCATCAGTTTCCTCAATTGAGAAAGAAAATGTAAAAATAGACAAAACAGTTGAAACAGTAAATCAGATTAAAAATGTATCACAAGAAGATAAAATAGATCCAAAATTGGAATTGAATAAAAAAAAAACTGAAATTAGTTCTTTTCAAGAGTTAATTAATTTATGTAATGAACGAAAAGAAATGAAATTAAAATATGAACTAGAAACCAATGTAAATCTTGTATCTTTTGAGAATTTTAGAATGGAAATTTCTTTTAATGATAATCTAAATAAAGATTTTATTAAAGAATTATCACACAAACTTTTTGAATGGACAGACAATAGGTGGATAATAACTCTTTCTCAAAAAAAAGGAGAAATTTCCATGAAAGAAAAAGACCAAATAAACCAGAGGCAAATTTTTGAAGAAGTTAAAAAAAGTAATATTTATAAAAAAGTTTTAGAAATTTTACCTGATGCCGAATTGATTGATGTAAAAAAAATAGATAAAGAGAGTAATGACTGATTTTAGTAAGATTTTGGATAAAGCAAAAGAGCTTGAGGCGAAAATGAAGGAAAGCCAAGAAAAAATTAAACAAATTGAGGTAGTAGGCAGTTCGGGTGGAGATGCAATAAAAGTTACACTTAACGGTGATGGCGAAATGACAAATATTGAAATAGGTGACGAAATTTTAAAGGAAGAAAAGGGTATAATTCAAGATCTTATTACAGCTGCACATAATAATGCAAAATCTCAGCTGAAATCCAAAACTTCTGAGGAGTTATCAAAAGCAACAGGTGGATTTGGAATACCTGGATTTAAATGGCCACTTTAAAAATTAATGCAAAATATTTCTGAGATTGAAACACTTATCAAACTAATTTCTAAACTACCTGGACTTGGTCCAAAATCAGCTAAGAGAATAATTCTCAAGTTAATAAATAATAGACAGGAGATTTTAAAACCTTTGGCCTCATCTTTAAACGAAGTTTATAAAAATATAATTAGATGCAAAACATGTGGCGCTTTAAGATCAAGCACATCAGAGTGTGAAAATTGTGAAAATATAAATAAAAATTATAATAAAATTTGCGTCGTAGAAAATATTGCAGATCAATGGGCAATTGAAAGTTCAAGTATCTTTCAAGGATACTTCCACATATTAGGAGGTACTATTGATAATTCAACGAATCAAAGAAAAGAAGATCTGTTAATAGACTCATTAGTTCAAAGAGTAAAAAAAAATAATATTGAGGAAATAATTTTAGCAACATCAGCTACAGTAGAGGGTCAAACAACAGCCTTTTATATACAGGATAGCCTAAGAAATATTAATGTAAAAATTTCTAAACTTGCCCAAGGTTTGCCTGTTGGAGGTGAAATTGAAAATTTAGATGATGGAACACTAGTTTCAGCGTTTAAAAATCGCAAAAATCTAGGCCAATAATTTAATTTTTCTTGATAATTCTGTTTAAATGCAAAAGTGGTTCGGTGTAACCAGATGGTTGAGATTTACCATGAAAGATAAGTTCACAAGCGGCTTTAAATGCAATTGATTTGTAATACTTTGGTGACATATTTTCATAGTTTGGATCATTTTTGTTTTGATCATCAACTACCTTGGCCATTTTCTTCATGATTTCAAGTACTTGCTTGTTTGAACAATATCCATGGTGCAACCAATTTGCGATATGTTGTGAAGATATTCTTAAAGTTGCCCTATCCTCCATTAAACCTACATTGTTTATATCTGGAACTTTTGAACATCCTACACCTTGATCTACCCATCTCACAACATAACCTAAGATTGTTTGAGCTGAGTTTGATATCTCATTTTCTATTTCCTCAACAGACCAGTTTGGCCTATCAGCTATTGGTATATCTAAAAGATCGTCTAATTTTGCTGAAGATCTTGATTTTAGCTCCTCATGTTTTTTGAAAATATCAATTTCATGATAATGTAAAGCATGCAATGCTGCAGCTGTAGGCGATGGCACCCACGCACAATTAGCACCAGAATTTAAATGGCCAATTTTTTGCTCCATCATATCTTTCATTTTATCTGGCATTGCCCACATTCCTTTGCCGATTTGAGCTACACCAGAAAAACCACATTTTAAACCAATATCGACATTATTATTTTCATAGGCTTCAATCCATTTTGACTTTTTCATATCTCCTTTTTTAATCATTGGGCCTGCTTCCATCGAGGTATGCATTTCATCGCCTGTGCGATCTAAAAATCCAGTATTGATAAAAAAAACTCTATGTTTTAAGGTTCTGATACACTCTTTTAAATTTGCAGAGGTTCTTCTTTCCTCATCCATAATTCCACATTTAATCGTATTCTTCTCTAATTCTAAAACCTCTTCAACTTTTCCAAAAATAATATCAGTAAATGCTGTTTCATCTGGTCCATGCATTTTAGGTTTAACTATATAAATTGAACCTGATCTAGAGTTGCCTTTACGTTTTAAATCATGAAGGCAAGCTGCCGACGTAACAAATGCATCTAAAATTCCTTCAGGAACTTCAGATCCATCATTTAATATAATTGACGGATTAGTCATTAGGTGTCCAACATTTCGAACCAATAACAAACTTCTTCCATGAAGTTTCATATTTTTTCCTGAGTTAGATATATAACTTCTATCTGGGTTTAGTTTTCTTTTTAATTGTTTTCCTTGTTTTTCAAAAATTGAAACTAAATCACCCTTCATTAATCCTAACCAATTTCTGTAACATGAAACCTTATCTTCTGCATCAACTGCGGCAACACTATCTTCGTGATCGCATATAGTCGAAATTGCTGATTCTATTATAATATCACTTATTCCAGCCGCATCTTGTGCTGCACTAAACGCTTTTGGATTTACGATAATTTCTAAATGTAAATTATTATTATTTAATATAACGGCAGTGGGCTTTAAAGCTTCTCCTCTAAAACCTGTAAATTTTTCGTTTTTTTTTAAATCAAATAAATCTTGATCTTTTTTAATCTTTAAATTTCCATCATGAACTTCAAATCCAGAGATCTCTCTCCAACTAATACCATTTATAGGAAAATGTTTATTTAAAAAATCTCTAGCATAATTAATTACTTGCTCACCTCTTAGAGGATCATATTTTTCACTTCCACTCTCTTCTGACTCAATTACATCAGTGCCATATAAACTGTCATACAAGCTCATCCATCTCGCATTAGCTGCATTTAAACTATATCTAGCATTCATTATCGGTACAACCAATTGAGGTCCTGCTATACTTGAGATTTCAGTGTCTAAATTTTTAGTTTCGATTTTGAATTCTGAACCTTCCTCCTTGAGATAGTCAATATCCTTAAGAAATTTTTTGTAGTCTTCTAAATTAAAATCTTCAAATTTATTTTTTTTGTGCCAAAGGTCTATTTCTTTTTGTATGGTTTCTCTTATTTCTAAAAGCTGTCTATTTTTTGGAGCAAGTTCATGTACCACCTTATCAAAACCATCCCAAAATTTTTTAGTACTAATATTGGTACCTAGCAACAGTTCATTCTCTATAAAATCAGCAAGTATTTTATCAACAGATAAATTATTAATTTTAATAAATTTTTCTTTCATAAACTAAATAAATTTTAACCCCATCTGTTGATTAACCTGAGAGCTTTACTCCGTCGGTGAGAAATATTCTCTTTCCAGATAATTATGTTCAAATGGTCCTTTTGCCTGAGAGTTTCCGGGGAAGTTGCTCCTTCGGCGCTATAATAGTCTCTTCCATAAAAACATAAAATTTTAAGACATTTTATTGCCTTTTTTGGATATAATAAAGCTTTTAAATGAAAAATTACCTTAATTTTGAAACAGAAGTAAAAAATTTAGAGGCTGAACTTGATCAATTAAAAGATCCATATAATCAAGAAGGATTGTCTGAAGTTGATACGTCTAAAATTTCAAAAGTTCAAAAAGAGATTGATGAAAAGTTAAGTGAGATTTACTCAAATTTAGACCCATGGCAAACAGCTTTAGTTGCAAGACATGAAGACAGACCCAAAGCTAAATTTTTCATTGATAATTTGTTCGAGGAGTTTGTGCCTCTTTCTGGCGATAGATATTATGGAGAAGACAAATCTGTCATCTCAGGATTTGCTAAATTTAATGGGAAGTCAGTATTAGTTATTGGTCAAGAAAAAGGTGAGAATTTAGAAACAAGAATTGAGAGAAATTTCGGCATGATGCGACCAGAGGGTTATAGAAAAACAATAAGACTAATGAAGTTAGCAGATAAGTTTAGAATTCCTATAATTTCATTTATAGATACACCTGGCGCATATCCAGGAGTTGGAGCAGAGGAAAGAGGTCAAGCTGAGGCAATAGCAAAATCCATTGAATGTTGTATGGAACTTACCGTACCAACTATTTCTGTGATAATTGGCGAGGGTGGATCTGGTGGCGCCATCGCTCTTGCATCATCTAACAAAGTGTTAATGTTACAAAATGCAATCTACTCAGTAATTTCTCCTGAAGGATGTGCAACAATCCTTTGGCGAGATCCAAAAAAAACTTTAGAGGCTTCAAAAGCAATGAAACTTTCATCTAAAGATTTACTTAATTTAGACATAATAGACGAAATAATTCCAGAGCCAATTGGTGGAGCACATAGAGATAGAGATTTAATTTTAGATAACGTTCGGTTGTCTCTAGATAAAAACTTAAATTTTTTTCTTTCTATGGAAAAAGATGAAATATTAAATCACAGAAAAAATAAATTTTTGTCAATTGGTAGGAATAAGGGATTTACAACTCAAACAGGTTTAAATGAAAATTTAACAATGAAAGAAAGCAAGTTTGATAAAATTATCTCTAAGTTTAAAAGTGATATTAAATTAACTTATATTTCAATAGGAATCTTAATTTTTATATTCTCCTTATTTTTTATTTTATAAGGATCCGCAACAATGCTTATATTTTTTACCTGAGTTACAAGGACAAGGCTCATTTCTTCCAATTTTTTTCGTAGATAGTTCGTTAAACTTTTTGTTTTGTTCTTGTGAAAAATTATTATCTTGTTCTTGGTTATCAATTACTTTTACATTTATCAAAAAAGTAATTAATTCTGTTTTTAATTTGTTAAGTAAATTCTCAAATAATATGAAAGCTTCTTTCTTATACTCTACTAGAGGATCTCTTTGACCATAAGATCTTAGACCTATAACTTGTCTCAATTGCTCTAAATATTGAATATGCAATTTCCAATTTTGATCAATTAATTGTAAGAATATTCTTTTCTCAATTTCAAGAGCTTCATTTTTTCCCAGAAGACTAATTCTTTCCTCTCTTTTTTCTGAAAATTTATCTTTTACTATTTTTTCAAGTTCTGCATCTTTTATATTTGAAATTTCTTTTACTTTCTCATCATCAAATGACTTTCCAAATATAGTTTTAAAGCTTTTTGTAAAATCATCCGAAGTGGGATTTGCTAATTTCTTAGACTTTAAGATTTTTAATTCATTTAAGTTTTCATCTATAAAATCATCTGCAAATACATTTGCTTCCTTGCTCTCCATAACATTATTCCTTTGACTAAATATGACTTGTCTTTGATCATTAAGCACGTTGTCAAATTTTAGTAGTGTTTTTCTTATATCAAAATTTCTAGCCTCAACTTTTTGCTGTGCTCTTTCTAGAGCTTTATTTATCCATGGATGATCAATGCTTTCTCCATCTTTAAGCCCTAGTTTTTCTAAAATATTATTCATAGACTCTGATCCAAATATTCTCATTAAATCATCCTCTAAGCTTACAAAAAAAATAGAATTACCCTCATCACCTTGCCTTCCAGATCTACCTCTTGCTTGATTATCTACTCTTCTACTTTCCATTCTCTCTGTTCCTATTACGAATAAACCTCCCAATTTTTTCACTTTCTCTTTTTCACTTTCGTTTTGACCTCCAAGTTTAATATCAACCCCTCTTCCAGATATACTTGTAGTTATAATTATTGAATTTATTTTGCCCGCATTGGCAATTATTTCTGCTTCTTTTTCATGATTTTTTGCATTCAAAACTATGTGTTTAATCCCTTTTTTATTTAACAGATCTGAATAGTGCTCAGATTTATTTATACTTGCAGTAAATACTAACAAAGGTTGGCCAGATTGATTGCATTTAATTATTTTATCAATTATTGCATCGTCCTTTTCTTTCAAAGTTCTGAAAATTTGATCATTCCAATCTTTTCTTATCATTTCTTTATTTGTGGGTATTGATACTACCGGCAAATTATAGATTTCAAAAAACTCCTCAGACTCAGTTTGAGCTGTTCCAGTACAACCAGATATTTTTTTATAAAGTTTAAAAAAGTTTTGGTAGGTTATAGACGCCAAAGTTTGATTTTCAGCATTAACCACCAACTTTTCTTTTGCTTCTAAACTTTGATGGAGCCCATCTCCAAATCTTCTACCTGGAAGTTGCCTTCCTGTTTGTTCATCAATAATTATAATTTGATCATCTTTAACTATATAATCACGTCCATTTTGAAATAAATGATTAGCTTTTAGTGCTTGATTGACATGATGAACAAGATGAAGGTTTTCAGGATCATAAAAGTTATTATTTTTCAGTATACCTGCGTTTGAAAATATTTTTTCAATATTATCAATACCTTTATTTGTAAGAAGAATATTTTTATCTTTTTCATCAACTTCAAAGTCATCAGACTTAAGAGTTTTTACAAGTTTATCAATTGCAATATATTGACTGGTTTTATCCTCTGCAGCACCTGAAATTATTAAAGGGGTTCGAGCCTCATCAATTAAACAGGAGTCTATCTCATCAACGATAGCATAATTATGCCCTCTTTGAACCATGTCTTTTTTTGAAAATTTCATATTGTCTCGAAGATAATCAAAACCTAGCTCACTATTAGTTGCGTAAGTTATATCCTTCATATAATTTTCTTTTCTCTCTAGATCAGATTGACCAGTATTAATAAAGCCACAACTTAAACCTAGGAATTCGTATATCTCACCCATATTTTGACTATCTCGTTTAGCTAAATAATCATTTACAGTTACTATATGCACACCCTTTTTTTCTAATGCATTTAGATATGCTGCTAAAGTTATAGTCAAAGTTTTCCCTTCACCTGTTTTCATTTCCGCAATTTTATTTTCATGAAGAGCTACACCACCAATTAATTGGACATCAAAGTGTCTTTCATTGTGAACTCTTTTTGATGCCTCTCTAACTAAGGCAAAAGCCTCTGGCAATATTTGGTTTATCTTTTCACCATCATTTAGTCTCGAAATAAGTTCAGATGTTTTTCTTGGAAAATTAGAATTATCAATATTTTCAAACTTTTTTTCTAAACTGTTAATCTGATTAACTATTTTGCCAATTCTATCGAGCTCTTTTTGATTTCCACTTTTAATTATTTTAGATAATAGATTTAACGGATTAAACATTTTAATGTACAGTAGTTAGCGAATATATAGTAATTTTTTAGAGAAATTAAATATCATGGTTTTAGGTATAAACAACTTTTTTGATGCTAGAAATAAAAACGCAAAAGTTGCAGATTTTCAAGATTTAGACCATTTAGATGGAGTATCATTATCTGCAGTTTCGGCAAATTTGTATAATCAAAAAAGAGATGACCTCGTTTTATTTTATTTTAGAAATGGAGCTAATTATTCATCTTTGTTTACAAAATCAAGTGTTGTATCAGAAAATATAAAGTGGAATAGAAAAATTAAGCCACAAAAAATACATGCATTATTAATAAATACTAGAAATGCAAATGCTCTTACTGGGTCAGTTGGATATAATGCATTAAAAATACTCTCTATAGATTTATCTGAAAAACTGACGCTCAAACAAAAACAAGATGAAGAGTATCCAAAAATTATTCGTTCTGACAGTATACTTTTTGCTTGTACTGGTACCATTGGAGAAAAATTTCCTTTAGAAAAAATAAAAAATTCTCTTCCTAACTTAGTTGATAATATTAAATATAATCAAAATAAACTAATATGGATGAAAGCAGCCACAGGCATCAAAACAACAGATACTAAACCCAAGCTAGCAATGTCAGAGTGCAAAATAGGCAATACACCAATAAAGGTTTATGGCATTGCCAAAGGCTCCGGAATGATATTTCCTAACATGGCAACAACATTAGGATTTGTATTTACAGATGCAAATTTATCATCATCAATTTTAAAAAATATTCTTAAAGATACTATTGAAACTACATTTAACGCAATTTCTTGCGACGGTGATACCAGCACTAACGATATGGTATCAATTTTTGCAACAAATATAGCAAATAATCCTGAAATTAAAGGCCATAAAGATAAAAAATTACATGATTTTAAACAGTCAGTTCATGAAGTTTTATTGAACTTGGCTAAGAGAGTTGCGGCAGATGGTGAGGGGGCATCAAAATTTGTGACTATCAATTGTCAAAAAGCAAAAACAATTGCTGATGCAAAAAAAATTTGTTTTTCAATTTCAAATTCACCTTTGGTTAAAACTGCAATAGCGGGAGAGGATCCTAATTGGGGAAGGATTGCTATGGCGATTGGAAAAACTGAGATAAAAGTCGATATTAATAAATTAACTATTTTTTTTGGACCCCATAAAATATTTTCAAAAAACAATTTATCCAAAGATTATGATGAGCAAAAAGTCACTGATTATATGAAAAACGAGTCTATAGAAATAACTATTGATATAGGGATGGGAAAAAAAAATTTTACTTCATATACCATGGATTTAACCAAAGATTATATTGAGATTAATGCAGATTATAGATCTTAAAATATTGAATTTAAGATTAAAATTACTAGATATTCATTATGATTAAGTATTCTCTTATATGCAAAAGTTGTAAATTAGAATTCGAAAGCTGGTTTGGATCATCTAAAGAATTTGATCGTCTGAAAAAAATGAAACTTTTGAGTTGCCAGAGCTGTAACTCTATTAAAGTTGAAAAATCTTTAATGTCTCCCAATTTATCTAACAGTAAAAAAAAAATTACCAATACCAATGAGTTAAAATTTCAAGAAGTTAAACAAAAGTTGAGAGAATATAAAAAATTTGTTAAGGATAATTTTAACTTTGTGGGTGAAAATTTTGCTTATGAAGCAAGATCATTGCACTACAATAAAAATAAATATAAAGATAAAAAAAAAGGTATCTATGGAAGGGCTTCCCTACAAGATGTTAAGGAATTAAAAGAAGAAGGTATAGAAACTGAAATGTTACCCTGGATTGAAGATAAGGAAAATTAAACTTTTTCAAATTTAGTGATGTAATTAACTGATTTATCTGACGATACCTTCCACTGATCAAATAAAGGGTTAAATGTCATACCATCGATTTTCTTTAATTTAAGAGAATTTTTTTGGCAAATACTTATCAGATTTTCAGGTTTGACAAATTTTTCCCATTCATGGGTACCAATTGGAAGCCATCTTAAAACATATTCTGCACCTATAATTGCAAATAAATAAGATTTTAAAGTTTGATTTAGTGTTGCAACAAACATGATGCCATTCTTTTTTAAAAACTTTGAACTTTGTTTTATAAAACTATCAATATTTTCCACGTGTTCAACAATCTCCATATTTAAAATTACATCAAATTTTTTTGATGTATTTAAATTTTCTGGTGAACAATTTAAATAGTTTATTTTTAATTTACTTTTTTTTAAGTGGTGTTTAGCAATGTTAATATTATTTTTAGATGCATCAATTCCAGTCACATTTGCACCTAATCTTGACATTGGCTCCGAGAGTAATCCACCTCCACAACCAATATCTAAAATTTCTAAATTTTTTAATGGTATATTATTTTTTTTTAATAAAAAATGTTCAATTAAATTTTCTTTAATATATTTTATTCTGATTGGATTAAATTTATGTAATGGTTTAAATTTTCCTGTGGGATTCCACCACTCATCAGCAATTTTTGAAAATTTTTCTATTTCTTTTTTGTTTATTGTGTTATTTTTCATAACTTTATTGACTTTATATAGAAGATGTATTTTATCAATATTTTTTATTAAATAATAATTTAATCATGAAAATTGTAGTTTTAAAATTCGGGGGAACATCTGTCGGTACTATTGAAAGAATAAAAAAAGTTTCTGAAATAGTAAAAAATTATGTAAAAAAAAGATATTCAGTTATTGTTGTTTGTTCAGCTATGAGTGGATCCACAAATGAATTAATTAAAAAATCAAAAAAAATAAGCAATAATTTTTCAGATGCTGAATACGACGTGTTAGTTTCATCAGGTGAACAAGTTTCATGTTCGCTTGTAGCAGGAAGACTAGTACATCTTGGACTAAAATCTAGATCATGGACAGCCTGGCAGATACCTATTTTTACAGAAAATAAACACAAGTTCTCAAGAATTAACCAAATAAACAAAAATAAATTATTAAAATATTTAAAATCTGGTGGTGTCCCAATAATTACTGGTTTTCAAGGTGTAAATCGTAATGAGAGAATTACCACAATCGGAAGAGGAGGGTCAGACTCAACCGCAATATTGTTAGCTAAATTTTTTAAAGCAGATAAATGTATTATTTTTACTGATGTAGAAGGTATTTTTACAACTGATCCAAACAAACTCAAATCAGCAAAAAAAATAAAAGTAATATCTTATGAAGAAATGCTGGAGATGGCTTCATTAGGTGCAAAAGTAATGCAACCAGAATCTATTCAAGATGCTAGATTAAATAGGATTAATATAGAGGTAAAGTCATCTTTTAAAAATAAATCAGGAACATTAATCACTAAAAGAAAAAATATAATTAATAATAAAATAATTACAGGTATCTCATCTACTCAGAATGATGCAAAAGTAACTTTGGTTGGAGTAAAAGATAAACCAGGGATTGCAGCATCTATATTTAAACCACTGTCGAAAAATTCAATTAATGTTGACATGGTAGTACAAAATATTTCCGCAAATGGGAAAGAGACAGATCTTACGTTTACAGTTAAATCAGATGATCTTAATAAAACAAAAAAAATTATTATTAGTAATAAAAAAATTGACTTTAAAGATTTGATATTTGATAAAGATGTTTCTAAAGTTTCCATTATTGGTGTTGGTATGATAACTACACCAGGTGTGACTTATAGAATGTTTCAAGCTTTAGCTGATAAGAAGATAAATATATTAGTGATATCAACTTCAGAAATTAAAATTTCAGTTTTAGTTTCAACAAAGCATGCTAAAAAAGCGGTCGCTGCCTTACATAATGAATTTAAGTTAGACTAAAAATGAATATTAGACCATTTAGAGAAATAAAAAGGAGAAAAACAAAAGTTGTTACGGTTGGAAATGTTAAAGTTGGGGGAGATAACCCAATATCTGTTCAATCTATGACAAATACATTAACAACAGACACTAAAGCAACAATAAACCAAATAAATGATATATCAGAAGAGGGAGCAGATATTGTAAGAGTTTCTTGTCCAGATGTAGATTCAACTACAGCCCTTAAAGAAATAGTGAAACATGTTCCAATACCAGTTGTTGCAGATATTCATTTTCATTATAAAAGAGCAATTGAAGCTGCTGAGAATGGAGCTAGTTGTTTAAGAATAAATCCTGGAAATATTGGCAATGAAAAAAAAATACTTGAAGTTTTAAGTGCAGCTAAAAACAATGGTTGTTCTATACGAATAGGAGTAAACGCTGGCTCACTTGAGAGGGACATATTAGAGAAATTTAAAGAACCGTGTCCTGAAGCTTTAGTTGAAAGTGCCTTAAGAAATATTGAAATTCTAGAGAACAAAGAATTTTCTAATTTTAAAATAAGTGTTAAATCGTCCGATGTTTTTTTATCAATTGCAGCTTATAGACAGCTTTCAAAAGTTTGTGATTATCCATTACATCTAGGTATTACTGAGGCGGGAGGCTTCGTATCAGGAAGTATAAAATCATCAATTGGTCTTGGTAGTCTACTTATGGATGGAATTGGTGATACAATTAGAATTTCTTTATCTGATGACCCACCAAAAGAAGTAAAGATAGGAAATGAAATTTTGAAATCTTTAAATTTAAGAAACAGAGGTGTAAAAATAATATCATGCCCATCTTGTGCGAGACAAGCATTTCAAGTAATAGATACAGTTAAATGTCTTGAAGAAAAACTATCCCATATAAAAACACCTCTGACATTGTCAATAATTGGATGCGTAGTAAATGGACCAGGTGAAGCCGCTATGACTGATGTTGGTATCACTGGAGGAGGCAAAGGAAATAGTATGCTTTATTTATCAGGGATACAGAATGAAAAAGTTTTGACAGATGACATAATAGAAAAAGTAGTAGAAGAAGTTGAAAAAAAAGCTGCTGAAATTGAAAATAATCCAAAAAAATAATGCTACCATTAGCTAAAGTACAAGGTTTAATTTCAAAACATTCTCAATTAGAGAAAGATTTATCGAGCGGTGCAATAGATAAAAATTCATTTGCAGAAAAATCAAAAGAATATTCAGATTTGAATGAAATAATTAAAGAAGCAAAGGAGTATAGCAAATTTGAAAAAAATAAATCAGAATTAGAGATTTTAATTGCTGATGAAAATAGTGATAAAGAAATGAAAGATTTCGCTGAAACTGAATTAGAGGAATTGAAAAAAAATAATCAAATAAACGAGAAAAAAATAAAGATTTTTTTACTTCCCAAAGATGAGGCAGATACCAAAAACGCAATAATTGAAATTAGAGCTGGCACTGGTGGTTTGGAAGCAAGTTTATTTGCAGGTGATTTGTTTAAAATGTATGAAAAAGTTAGTCATAAAAAAAAATGGCAACTAGAATTAATTTCTATTTCAAAGAGTGATGCAGGTGGTCTAAAAGAAGTTATTGCTTCAATAAAAGGTAAAAACATTTACTCATCCTTAAAATATGAAAGTGGAGTTCATAGGGTCCAAAGAGTACCTGATACAGAGACGCAAGGTAGGGTACATACTTCAGCCGCAACAGTTGCAGTTTTGCCAGAAGCAGAAGAAGTTGATGTAAAAATTGAAGATAAAGATTTAAGAATTGATGTATTTAGAAGTAGTGGTCCTGGTGGTCAAAGTGTAAATACTACAGACTCGGCTGTCCGTATAACTCACACTCCAACTGGAATAGTTGTAAGTCAACAAGATGAAAAATCGCAAATAAGAAATAAAGAAAAAGGTCTTAAAATTCTAAGATCAAGAATTTATGAATTAGAGAGGCAAAAAAGAGATGAGGAAAGATCCAAAGACAGAAAAAGTAAAATTGGATCAGGAGATAGATCAGAGAGAATTAGAACTTATAATTTTCCACAAGGAAGAGTTACCGATCATAGAATAAATTTAACTTTACATAAATTAGAAGAGTTTATGGAAGGTGAAATATTTGATGAGATGATTGAAAATTTGAGTATCCAAGCACAAGAAGAGGAATTAAATAGATTATCATAATGAATTATCAAGAATTATTAGTTGATGCATCAAAACAATTAAAAACTTATAAATTTAATTCAGCAAAGTTGGATGCAGAATTAATTTTATCAAAAATACTTGGATTAAGTAGAGAAAAAATTCTTTTAAATTTAAATGATAAAATAAATGATAAAGTTTTTGAAAATTTTAATTATTATTTAAAATTAAGAAAACAAAACAGGCCTATTGCCCATATTCTTGGCTTTAAAGATTTTTGGAAATATAAATTTAAAGTGGATAAAAACGTCCTAATTCCAAGACCAGAAACCGAATTAATAATTGAACAAGCACTAAAGAATTTACCCAAGTTATCAAATAAAAATATATTAGATATTGGAACAGGATCTGGTTGCATAATAATATCGATAATTAAAGAAAGAGAAAATTGCAAAGCAACAGCTATTGATAAATCGTTAAAAGCCCTAAAAGTTGCTAAATTAAATGCAGAAATGCACCATGTTCTAAAAAAAATAAAATTTCTGAATATCGATGTTGACAAATACTTTGCTAATAAATATGATCTTATTGTATCTAATCCTCCTTACATTAAAGATAGCGAGATTTTAAGTTTAGATAAGGATGTAAAGTTAAATGAGCCTAAACTAGCATTATCAGGAGGAAAATCAGGCTTAAATAAAGTTTTTAAGGTAATTAAAAAAAGCCGAGAACTATTAAAAACAAACGGAAAGCTTATTTTAGAGATTGGAGATAAACAAAGTAAAGAAGTGAAAAAATACTTGATAAAAAATAATTTTAACCAAATAAAAATATTTAAAGATTTATCAGGAAAAAAAAGATGCGTAGTGTGCACAAAAAGCTAATTAATGAATAATTTCAAAAATAATCCAAGAAGACATAGATTTAGATCTAATAATGATAGAAATTTCAAAAAAAGAAATGGAAATGGCCATAAGTTAAATGGTGAATTTAATAACAATCCCGAATTTAAAAGAAGAAATCCTGGAAGAAATAATCAAAACGCAGCAAAATTAATTGAAAAGTACAATGATCTAGCTAGAGAAGCTCAATCAAATGGAGATAAAATATTATCTGAAAATTACTTACAACATGCAGACCATTTTGCGAGAATATTAAATTCACAAGAACAATCTAAAGTAGTGAATTTAAACACAAATTCTAGTGAACAAAATTCTGAGGAAAAAGCTGATCAAGTTATTGCTGAAAGAGATGATAAAGAAATAAAAGAAGAAATTAAAGCAGTAGATTAATTAATACCTGCAATAAGTTCAGATTTTAATACATCAATTTTAATTTTGTTAATTTCAAATTTATTTCTCATTTTGCCTTTCAAGGTTCTTCCAGATGGTAATTTTAATTTTTGAGAATTTATTTTTCTCCCATTTTCTATTACTTCATAATGCAGGTGAGGACCAGTCGATAGACCTGTTGAACCTACATAGCCAATAATTTGACCTTGTTTAACTCTTACACCTTTTTTAATTCCCCTTCCAAATTTTGACATATGAGCATAAATAGTTTGATAAACAGAATTGTGTTTTATCTTTACACAATTTCCCCCTCCACCACACCATTGAGCTCTAGTAACTATCCCATCCCCAGAGGCCATAATTGGTGTTCCAGTTGGTGCAGCAAAATCTGTGCCTGTATGCATTTTTGTAAATCCTAATATAGGATGCTTTCTTTTTCCAAACGGTGATGAAAGCCTTGCACCATTAATGGGAGTCTTCATCAGAGTTTTTTTCATACTTTTTCCATTTTCATCAAAATAATCAATTTCATTTTTGCCCAATTCAAACTTATATAAATTAAGATCATTTCCTTGGGTATTTAAATTTGAAAAAATAATATCTCCATTTTCTATTAAAGAACCATCTTCATTTTCAAATTGTTCATAAATGATTTGAAAAGAATCTCCTTTCCAAATATCTCTTTGAAAATCTACTTGAAAACCATAAAGTCTTGCAAATTCAATAATTGTATTTGGTTTTATACCTAATTTAATAGCGGTATTATATAAACTGTTTTCGATAACTCCTTCTTTAAATATAAGAAGCTTTGTTAAATTTTTTTCAATTATTTTTGAAGAAAATTTGTTTAGACCAAGATCTCTTAAAAAAATTACATCTTTTTTTTTACTTATATTTATTTTAAATTTGATAATTTTGTTATTATTTTTTCTATCTATTTTAAAATATACCTGCTGATTTTGTTTGATGGATTTTATTTCTTTTTGTTTTTTCAAAGTTTTTAAAAACTTTTCCTTTTCTAAAGATGGAAGATCAAATTTTTCAATAATATTTTCAAAATTGTCCCCTTTTTGTACTTCATAATTTATTTCAATGTATCTTGGTTTAAAACTTGAGGTTAAGGTATTAATTGTTTTTTTTAAGTAAACGTTATCAAAAGTTTTTTGCAGAAAATAAATTTGATTTTTTTTATTTGAGTCGTAAAAATATGTTACAAAAACTGCAATAAAAATAAGCAAAACTAGCCATATAAAATAAGCAAATTCATGAAGCTTTTCTAAAATTTTATTTTTCATCTCTTCAAAAATTGAACTAAATACACTGAAATATAAGGCTTTTTAGCACACTTTTTATTTATCTAATAACTTGATTTAAATATTTTTTCCAATATAAGCGTCACACTCAACATGTAAAAAATGTTATTTATTGGGCTTTATAGCCCAATTAGCTATTTAATTTGTTAAAATTTTAAGAAGAGAAGTGTGGACGGTTAAGGTTACCAAAATTTGTCGTACACACTTCAACATTACATAAATATTATTCTTAGTATTTATGTAGAAGCTAGTGTGCGCCGTTTTTAAACTTGAGAGTTTGATCATGGCTCAGAACGTACGCTGGCGGCACGCCTTATACATGCAAGTCGAACGAAGTAGCAATACTTAGTGGCAGACGGGTGAGTAACATGTAGGTATCTTCCCTTTGGTGAGGAATAACACGAGGAAACTTGTGCTAATACCTCATAAGTCTTTACGGAGAAAGCTTTATGCGCCAATGGATGAGCCTGCACTTGATTAGTTTGTTGGTGGGGTAATGGCCTACCAAGACTTTGATCAATAGCTGATCTGAGAGGATGATCAGCCACATTGGGACTGAGACACGGCCCAAACTCCTACGGGAGGCAGCAGTAGGGAATATTGCACAATGGAGGAAACTCTGATGCAGCGATGCCGCGTGAGTGAAGAAGGCCTTTGGGTTGTAAAGCTCTTTCGTCGGGGAAGAAAATGACGGTACCCGAATAAGAAGGTCCGGCTAACTTCGTGCCAGCAGCCGCGGTAATACGAAGGGACCTAGCGTAGTTCGGAATTACTGGGCTTAAAGAGTTCGTAGGTGGTTAAAAAAGTTGGTTGTGAAATCCCGAAGCTTAACTTCGGAACTGCAATCAAAACTTTTTAGCTAGAGTATGATAGAGGAAAGCAGAATTTCTAGTGTAGAGGTGAAATTCGTAGATATTAGAAAGAATACCAATTGCGAAGGCAGCTTTCTGGATCATTACTGACGCTGAGGAACGAAAGCATGGGTAGCGAAGAGGATTAGATACCCTCGTAGTCCATGCCGTAAACGATGTGTGTTAGACGTTGGAAATTTATTTTCAGTGTCGCAGCGAAAGCAGTAAACACACCGCCTGGGGAGTACGACCGCAAGGTTAAAACTCAAATGAATTGACGGGGACCCGCACAAGTAGTGGAGCATGTGGTTTAATTCGAAGATACGCGCAGAACCTTACCAACACTTGACATGTTCGTCGCGGCTCTAAGAGATTAGAGCTTTCGGTTCGGCCGGACGAAACACAGGTGCTGCATGGCTGTCGTCAGCTCGTGTCGTGAGATGTTGGGTTAAGTCCCGCAACGAGCGCAACCCTCACTTTTAGTTGCCATCATTTAGTTGGGCACTCTGAAAGAACTGCCAGTGATAAGCTGGAGGAAGGTGGGGATGACGTCAAGTCCTCATGGCCCTTACGTGTTGGGCTACACACGTGCTACAATGGCATTTACAATAGGAAGCAAGATGGCGACGTCGAGCAAATCCTAAAAAGATGCCTCAGTTCGGATTGTACTCTGCAACTCGAGTACATGAAGCTGGAATTACTAGTAATCGCGGATCAGCGCGCCGCGGTGAATACGTTCCCGGGTCTTGTACACACCGCCCGTCACACCATGGGAGTTGGTTCTACCTTAAGGCAAGGTTTAAAACCCTTGACCACGGTATAGTCAGCGACTGGGGTGAAGTCGTAACAAGGTAGCCGTAGGGGAACCTGCGGCTGGATTACCTCCTTTCTAAGGATGAATAAGAATTCGTTCTTATTCTAAATAATATAACAGGTTAATGTTGACCGTCCTCATTTCTCTTCTTGAAATAGTGTTTCTCTCTTCTACGTAGGGGCCGGTAGCTCAGTTGGTTAGAGCACACCCTTGATAAGGGTGGGGTCGAAAGTTCGAGTCTTTCTCGGCCCACCAAAATTAACTGGGGGATTAGCTCAGCTGGGAGAGCGCCTGATTTGCATTCAGGAGGTCAGCGGTTCGATCCCGCTATCCTCCACCATGAAACACTTAGTTATTTTATCTTGTGAAGAAATTTTTTTATATTATCAATATCTATATCCGATTGTTCGAATAGATGAACAATCAATAAATATTCGAATAGATGAATATTTAATAAAAATTTGATTCAACACAGAATTTTTTTCTGTGCATAAATCAAGCGTTTAAGGGCGTGTGGCGGATGCCTTGGCACTGAAAGCCGATGAAGGACGTGGTATACTGCGATAAGTTACGGGGAGCTGTATGCAAGTTTTGATCCGTAAATTTCCGAATGGGGAAACCCAACACTTTATGTGTTACTTTAAACTGAATACATAGGTTTAAAGAGATAACCCGGAGAACTGAAACATCTAAGTAACCGGAGGAAAAGAAATCAATTGAGATTCCGTTAGTAGTGGCGAGCGAAAGCGGACTAGGCCAGTAGATTTGTTAAAAAAATTTGAATAGTTTGGAAAAGCTAACCATAGAGGGTGATAGTCCCGTATAAGTAATGTTTAACAAGTTTCTTGAGTAAAGCGGGACACGTGAAATCCTGCTCGAATATAGGGGGACCACCCTCTAAGCCTAAATACTCTTCAGTGACCGATAGTGAACTAGTACCGTGAGGGAAAGGTGAAAAGAACCCCTATTAGGGGAGTGAAATAGAACCTGAAACCGCATGCCTACAATCAGTCGAAGCTCTTTTTAGAGTGACGGCGTACCTTTTGTATAATGGGTCAGTGACTTAATTTATAAAGCAAGCTTAAGCCATCTAGGTGTAGGCGTAGCGAAAGCAAGTCTTAATAGGGCGATTAGTTTTATGAATTAGACCCGAAAACGAATGAGCTTACCATGAGCAGGTTGAATGCAAGGTAACACTTGCTGGAGGACCGAACCAGTTGACGTTGAAAAGTCTTTGGATGACTTGTGGTAAGGGGTGAAAGGCCAACCAAATTCGTAGATAGCTGGTTTTCCGCGAAAACTATTTAGGTAGTGCGTTGAATAAATATGCGTTCAGAGGTAGAGCACTAAATGGGCTAGGGGGAAGAGATTCTTACCAAACCTAATAAAACTCCGAATGCTGAGCGTAGTTCTTCAACAGACAGACTGTGGGTGCTAAGGTCCATGGTCGAAAGGGAAAGAGCCCAGACCACCAGATAAGGTCCCAAAATTGTGATTAAGTGTGAAAGGATGTGGAAATTCCTTAACAGCCGGGAGGTTGGCTTAGAAGCAGCCATCCTTTAAAGATAGCGTAACAGCTCACCGGTCTAATAGAGTTTCTGCGCCGAAGATGTAACGGGGCTAAAATCACATACCGAATCTGTGGGTTTATAAAGTTTTCGAACTTTATAAGCGGTAGCGGAACGTTCTGTAAGCCTGTAAAGGGATACCCGTGAGGGATCCTGGAGGTATCAGAAGTGCGAATGCTGACATGAGTAACGATAAAATAAGTGAAAAACTTATTCGCCGAAAATCCAAGGGTTTCTGCGCAAGGTTAATCCGCGCAGAGTTAGTCGGCCCCTAAGGCGAGGGCGAAAGCCGTAGTCGATGGAAATAAGGTTAATATTCCTTAACCAGATGGTAGTGACGGATTTTGTAAGTTGTGTGTTCTTAATGGATTGAACATGCCGCGAAAAAGTCCCAGGAAATAGCTCCATCATTAGACCGTACCCTAAACCGACACAGGTGGATTAATAGAGCATATTTAGGCGCTTGAGAGAATGATGTTGAAGGAACTCGGCAAAATGCTTCTGTAACTTCGGAATAAAGAAGACCTTTTAGTGGGCAACCATTAGAGGGTGGCACAAGCCAGGGAGAAGCGACTGTTTATCAAAAACACAGGGCTCTGCTAACACGTAAGTGGATGTATAGGGTCTGACGCCTGCCCGGTGCTGGAAGGTTAATGCGATGGGTGCAAGCTCATTTCTGAAGCCCCAGTAAACGGCGGCCGTAACTATAACGGTCCTAAGGTAGCGAAATTCCTTGTCGGGTAAGTTCCGACCTGCATGAATGGCGTAACGATTTCTCCGCTGTCTCCAACATCAACTCAGTGAAATTGAATTCTCCGTGAAGATGCGGAGTTCGCGTAGTTAGACGGAAAGACCCCGTGCACCTTTACTGCAACTTTACATTGGTGTTAGGAAAAACATATTTAGCATAGGAGGGAGACATTGAAGCGATGGCGTCAGTTGTCGTGGAGTCACCAGTGAAATACCTCTTTTGTTTTTCTTGGCATCTAACTGATTGCCGTTATCCGGCATCAAGACATTGTATGGTGGGTAGTTTGACTGGGGCGGTCGCCTCCCAAATAGTAACGGAGGCGTGCGAAGGTAAGCTCAGAACGGTCAGAAATCGTTCGTAGAGTGCAATGGCATAAGCTTGCCTGACTGTGAGACTGACAAGTCGAGCAGAGTCGAAAGACGGTCATAGTGATCCGGTGGTTCTGAGTGGAAGGGCCATCGCTCAACGGATAAAAGGTACGCCGGGGATAACAGGCTGATACTGCCCAAGAGCTCATATCGACGGCAGTGTTTGGCACCTCGATGTCGGCTCATCACATCCTGGGGCTGGAGCAGGTCCCAAGGGTTTGGCTGTTCGCCAATTAAAGTGGTACGTGAGCTGGGTTCAGAACGTCGTGAGACAGTTCGGTCCCTATCTGCTATGCGTGTAGAAGAATTGAGAGGAGCTGTCCCTAGTACGAGAGGACCGGGATGGACGTACCACTGGTGGACCGGTTGTAGCGCCAGCTGCAGTGCCGGGTAGCTAAGTACGGACGAGATAACTGCTGAAAGCATCTAAGCGGGAAACTCACCTCAAAACTAGTTCTTCCCATAGAGCCGTGGTAGACCACCACGTTGATAGGCTGGGTGTGGAAGTGCGGTAACGCATGTAGCTGACCAGTACTAATAGCTCAATTGGCTTGATTTATGCACTGAAAAAAATTTTTAGAAAATGTTAGATTTAATTAAACTAAAATTACATTCAATTTTTCGTTTTTAATGTTATTAATTAAAATCGTTCAAACTTAATAAAAATAAATTTTATATGAGTCCTAATAATCAAAAGATTGAAACGGATGAAATAGATTTAGGTGAAATTATCCGAAATTTTTGGAAAGAAAAATTCTTAATTCTATCCATTAGTTTATTATTTTCCGCCCTAACTTATACACATATTGCTTTAAAACCTAAAACATTTCAAACGACTATTGTTTTAAAATCTATACCAATTACATTGCTTGCTAAATTTGATGATATTATAAATATCCAACATCAACAAGAACAACAAGAACAAGAACAACAGCAAAATCAACAAACTACTTTTGCCTCATTACTTGAAGAGGATTTTCAACAGAAATTAAACTCTTTCGACAATCTTGATGCTTTTGTAAAACAAAATAATACAATCAACTCCTTTAAAACTTTACTCAAAGAAAATCAAATTTCTGCCAAAGATTATTTTATAAGTGGCACTTCAAAAAATAAATTTGGTCAGCAAAAAGATGAAAAAAATAAAGTTATAGAAAATATATATTATCTAAATTTTCCAAAAGAATTAAAAGGAGATGAATTTTTAAATAAATATGTATTGTTCATATTTCAAAATAGCGAGAAAAGAATTAAAAATGAAATAGTATCCCTTCTTTCTGTCAAAAAGAGCCGTTATGATAAAAGTTTATTGATCGCAAAAAAGCTTAATATTCAAGAGCCTATTTTACAACAAAAACTGCAAGATAGAAGTTTATTTATGATTAATGAGCCTAAAGAACTTTATTACAGTGGAGTTAAAGTTATCCAAAATGAAATTGATAACTTGAATAACACAATTATGGAAGCAAAAAAACTTAAATTAGATTTTAATCCTGTTCTTGATAAAGCATCTAAACCTATTAACATTTCTGATTCACCCTTAAAATTTGGGATTTTAGGATTTATAGTGGGTTTATTATCTTCTCTCATTTATATAATAATTCGAAATGTTTTAAAAGCTGGATAATAAATAGGTGAAAGCTTATTATTAAATTTATTAAGTATGAATTAAAATTTGTATTCAGTGTCAAAAAAAATTGCAATTATTGGACTTGGTTATGTTGGCCTCCCTTTGGCTGTTGAGTTTGCTAAAAAATTTAAAGTCACAGGTTACGACATTAGCTCATCTCGAATTGATGAACTTCAAAAAGGTCATGACAGCACGTTGGAATTATCAGATGAAAATCTTTTATCTGTTCAAGACAATTTAAAATACACAAATAAAGTTGATGAGATTAAAGATTGTAATGTTTATATCGTAACCGTACCAACCCCAATTGATAAAGCAAATCGACCCAACCTTAATCCTTTACTTGAAGCATCCAGAAATGTTGGAAGTGTAATGTCCAACAATGATATTATAATATATGAGTCTACCGTATATCCAGGTGTGACAGAAGATGTTTGTGTTCCTGAACTTGAGAAAGTATCTGGTTTAAAATTTAATCAAAATTTCTTCTGTGGATATAGCCCTGAAAGAGTTAACCCAGGTGACAAGGTCAATACACTCTCTAAAATCAAAAAAATTACAAGTGGCTCCACACCTGAAACAGCTGAAGAAATAGATAAACTCTATCAAGCAATTATTACTGCCGGAACTTTTAAGGCTTCTAGTATAAAGGTTGCAGAGGCTGCAAAAGTTATTGAAAATACTCAACGTGATTTAAATATTGCGCTTATAAACGAATTATCCATTATTTTTGGACGATTAAATCTTGATACTCTAGATGTATTAGAGGCAGCTGGTAGTAAGTGGAATTTTTTGCCCTTTAGGCCTGGTCTTGTTGGAGGACATTGTATTGGGGTGGATCCTTATTACTTAACTCATGCCGCAGAACAAGTCAGATACAACCCACAAGTTATTTTGGCGGGACGAAGAATTAATGACAATATGGCATTTTATTTAGCAAAAAAAGTGATCCATAAAATGACGGTGAATGGCATCGATCTTAAAGAAAGTACTGTGGGTGTTATGGGTGTCACTTTCAAAGAAAATTGTCCTGATATCCGAAACAGTAAAATTTTAGATATAATAGATGAACTTAGAAACTGGGGGATTAATGTAATCGTTCATGATCCATGGGCAGATCCTCAAGAGCTAAAAAATAAATATGGAATTAAAGTTGAGATGATTAATTCAAAAAACCAAGTCGATGCTTTAATTGTAGCAGTGGGCCATGATGAATATCGATCTAAATCAGCAGAGGAACTTAAGTCTTATTGTAAAGGATCTCATCCAGTGATTGCAGATGTTAAATCCATTTATAAAATAAAGGATTTAACAGATCAAGGATTTAGCGTTTTTAGACTTTAAGAGTATATGAAAAAAAATATTGCAGTAGTTGGTTGTGGTCATTGGGGAAAAAATTTAGTTCGAAATTTTTATGAATTAGGAGTCTTAGCTTCAATTTGTGACCCAAGTGTAGAAATTGTAGAAAAATACTCAAAACAATACAGGGTTATTAACAATTCATTTATTGAAATTATTAATGATCCAAATATCAAGGGAGTAGTATTAGCAGTGCCCGCAAAATATCATGCTGCAATGGCAATCGATGCAATGAAACAAGGTAAACATGTGTTTGTTGAAAAACCTCTTGCCATGAATGAAGCAGAGGCGACATCTATGATTAAAACTGCTGAAGAAAACAAAGTTCAATTAATGGTGGGCCACCTTTTACAATACCATCCAGTATTTCAAAAAGTAAAAGAAATGGTACTTGATGGCGAGATTGGTGAAATTGATTATATTTATTCTAATCGTTTAAGTTTTGGAAAAGTAAGAACTGAAGAAGATGTCATTTGGAGCTTTGCGCCTCATGATATTTCAATGATTTTATCATTAGCTAATCAAGAACCAGAATTTATAACTGTTCACTCCACAGCTATCCTGCAAGATAATATTGCAGACACGGCAACTATTCACATGACCTTTAAATCAAGTTTAAAATCTCATATTTCAGTTTCATGGCTACACCCTTATAAAGAACAAAAATTAGTAGTCATTGGAAAAAAAGCAATGTTAGTTTTTGATGACACAAAACTTTGGAATGAAAAATTATGCATTCAAAGATATCAAGCTGAAATAAACCAAGGCTTACCTAATCTTAAAAAAGATGATTTAGAATTTATTAAAGTAATTGAAGATGAGCCTTTAAAAAATGAATGTCAGCATTTTAAAGATGTTGTAGAAAACAATAAAAAGCCATTAACTGATGAACATGAAGGATTAAAGGTTTTAAAAGTTTTAACTGCAGCAACACTTTCACAAAAAAATAATAAGAACGTTACAAAATAAAGAATAAAATATTTTAATAAAAGTGTGTTTATTTTAGATAGTATTTTTATCAATTTAAAAAGAGAAATGATTACTTAAGAAACAAATTCTGCATTTCAATCTAACCTTCAAAAATTATAAAATCTAAAAATATGAGTATTTTTAGTTGATAGGTGTTATTTGGAAATACAAAATTTTTTTTGACAATTTAACCTTTCATATTTGTATTGAATTTTATAGAATTTAAAGTCCATATCATTTATCTATATTCATTATGAAACAAGTAAATTTGAGTATTGTTATACCTGCATATAATGAGTCTAGGAATATAAAAAAAAATATTCTTGAAGTAGATAGATGGGTAAAAAGAAATAATAAGTATCCTTTTGAGATTATAGTTGTTAATGATGGCTCGACAGATGATACCAAATCAATTCTAAATAAAATAAAATCAATTTTAAAAAATTTAAAAGTTATTCACCATGATACAAATTTTGGTAGAGGAAAGGCGATACGTACTGGCTTTGAGAATGCTTTAGGAAAATATATCATCTGTCTTGATGCAGATTTATCTTACGCTCCAAAACATATCTCAATACTTTTGCAACCGTTAATAAATAATGCTGCAGATATTACCCTTGCATCAGCGCATCACCCCAAAGGAAGAATGATAAATGTCCCGTTTGGAAGGAGAATGTTATCAAAATTTGGAAATAAATTATTAGCACAAGGTTTTGATAAAAAAATTTTTACCTCAACTTGTAGTGTGAGAGGTTTTAAAAAAGAGGTTATAGAAAATCTTGAGCTGATGAGCAGTGATAAGGATCTTCATTTAGAGGTAATACAAAAAGCTCAATTATTAGGTTATAAAATTCAGGAAATTCCATCGGTATTAAATTGGCGAGATAAAAAAAGAAGAGCGCCTGAAAAAAACACAAAAGCAAATAACCTAAAAGCTACTAAGCTGCAGAATACTATTTTATCTCATTTAGTTTTTAATTATGTTTCTAACCCCGGAATTTTGTTAATACTACCCATAATTTTATTATCATTGTCATCAATAACTGGGGTTAGTTTACTTATTTCAAATGTTTTATTTAAATTACAAAATACAAATGACACTATAATAGCAACAATAAGATCTACATTAATAGACGGACAAATTACAGCTGGACTTACTTTTTTTTCAATAATTGCACTAATTATTTTTATTATTTTTTACTTCTTGTCTTTTCAAAATAAATATAATTTCGATCTCACTTACAAATTACTCATGAGAATGAATGCTAGAATAAAAAAAATAGAAAATAATAGAAAATAATCAATGTGTGGTATTGCCGGCATTATTGGAACAAACTCCAATGAGCGTGTTCAAGAAATGTTAAATTTATTAAAGCATCGTGGTCCTGATGCTATGGGCATTTGGAAATCAAATAGAGAACTATCTTTAGGACATGTGAGATTATCCATTAATGATTTAACTGAAGCCGGAAATCAACCAATGTTCTCAGAAGATGGCAATATTGTACTGATTGCTAATGGAGAAATATATAATTACTTAGATTTAAGAAAGGAATTAGAATTAAAAGGAATAAAATTTAATTCAAATTCAGATAGCGAAGTTATTATTCATGCTTGGAAAACTTGGAAATATAAATGTTTTCAAATGTTCAATGGCATGTTTGCTTTTGTTTTATTTGATCATGAAAATGATGAATTAATTATAGCACGTGATCGAATGGGAATTAAGCCATTGTATTACAGTGAATTGAATAACGAATTTATATTTTCAAGTGAAATTAAGTCGATTGTAGCTGTTATGAAAAGTAAAAGTGAAATTGATCCAATTGGCCTTAACCAATATTTAACCTATCAAAATTACTTTGGTCAACGTTCTTTATATAAGGGCATTAAACTTTTGCTGCCTGGTCACTATTTAACCATTCAATTAGATCAAAGAAAAAAACTAGAACCTTTTTGCTCATTTAATTTTACAAAAGACTTAAATATTGATTTTAATCAAGCAGTTACAAAATATAAAAAATTAATTGGTTCGTCTGTTCAAAGACACTTATTAAGCGATGTGCCTGTAGCAAGCTATCTAAGCGCAGGTTTTGACAGTTCAACAGTTTTAAATAGAGCTAGCATAAACAAAACACCACCAGATAGCTTCACGGGTACATTTCAGGAAGGAGGTTGGTATGACGAAACTTCTACAGCTTCAAAAATTGCAAAGTATAATGGATCAGCATTTAATGTCGTGAATATTGTTCCAGAAAACCTACCAGAAATGATGGATCATTTAATTGATACATTGGATGAACCGCGCATGGGTATAGGTGCCTTTTCTCAGTATTGTGTTGCAAAAAAAGTTGCTAAAACCCATAAAGTTATTTTAACAGGTCATGGTGGAGATGAGCTGTTTAGTGGTTATCCTGTTTTTAAATTCGTGAATTTAATAAATAAAATAAAAAAAAATCCATTTAATCTTTACAAATTAATATCAAAAAATTTTTTTAGTGAACTTCCACACATGATATATTTTGGCTTAAATCTTTTTAGATCGCAAACTTTTCAACAGTATTTGCCTGTATTAAATAATCCAATAGTTTTACAAGAAGGCCTAAAACCTGAATGGGCAAAACTAATTCAACGCCACCATCCAGAAGATGAACTGGTAGAGTTAGATGGCAACTGTAACAATCAAGAGGATGTAGTGCTTAATCACTATCTTCAAGCTTATCTAAATGGATTGCTAGTGGTTGAAGATAAAATTTCAATGGCACATTCTTTAGAATCTAGAACACCTTTTTTAGATAATGAAATGTTAAAGCTTAGCTTTTCCATACCACAAAGTTTAAAACTTTATAATGGAAATCTTAAAGCAATAGTTAAAGAGGGTGGCAAAGATTGGCTTCCTGAAATACTTTATAATGAGCCAAAACGAGGTTTTCCTACTCCGTTAAATAAATGGCTCAGGGGACCTTTAAAAAAATGGTTTGTAAATAAAATTACTGGTGAGCAAAGTGGTCTTCACACGTTATTTGAAAGTACATGGTTAAAAAAAACATGTAATCACTACTTAAATTCATATAAAAAAAATATTAGACCATTAGATGAAATTCAAACACATCGCATGTGGCAACTATTAAGCCTTGAAAGTTGGTTAAGAAAAAATAACTTTGATTAAAATTTTATGTATAAAATTCTAGACAAGCTTATTTGTTTAAAATGTAAGGGAAGGCTTAAAATTGAAAAAAATAATTACTTGATATGTAAAAAAAACCAAAAACATATTTATAATATAAATAATAATATTTTTTCTTTTTTCCACAAAAAAAATTTTGATAAACACTGGTCTGAAAATACCAATACTAATTTACCAAAATCAAAAATAAATGTGGCTAAAAATTTTTTAACCCCTTTAATAAAGGAAAGTTCTTATCAGAAGACCATTCTTGATGTTGGTTGTGGCGATGGGGTTCACGCATCAGTTTTGGCAAATAAAAAAAATTTAAATTTTAAAATAAATTATATTGGATTAGATATTTCAAAAGTTGCTCTTAGTCTTACAGCAAAAAGAATTAATAAGGGCCACTATTTACATGCAAGTGCAACAAGCTTGCCTTTAAAAAAAGATTCTATTGATATTGTAATATCTTATGGAGTAATTGCATACACTCAAAGCCCAAAAAAAACTTTAAGAGAGTTTTATAGGGTTTTAAAAAAAGGAGGCAAATTAGGAATATGGGTTTATTTACAGCCCAAAGGTTTTAAAGGAGTAATTTTTAATTTTATCAGGAAAATCACTTCATTTTGTGGGGACTGGGCCACTTATAGAATTGCAGATTGCATTGTACCTTTTTTATCTATTTTGCCTATTGATTCCAAAATAAACCTAACGAATGCAAGCTGGAGGCAATGTAGAGAAATAGTATTAGTTAATATACAACCAAAAGATTTGATTTTACCAAGTCAAAAACAATTAGTTGATTGGATTAAAAAAGCAAATTTCAAGATTAAAAAAATAAAAAACGGTAAAGTTTATGCTTTAAAAGTTTAATATTTACTCAAAATGAAAGTTGTTACTAAATTAAAATCTAAACTTTTAATAAAATTAAATGGATACATTTTAATATAATCAATTTTTAAATTATTTTTTTTAAACGAACTAATTATTTGATCTGAAAAATTAGGATGTTCCCATGAAATTATCTTATTATAATTAATATTTGAATTTTTTGACACATATCTTCTTGATGTTAGGTATCTACCAATTCCCCATGCAATTCCTCCTTCATTAGGAATTGCACCAATTATTTTACCATTTTTTTTTAAAATTCTCTTGAATTCTAATAATTTTTTATCAAGGTCATACAAATGTTCAAGGCTATAAAAAGTTAAGATAATATCAATACTATTGTCTTCAAGTGGAATTATATCATACCGTTCGACTTTAATTCCTTTAAATATATTTGGAATCTTTTTTTGAGTCTGAGATAAAAATTTTTCATTGACATCAACAGCATAAAATTTTTCAGGCTGGCCTATCCAAAATTTATAATGAGGCAAATTTCCTGGACCTAGCTCGAAAACATTTTTTTTATTTAAAGATGTTTTTTTTAAAACTTTATAACCCCATTCATTAACAATATTTCCAACACCTTTTTTTTGAGTGTTTAAATAAAAGTTTTGATAAAATTTATTCCATTTTATCCAATCTTCATCATTTTCAACATATTTAAGGCCATAAAGATCTCTGTTGCCAAATAAAGCATAATTTATTTTCTTTGATAAAAAATTTCTTATCATAATGTTTTTTACATTATAAAAGTCTAATTGTTAAATGAATTACTTTAAAAATAAAAACTTTTTAATTAAAAATAAATTTTTTGTTTTAAAAAGAGTATTTTTTATTATTTTATCAATAATAACACGCAAAATAGAAAATATATTTTTTTTTTTTATAAATAAAAAAAGTTATTCTAATAAAAAAATTTTAATCATAATTGGAACTCCAAGATGTGGATCTACTATAATTTATCAATTTTTAACAAGAACAATTAGATCAGAGTATTATTCTAATTTACATCAACTAATACCTCAATCAGCTACTTACTTACATCAAAACATTAAAAAGAAATCAAAATTAAATGAAAATCTTATCAATATTTATGGACATACCGAAAACTTGTTTGATGTAAATGAGGCCAATGAAATGATTAATTTTTGGTTTAAAACAAAAAAGATTAAAGAAATAAGAAAAAGATTTTATAAATCTATGCAATATTTTAAAAATGGAGAGACTAATTTGATAATATTAAAAAATTTAAGTCTATACGATAAAATTTACAAATTACATAAAGCAGTACCAGAAATAATATTTTTGCATATTTCTAGAAACCAACAATCAACAATAGAGTCAGTTGTTAGGACTTATCTTGATCTAGGATATTTTAATTTCCCTCCTAATGAATTAAAAAACAAAAAATATAATGTGATAAAGTATTCAACAAAATATATTCAAACAGTTTCAAGAATTATTGCCAATCAATTGTATAAAATAAATAATAAAAATATTATTTATTTTTCATATGAAAAATTTTGTAAAAATCCATATGATTTAGTAACAAAATTAAAATATAAAATAAAATTTGAATTAAAAAACAAAAATTTAAAATTAAAAATAAGACAATCACCTAGAAAAAAAGTTTCTAGAGAGGACAAAGTCCGGTTAGAAAAAATATTGAAATAATTGAGATGAATTTATTAATTAATAAAAATACTTACAGGTTTTTTTTTGGTTTTATATTAATTTTACTTACTTTTTTTTATTTAGATTTTAAAGAGATATTAAATATCTTAAGTGTTAATCATTTTTACGTATTAATAATGGTTCAGCCACTTCAAGTATTATCAATTTACGTGTTATCAAGAAGATTTTCAATTTTGTCAGGTGGTATTAAAAATAAAGAAAAAAATTATTTTAAAGCATATCTACTTAGCATTGGTCTTAATACTTTTATTCCTGCAAGATTATCTGAATTAATAAAGATAACTTATATGAAAAAAAAAGGTAATTTATCTACAACTCACTATTTATCAGCTTTAATTTTAGAACGTTATTTGGATATAATTTTTCTAATTATATTTATTTTTTTAGGCATCTTTTTTTCATTGGTTGAGTTTAATCAAAAAATATTAAATTTTTTAATTGTTTTAATAGGAGTAATTTTTACTTTATTTTTTTTAAATTCCTTTGTTTTACAAAAAATTTTGAAACTTTTAAAAAAATTTTTAGATTACAAATATTATAAAATAACAGAAAAATTTTTTGATTTAATTTCAAAAAAAATTTTCAAATTAGATTTTTTATATTCATTTTTACCCAGTTTATTTGTTTGGGCTATCTCTTTTCTACTAGTATTTATAATCCTTAAATATCTTCATGGAGATCTCGTTGATGCTTACAGTGCTTCAATAATATTTTTATCTCTCACTTTGAGTAGAATAATACCTGGATTACCAGCAAACCTAGGTACATTTGAATTAGCAATTATTTTTTCGATGTCAAAATTAGGTTTTGACATAAATGATGCGTTTTTAACTGCAATTACAATTCATTTAAGTCAGATAATTTTTCCCACTCTTATCTCATTGATTATTTTTACTAATGAAGGTTTAGGAATTAAATCATTTTTAAAATCGACTAAAAATTTTATTAGAAATGATTAACTTTCAAAAATATAATCAAACAAAAAATTTTAACAAATTATCTGAATATTTTATTAATAATAAACAGTCCCATTTAGTTTTATTATTACTCGTGGGATTTGCTTATTGGTTAACTCAGATTAAGTTCTTGGAAATTTATTTATCTTCCATTGGTTCGTCTCCCTTTCACTATATAAATGTAGTTCTTGACCCTTTACTAAATAAAATAGATTGGCCTACAGGAACAAGAAATTTAGGAAAATCACTTCCAATAAATATCTATAAATTATTCGAAAAGAATAATTTTTACTTATTAAATCTTATGAAGACCTATATGTTGTTTGAAGTATATTTGCTTTTATTTGCTCATTATTTTTTTTTTACAACACTTATAAAAAAAGATCTTTCTATATTAGCTCTTATATTTACTCTTATTGTATCGCTTAGTACATTTCAATTTATGAACCTAGCAAGGTTTGGTTTTCCATATATTTGGGGGCTTTACTATTCTATCGCTGCTGCATTAAATGTGATTGGATTATGCTTAGCAATAAGAAATAAACCATGGAGTGCAGCAATTATTTTTTTTCTAAATATTGCAACACACCCTATTATTGCTTTGTTTGGAGTCATATCTGCATCAATTATTGTTATATTTAGAGGATTTGAAGCAATAAAAAGATTTTTGGTTCCAGCATTTTTTTTATGTATTTTTTCTCTATTTTGGTTTTTTCTAAATTTCTCAAGTAGCGAAATTACATCTGGAGCAATTCCCAAAGAAGATTGGATTTCTTTGTCAAAAATATTTCAATCTCACTGGTATCCTTTTTATATAGGAGTGTTTTCACGAACTTCAGAATCACATTTTTTGCCAACTGTTAGTTTGATGCTATTATATGTAATATCTTGTAGTAAAATAAAAAATAAAGATTTCATATTATATAAAGAAATAAATATAATTGTTATTTGTTTATCTATAATTACTATATTGGGTTTGATAATCAGTCATTATGAAGTAAGCCCTTTTTTAATAAAATTAAGTTTACATCGCGCAAGTAGCTTATTGGTCGTAGTTGCTCTTGTGCCTATAATATACTTTTTATGGATGGAGTTTATTTCTGGGAGCATTATTAAAAAAAGTTTAGCAATAATCATATTGTTGTCACCGTTCATTGGATATGCTGATCGTGGTTTTTACCTGTCATTATCAATTTTATTTTCTAGTATTTATTTAGTTCACTCAGTTAAAGATACAAAACTGATAAAATTGATCTTACCAATTTTTTCATTTGTCTTAGCATTAGTAATTTTTTTAGCAGCTATATTA
Source organism: uncultured Pelagibacteraceae bacterium (assembly GCA_902625715.1). GTDB lineage: Bacteria > Pseudomonadota > Alphaproteobacteria > Pelagibacterales > Pelagibacteraceae > Pelagibacter. The sequence goes on along the minus strand of CACOCP010000002.1, from coordinate 110,334 downwards.
TATGGTTATCACAAAAATATTTTTCCAACAAATTTTTCATTTTGGTTATTTTTGTCACTTATAATAATCTTATCTCTTTTTAATTTTTCTCGTTTGAAATTAATTTTGCTTATTGGATATGTTTGTATTGCTATACCAACTATGAATTTTGATAAAAATTTCAAAAGATTTGAAAATAAGAAAAAATTATCTATGTATGAACTGCAAAGGTGGACTAAAAAAAACACAAATAAAATAGACCTCATAATGCTAAATCCTGATTATTATGGTGGCTGGAGAGATATATCTGAGAGGGCTTCATTTGGAACTGTTAATGAGTGGCTGCATAATGCTTGGATTTATGACTCAAACTTCAAAATTTACCAAGAAGGTGTTAGACGCTTTTCTTTGCTGGGACTTAACCTGCAAAATTATTATTCATTAAATAGAAATCAGGCTTTGAGACAAATTAGGATTGATACAAAAAAATCTTATTACAACAAAAAAAATCAATGGTTCAAAAATATGAGTGATAAAGAAAATATCAAATATTTTGTATTTGAAAAAAAAAATATGAAAAAAAATAGATATAATTTACATTGCCCTTATGAAAATAAGCATTATGTGATCTGTAAATTAAAAAATTAATAGTTTAAAATCAATTTTAGTGAATATTCAAGTTTACGAAAAAAAATAATAAAATTTAATTTATGGAAATAGATAAAAATAAAATTTTAAGTATATTTGATAAATATTTTTTATTTGGAAACAAAAACTTAGTTTTAAATTTACCTGTAAACAAAAGTAATTTACCTCATTCAAACCAAGCAATATTTGTTGAACTCCCTTCTTGGGCTAAAGATTTAGGGGTAGGATCTCCACCTTCAATTTTGGTACCAAAGCACTGTATTATTGAAAATGATGATTGGCAAAATGTAGATTGGTGGAGAGCAATATTTGAGATGATTACTTGTAAATTAGAATATGAATATGAAAAAAAAAATGGACCCATCCATAGCTATAAATATAAATTACCCAAATCATTTAATGCACAATTTAAATATGCTTGGGCAAATAGAATTATACTTTTTTTAAGGAGATGGACTTCTTATAATAAAGATATATCAGAAGAAAAGTTATTTGGGCCTAATCCAAAGGGTAAAATACATTTAACCCATGATGTTGATTACATTTACAAAACATTTGCTTTAAGATTTAAGCGGTCAGCATTTATCATTTTTAATATTTTACGTTCGTTAATTAAATTAAAAATATCTTTGGCTGCTAAAGATTTTTTTAAATTACTCAACTTTTTTTTTACTTCTAAAAAATATTGGTGTTTTAACAAAATAAGCGCTCTTGAGAAAGAATATCAAAAAACAAGTATATGGAATTTTTATGGTGGCGCTAATTCGAAAAAATCTTTTTCTGAACGAATATTTGATCCATCTTATGATATAAATGATAAAGACTTATCAAATCAGATTCGTAAGTTAAAATCAGAGGGTCATACAATTGGATTACATCAGGCTTTTAATAGTTGGAAAAATAAAACTTTCATGGAGGATGAAAAAAAATATGTTGAAAAATCGTTAGGAGAAAAAATAAAAGTGTGTCGTCAACATTGGTTACGATTTAGCTTAATAGATACATGGAAAGTGCAAGAAAAAGTTGAATTTGAATTAGATACGACTTTAGGTTTTAATGAAATACCAGGTTTTAGAAATAGCGCAGCTGTGAAAATGCCTGCGTGGATTGCATCTGAAAAAAGATTTAGTGATACACTTCGTATATTGCCAATGGTACTTATGGACTCTCATTTGTTTGATTATGGACAGATGAAAAAAAATGATCGAGAAAAAAAAATCGATGAGATTTTAGATGAAATTCAATTAGTTGGAGGAGAAGTAACAGTCATTTGGCATCAACGTGTCTTTGATAGTGATTATAATTGGGGTAATGAATATCAATACCTACTCAAGGGAATACAGACAAGAGGATTACAATAATTATGTGTAATAAAAATATTTACATTGAATCACTTCACAGAAATTTGCCTAGATTATTATCATCTTTTAACATGGATACCCTAAGTCCATTTGCTGGTGTAGGTGATAGATTATATTGGAGTTGGAAAATTATCGATTTTCCAAACGGTACATTTCAAGGTGCGGTGCATGGACTCGCTATATTAACTGATTTAAATAAGCTGCCCTTTGGCATAACGCAAAAATCTATGTTAAAGAAAATTGATTATATTGTTCGGGGGATAGAAAAAATTATATCAAAAAATGGCAGTTTAGGTGAAGCCTTACCAAATGAATCTTCATTATGTGTGAGCGCTTTAGTTGCTTCAGATGTATTAGCTGCTAGAGAAATATTAATTAAACATCTTTCAAAAAGACAAAAAACAGAGTGGATGATGATTATAAAACCTTTAATTAAATTCTTGATGAAACAAGACGAATATCACGGTTTAATATCCAATCATCTTGCAAGTGCATCTTTAGCCATGTATCGATGGCACAAAATCACTAAAGACAAAAAAGCAGAAATGCGTGGAAGAATGTGGCTTGATCGAATTTTACAACATCAATCATCCGAAGGTTGGTTTGAAGAATATGGATCCGCTGATCCTGGTTATCAATCGTGGTGCATAACTCAACTTGCTCAATTACATCTTCTTAGACCAGATTTAAAACTTAACAAACCATTATCACGTTCATTAGAATTTTTAACTTATGCAGCACATCCAGATGGGTCCTTTGGCGGTAATTATGGGTCTAGAAATACTCGTTTTTTATTACCAGGAGGGCTAGAAATCATGAAAAAAAATAATAAGTTTGCATCAACTCTATCAAAGTTTGCTGAAATTGGTGTGCATGAGCATAAATTTGTAACATTAGATAGCATCGATACAGGAAATCTTGTTCCAATATTTAACGATTATGCAATTGCAGCTTACTACAAGAATAAAGTTAAAAAAGAAACAAAACCATTAAGATTACCTTACCAAAAAAAATATTTTAAAACTTGGTTTTCAAAATCGGGTTGGCTTGTTGAATCTGGTAAGGGGTTTTACACTATAATAAATTTTAAAAAAGGTGGAGCATATGTTCATTTTAAAAACTTAAAGGAGCGATACGAGGACCCCGGTTTTGTTGCAAAAAGTGATAATGGAAAATTATTAACAAGTTTTAATTCTAAAGCTTTAAATATTGAAAACCTAAAACTTAATGGAAACAAGATAGAAGTTAATTTTAAATTATCATTTATCAATTATAAATATCCAACACCTATAAAATTTATAATTTTAAGAATTTTAAGTCTTACTGCTTTTAAATCCTTATATGTCGGAAATACAATTAAAAAATTTTTAGCAGGTTATCTAATAAAAGAGAGTAAAATTTCAAATATTAAAGTTGAAAGACATTTTATACTTGGAAAAAATTTTAAAGTTAAAAATAAGATTCATAAACAAAATAAATTAAAAGTTCTAGAAAATAATAAAAATTTTTCCAACATGCACATGGCAAGCCAAGGATATTGGCAAATAAGTGATGATGAAAATTAAAATAATATGAGACCACGATTTTTAATTCATTTAAATGTTTTAGAGCTAATTAAAATTTTTTTTAGCAAAAGCAATGTAAGAATATTTGAAAAAAAATTTTCGAGACACTTTAAACTTAAATTTCCACTATCCTTCTCTTATGGAAGATCTGCAATTTTTTGTTTTTTTAAAGCCATGGGAATAGAAAAAAAGGAAATAATAATGCCGGCCTACACATGTTCAGTTGTGGCCCACGCTGTTACAATAAGTGGAAACAACCCTAGATTTTTAGATGTTAATTTTGATACCTTCAATTTTAATAACAAAGATTTACTTAAAAATATAAATAAAAATACAGCAGCAATTATTCTGACAAATACATTTGGAGTTGCTCAAAATGTACAAGAAATAAAAAAAATAATTAAAATTTACGAAAAAAAATTTAGAAGTAAAATTTACATTATTCAAGATTGCTGTCATAGTTTTGATGCAAAATATGAGAATGAAAAAATTACGAAATATGGAGACATAATATTATTTTCTTTTAATATAAGCAAAACAATCACTTCAATATTTGGTGCAATCACAACTTTTAATGACAAAAAAATATATCAAAAAGTAAAAGAGTATAGAGATAAGAATTTTTTTAAAAAAAACACTTTTGCTAAATTAAAAAGATTAATTTATATTTTTTTAGCAACAATTTTTTTTAATCAAAAATTGTATTTTATTACCTATTTTTTGCAAAAAAAAACAAATATTTTAAAAAGTCTTACAGATGACCATCATCTTGATGAAAAAATTAGTTTTCCAAATGACTACAATACTTTACTTTGTGATTTAGAAGCAAAAGTCGGAATTAATCAAATATTAAAATATAATCAAATTAAATCAAAAAAAATCAAAATATCAAAATTTTATTCAAATTTTTTTAAAAAAAATAAAAAAATTAAAGTTTTAAAATTTAATGTAAATAATACCTACTCACATTATCCTGTAATAGTAAAAAATAAATCAAAAGTTATAAAAATATTTGAAAAGGAGGGAATTGAAATTGGTGAGGTCATACAGTATTCAATTCCAGATTTAAAACCTTACAAAAATCAAAAAAGAACGAAAAATTCATCTTTTTTAAGCAAACATGTTATTAACTTACCAAATGAATACAAGATACCAGAAAAAATTTTAAAAAAATTTGAAAGTATTTAACTTATAGGCGCTTACTTACTTAGAGTGATGTAATTTTATAATTTTTTTTAAAATTAATTTTGCTGCATTACCTTTGCCATAAGGCCTTTTGTTATAACCTTTTTTTGATATAGATTTCAGTACATTATCATAAATAGAAAAATTATTTGGTTTCACCAACCTGTTCCATCCAGCCTCAATAGTCTCTGGCCATTCGGTTTGACCTCTAATTGTTATTACTTGTGTTTTTGAAAAAAAAGCTTCTTTCTGCAATCCCCCAGAATCTGTAATTAACAATTTGCAATATTTTAAATGTTTAATGGTCTCTGTATACGCAAGGGGTTTTCTAATTTTAATCTGCTTATTTATAAGCTTAAAAACATCAAATTGTTTTAATATTTTTTTTGTTCTTGGATGAATAGGAAATAAAATTTTATACATTTTAGATAATTCATTTAAATTTTTTATAATATTCAACATTTTACCAAAATTGTTAGTATTTTCTGGCCTGTGAATTGTGACCAAGATATCGCTCGATACAAAATTATTATTTTTTTTTAATTTTTTATAATGATTTAAAAAAATATCGTACATAATATCTCCAACTTCATAAATAGAGCTTTTATTTATATTTTCTTTTTTCAAATTCAGATTTGCAAGTTTAGACGGTGTAAATAATATATCTGAGCAGTGGTCAGTTAATACTCTGTTTATTTCCTCTGGCATTTTTTTATTATAACTTCTTAATCCTGACTCAATATGAATTACGGGAATAAGTAATTTTTTAGAAGCAATAGCACCAGCAAGTGTTGAATTCGTATCTCCGTAAACTACTGTATAATCTGGCTTTTCTTTAATCAGTATTTTTTCAATACCCAAAATCATTCTAGCTGTCATTTCTCCATGATATTTACTTTTAATATTTAAATTATATTTTGGCTTAGGAATATTAAGCTCCTTAAAAAAAATATCACTCATCTCATAATCATAATGTTGACCTGTATGAACAATAATCTCTTTAATTTTACGATTTTTTTTAAATAAATTAGACAAAGAACTTGCTTTAATTAATTGAGGTCTGGTACCCAAAATAGTAATGATTTTTAAATTTCTTTTCATTTTAATTATTATTCTTTAATAATAAATGGTACTTTATGATTTATAATCTTTTTGTATTTTAATTATAATGTTATAAATTAATTATTACTCTTAAATAAATAAAAAATACAAAATAATATCTTCGAATTAAGAATTTATAATGAAAATTAAAGAACTAGTAAGAAAAGGAAGAAATTCTCAATTAAAAATTAATGATTATTCCCAAGTTAAAATTGATGAAATAATAACTGCAGTAGCATGGGAAATAATCAAACCTGAAAATAACAAAATGCTGAGTGAAATGGCAGTCCAAGATACTGGACTTGGAAAAGTAGATGATAAAATACTAAAAAATACTCGTAAAACTATAGGGCTATTAAGAGATTTAAAAAATGTTAAAACAGTTGGTATAATAAAGAAAGATGTCAAAAAAGGCTTAACTTATATTGCTAGACCAGTTGGCTTAGTTGCGGCAATGACGCCAGCAACAAATCCTATTGCAACACCACTTAATAATATTATCAATGCTTTAAAATGTAAAAATTCTATAATTATTTCACCATCACCTAAAGGTGCAAGAGTATGTGCTAAAATTGTAAAATTAGTTCATAAAGCTTTAAGACGTGTTGGCGCTCCTATTAGTATAGTGCAGTCAATTTCCCCATTAAGTAAAATGAGTGATACTCTTGAATTGTTTAGTTTAGTAGATTTAGTGATTGCAACAGGAGCCCAAGATAATATAAAAAAAGCCATTCAAACAGGCACACCAACTCTTGGGGTAGGGGTTGGAAATGTTCCCTCAATTATAGACTCTTCAGCCAATCTTAAAGATGCAGCTAACAAAATAAAAATTTCAAAAACTTTTGATAATTCAACAAGTTGTTCTTCAGAGAATAGCGTTATTGTTGTTGGTAGTATTTATAACAAATTTATTAATTATCTCAAAAAAGAAGGAGGAGTCATATTAAATGATTCAGAGAAAAATATACTTGTAAACAAAATGTGGGACAAAAATTTTATTTTAAATAGAGACTTGATAGCCAAACAAGCTTCTAAAATTGCCAATGAAATTGGTTTTAACAGAAGCAAATATTTAAACTCTAAATTTTTAATTGTAAATGAAAAAAGTGTTGGAAGGAAATTCCCATTTTCAATGGAAAAACTTTCTCCTATTTTAACCATGTACAAAGTAAAAAATTTTAATCAATCTATTAAGCTTGCAAAAAAAATTTTGCAGAATCAGGGTCAAGGACACTCTTGCAGCGTTCATAGTAAAAATAAAACTAATATAATTAGAATTGGAAAAGAGCTACCTGTATGCAGAGTCATAGTAAACCAAATTCATAGTTTTGCTACAGGTGGAAGTTTTGATAATGGATTACCTTTTTCACTATCAATGGGCTGTGGAACTTGGGGAAAAAATATTTTCGATGAAAATTTAAATTATAAGCATTTTTTAAATATAACAAAAATTGTAAATAAAATTAAAATTAATCAACCAACAGAATACGAAATATTTTCACAATATTGGAAAAAATTTCCTAAAGTTAGATTACAAGGAGATATTTAGATATTATTAAAATGAATAAAAAGTATAAGTATGAGGATGTGTTTATCCACGAAACTTCTTATGTAGATGATAACGTAACAATTGGCCGTGGAACAAAAATATGGCATTTTAGCCATATATTAAATGATTGTAGAATCGGAGAAAACTGTTCTTTAGGCCAAAATGTTGTTGTAGGTCCGAATGTTAATATTGGCAGAGATGCCAAAATTCAAAATAATGTAAGTGTTTATGAAGGAGTCACTTTAGAGGATGGTGTTTTTTGCGGTCCATCGTGTGTATTCACTAACGTTCTTAATCCAAGATCTGAAATTGTTAGAAAAAGTGAGTATCGCAAAACAATAGTCAGAAGAGGAGTAACTTTAGGAGCAAATTGCACAATAGTTTGTGGAATTACTATAGGAGCTTATGCATTTGTAGGAGCGGGAGCAGTAATTAATAAAGATGTAGCTGATTACGCATTAATCATTGGAGTTCCTGGTAAGCAAATAGGTTGGATGAGTGAATATGGAGAGAAATTAGATTTACCCGTTAGCGGTAATGCAACAACAATATGCAAACATACAAATAAGTTATATGAGTTAAAAGATAACAAAGTTACTATCAAGGATTAGTTATGAAAATAGATTTTGCAAATTTACAATTACAATATCAAACTTATAAAGAAAATATTCATAGAAATATTCAAGCTGTTCTTGATAAATCAAATTATATTTTAGGTGAAGAGGTTCAAAAACTTGAAGAAGAGTTGCAAAAATTTACAGGCGCAAAATATGCTATTACTTGTTCATCTGGAACGGACGCATTGTTGCTTGCTTTGATGGCAATTGATATTCAGTCTGGGGATGAAATAATAACAACTCCCTTTACTTGGATTTCTACAGGTGAGATGATTGCGTTGTTAAAAGCCAAGCCTGTATTTGTAGATATAGAAACTGATACTTACAACATAGATGCTAACTTGATTGAGAAAGCTATTACTAAAAAGACAAAAGCTATTATGCCAGTAAGTCTTTATGGTCAGCCTGCAGATATTGATGTAATTAAAGATATAGCCAATAAATATAATTTAAAAGTAATTATTGATGGAGCTCAAAGTTTTGGGTCTACTTATAACGGTAAAATGGATAGCAATTTAGGAGACATCTCAACAACTAGTTTTTTCCCATCTAAGCCTCTTGGATGTTATGGGGATGGAGGGGCGGTTTTTACAAATAATGAGGAATATGCAAAAAAAATAAAATCACTTAGAGTACACGGTCAAAATAAACGATATCATCATCAATATATTGGAATAGGTGGCAGATTGGATACCCTTCAAGCTGCTATACTATTAGCAAAATTACCTAATTTTAAAAAAGAATTAAAAGATCGCCAAAAAGTAGCAGATCAATACACGGAAAAATTATCAAAAACTTTTCAAACTCCTATAATAAAAGCAAATAGAACAAGTGCATGGGCACAATATACCATTAGAGTGAAAAATAGAGACAATTTACAATTAAATTTAAAAGAAAAGGGTATTCCAACATCAGTTTTCTATCCAGTGCCTCTTAATCTCCAGGAATGTTTTAAATATTTAAAAAGCAAGTATGGAGATTTTCCAATTTCAGACCAAGCATCCAGAGAAGTTTTGAGTTTGCCGATGAATTCATTTTTAAAAAAAGAAGAAGTTGACTTTGTCTTTAGAAGTATTGATAAAATTAATAGTTAAAATAGTTTATACAGAAACTTTCAAAACAAACTCTAACTTACATTTAATGAGTAAAATGAAATAAAATGAATTTTATAAAAAATTTACATCGAAGATCTAAAGCAAGCGAATTTTTATTTCATTTTAAAATTCTTGCATCAGGAACAATAATATCTCAAATTATTATGTTTTCAGCTTCACCATTTATTACTAGAATTTATAGTCCAGAGGAATTTGGTATATTTGCTTTGTATGCTTCTATTATATCAATACTTGTCCCCATATCTTCTTTAAAATACAATACGGCAATAGTTGTAGCTAAAACAAATGAAGATAGTGATGCTTTATTTTTTGTATCAATCATTGTTTTGATAGCTTTTTCACTTTGTATTTTGATATTTTCCGTTATTGGCGATAATTTTATTACAAGTTTTATAGATATAAAAAAATTAAATACATGGTGGAATTTAATTTTTTTTGTAATTTTAATTCAATCCCTAAATTCAATTATTAGAAGTTATCTAAATCGAAATAAAAATTATAACCTTATTTCCCAAATATCGATTATGAGATCAGTAATGTATGTCTTGATTGTAATCACATTTGGATATTTTGGTTTCACAGAAAATGGATTATTTTTAGGTGAAATTTTTGCAGCATTAATAATTTTGATATTCGCAATCCTAAAAATAAGAGGTTCTTATGCACCTTTTAAATTTAAGGAAAATTTTAATCCATTTAATATCATCACTAAGTATAAAGATTTTCCAATTTTTTCTTTTTTTCCTACATTTTTGAATAAATTTAGTATGATGATGCCTATATTTTTTCTATCAAAATTTTTCCCAGATTATATTGTAGGACAATATTCATTGGCAGTAAAAATAGTTTTTTTTCCTTTAATATTTATCAGTTCGACAATTTCTACTATTAATTTAAGAAAATCTTCAGAGATTATTAATCAAAATGGGGATTTAAAAAAATATTTATTAAACTTAACTTTTTTATTGATAGGTATAGTTTTAATTCCAGCAATTATATTGTTTTTTTATGGAGTTGAGATTTTTATATTTGTATTTGGAGAAAATTGGCAAATATCTGGAGAGTTTGTTCAAATTTTAATTCCTGGTTTAGCTTTAATATTTGTGGTCTCAACATTAAGTCCTGTGCTGAACTCAATTAGAAAATTAAATTTATATTCTTATTGGAATTATGGTTATTTTATATCTCTTTTTTCTTTTTTTTATTTATTTACAAATAAATTAGAAATTAAATATCTCTTATATTATTTTACGATTATTAATATTTTTATGTATGGATTATATTTTTTACTTATCTGTTTTTCAATAAAAGACCATAAAGCAGTAACTCCTAATTGTAATGGAAAGTAGTATGGAACACTTTATGAGACTTGGATATTCTGATCAAACATTAAAAATTATCAAAGACCTAAAAAAAAAGTGTCAAATAGTAAATGGTGCATTTACATTGCTCTGGCACAATCCAAGACTTGTAAATAAGAAACAAATTGAGATTTTCAATGAAATTTTAAGTTGCTAATATGGAAGAATTTTTATTTTTATTTATTTATATTTTCTTACCAGTTTTTTGGTTATTTTTATTGAATAAATCAGGTGTAAAGCTTTTAACAATATCAATTCCTAGTATTCTAATAATTTCTATTTTTATTTATCAATATTTAGGTTATCCAATTTTATTTTTTTTTATCAATGACTACAGCGCTAAATTTATTCAAGATAGAGAAATAATATGGAAAATTTTTCTTTTATCAAGTTTTACTATTACATTTATTATCATCGGTATGGTTGTTGCAGGTAAAACTTTTGGAAATTTACATTTAAAAAATCAATTTAATCCAAATACGAATTTAATATTATCAGATAAACAATTATCAAGATATTTTCTTTATCTTTTATTAATAATATCAATTTTTATTCTTTATATTTACTTATCAAAAGTAGGCTGGAATAATATAGCATTATTTTCCTTATTGAATTTAAGTGAACAAAGTTCATCAATCAAAGAACTTCGTTCAAATATGGGAAATGCATTTGAGGGAAAGTATCATTGGTATAGATTATTTATGCGTGATTTTTTATCAATAATTTCGCTTGCTTTATTTGGACAGTTTTTAATACGCAAAAAATACTTTTACTTTTTAATTTTTTTTTTAAGTTTTTTAATAAGCATTGTAAGCATGTTATCTGCAACAGAAAAAGGTCCAGCTTTATGGTATTTGATATCATTAATATTAATGTATTTAATAATAAAGAACGACAGCCGATTAAAATTAAAATATTTGATAGGTTTAGGTATTTTTGCACCTTTATTATTGGGATTAATTTATGTAAATTTTATGAATGCCCCAAGTTTTATTAAAGGTATTGAATATGGATTTTCTAGATTAACAACTGGCCAAATGCAGGGATTATATCATTATTTTACAATTTTCCCTGATCAAGTCGATTTTCTTTATGGAAGGTCATTTCCTAATCCCGGGGGTTTAATGCCCTATGAACCTTATTCTTTATCTAAATCTGTTCATAATATTATTTTTCCATACAAGTCTCTCAAAGGAGTTGTTGGATCTATGCCAACTTTCTATTGGGGTGAAATGTATGCAAATTTTGGATACTTAGGAGTTATATTTCCGCCATTTTTTATAGGATATCTTCTCTATTCCTTAAATATCTTAATATTTAAACTTCCTATGACTCCAATTATGTTAAGTATTTATGTTTATTTAATTTCACACTACGACGGTTTAGCAACAACCTCGCTGAGTAAATTTGTGATTGATATAAAAATAGTTTCAGTTCTTTTTATATATGTTTTTGTAGTTTCAATTCCAAATAAAGGAATTATTAAATATTTTAATTCACAAAAACAAAAAGCTTAACTTGTAAATAAAAATTACACTTTTAAATTTGAATAAATATTAATTAATTTTTTTGACTCTAAATTCCAATTATATTCTTTCGCTACTTTATTTAAATTTTCAAAAAAAAAACTTTTATCATAATTAAGAGACTTTATAATAACGTCTTTTATACTTTTTAAATCTGTATCTTTTGTAACAAAACCAATTTTTTTATTTTTTACAAAATTTCCTCTCTCGTAATCATTAGAAACAATTAAAGGAATTCTTGCCATTACATATTCAAAAAGCTTATTAGGCAAAGCATAATATCTACTCAAACAGGTATTATTTGTAACATTTAATCCATAATCTGCTGAACTTGTATATTTATGAATTTCATCAAGCGTAACAGCTTCTTGATAAAAAATATTTTCATTATTATTTACTGCTTCTTGAACTGTTCTAATAAGTGGACCATAGCCCATTAAAATTAGACAGCATTTTGAATTTTTAAGTTGTTTAAAAACTTCTATATATTTTTCTATGCCCCTAGAATTTGCAAATCTACCTTGATAAATATAAATTTTGTAATCTGAACTAATTTTGAATTTTTCTCTAAAAATATTTGATGCAATATTTTTTGAATAAAAAGGAGTATTATAAACAGTCTCTAAATTACTAATATTATAAAGTTTTTGATATTCTAGCATTATAGAGTTTGAAACAGTAATAGTAAAGTTGCAATAATATATAAAAAATTTTTCAATTCTCTTATAAATATATTTTTTAAGTATTGTCATATTATCTCTTTCAGTTTCATACTCATGACAATCATAAATTATTTTAATTTTTTTATTTTTTATTTTTAAAAATATCGCCAATGGTAAACTAGTTAATCCGTGAATATGTAGAAAATCATAATTATTAATAATTTTTAAAAATTGAAAAGAAAATTCAAAATATTTAAGTAGTTGAAAGAACTTATTTTTGGGTAAATTTTTAGTTTTTAATTTTTTACGATAAACATTAATATTATCAATTTTTTCGAACTCTTTGAGTCCATCTTCGTGTATGGCGTAAATATCAACATTGTAATTGTTATCACTTAAAGTTATGGACTCTTTAATAACTCTACTACTTGACCTGAATGAATGTAAACATATATGCAAGACTTTTGTATTCACTTTAACTTTAGTTTATGATTTTTTATAAACTTTAATCTCATACAGTAATTTAATATATAATCTATCACAATCTTAAATATCTTGTCGTTTGGTTAATTTAATAACTTAGGAGTTCAGATTTTTTAATAAATAAAAACATATTTTGATCAAAAGAGAATTTTTCAAGTGAAATTTTATAATAATATACTAAATTAAGTGAGCAATATTAATGTTAAAATTATTTAAAAAGGTTTTAGTTCTGGCGCCTCATACTGATGATGGCGAAATCGGTTGTGGTGGAACAATCTCAAAACTTTTAGAGAAAAAATCCGAAGTGTTTTATGTAGCTTTTTCTTCAGCTAAAGAAAGCTTAAAACAAAAAGGACTAAATGAAAATACTTTAATTCAAGAAGTCAAAGTAGCCACACAAAGCCTTGGGATTAAAAAAAAAAATTTAATTATTTTTGATCATAAGTTAAGATTTTTTACTTCGTTGAGACAAGAAATACTTGAAGATATGATTAATCTAAAAAATAAATTGAAACCAGATTTAGTTTTGATGCCTTCATTAAGTGATATTCATCAAGACCATATTACTATCGCCCAAGAAGGTTTAAGAGCGTTTAAAAATTCTACAATATTAGCATATGAACTTATTTGGAATAATTTAAACTTTCACAACACTATGTTTGTAAAACTTGAAAAAAAAAATATTAAAGCAAAATGGGATGCTCTTAAAAAATATAAATCTCAAAAAACTAGAAGTTATATGAATGAGGAGTTTATTTATTCTCTTGCTCGAAGCAGAGGTGTTCAAATAGGAACAAAATATGCTGAAAGTTTTGAGGTTATACGATGGGTAATATAAAAGCGTCAGACATCGCTAATTTCCTCGGTGAAGAATTAGAAGGTATTGATATTTCCATAAATACAGTTTCCTCTTTTTTAAATCTCAAAGAAAATACTTTAGTTTTTATAAATAAAGAATTTAACTTATCAAATGTAAAAAACTTGTTAGTCATATGCAAAAAAAAAGATTATGAAAAAAATACTAAAAAATCTGGCATAAGCTATATTTATTGTGACAATCCCAGATTAGCATTTGCTAAGGTAGTTCAAAAATTTTTTGTAATTAAAAAACAACCATATATTAGTAAATCAGCGTTGATTTCTCAAAATGCAATTATTCATCCAAGTGTATCTATCGGTGAAAATTGCGTAATTGGATCAGGTGTTAACATAAATCAAGGCACAATAATTCTGAATAACGTAGTTATTTCAGATAACGTAAAAATTGGAAAATTTTGTTTTATTAAATCTGGCTCAGTTATCGGAGAAGATGGGTTTGGTTTTGATTTTGATGAAGACAGAGTCCCAATACGACTACCACATTTAGGCTCAGTATTCATTGATAACTATGTAGAAATTGGATCATTAAACACTGTTCAAAAAGGAACAATAGACAATACAATTATCAATTCTCACTCAAAGTTAAGCGACCATGTTCATATAGCTCATAATTGTAATATAGGAAAAAATTGTATTATTTCTGCTCATGCCCAAATTTGTGGTTCAGTAAAAATTGGAAATAATTGTTGGATTGGAGCAAACTCTAGTATTATTCAAAATGTTGAAATAAAAGATAATGTCACCGTAGGTATAGGCTCTGTTGTCATAGGCAATGTTAATAAGAATAAAAAAATCATGGGATTTGAAAGTCTGGATTTAATTAATTTAAGAAAAATAAAAAAAAAATTTGATTATGGAAAATATTAGATCAATAATTCTAAAAATTAAAAAATATTATTTTTCAAACTAAAAAGATAAAATAAAATTAGTGATCATTGCTCATTTAACATCAGCTCATCAACGTAGTTCCTCAAGAATCTTTTCAAAAATGTGTAAATCTTCCATAAAATTAGGCAAAGTTTATTTAGTTTGCGCAGATGGAAAAGGAGATGAAATAGTAAATAATATTAATATTTTGGACATTGGCAGAAGCAAAAATCGTATAATGAGAATGACAGTATCAGTAAATCTTATTTATAAAAAAGCAATAAGCTTAGATGCTGATATATATCATCTTCATGATCCTGAACTTATTCCAATTGGATTAAAGCTTCTAAAAGATGGGAAGAAAGTAGTTTTTGATTCACACGAACATATTGCAAATCAAATATTATCAAAAATATATATTCCAAAATTTATAAGATACTTAATATCAGTAATTTACGCAATTTATGAAAAATATAGTTTAAAAAAATTTTCTGGGTTAATAGGTGCCACTCCTAATATTAGAGATCATCTTTTGAAAATAAATCCATATACTATTGATATAAACAATTTTCCTGTACTAAGTGAAATACAAAAAGATGATGAAAGATATGTAAAATCTAATGATATTGTTTACATTGGTTCAATATCAAAAATTAGAGGCGTTGAAGAAATTATTTTAGCAATGGAATATGTTAAATCTGTTAGGTTAAATTTGGCAGGAAAATTTAATGAAAAGTCATTTAAACAAAAAGTTAAAAAATATACTGCTTGGCAAAAAGTAAATGAATTAGGTTTTTTAAATCGTCAGGAGATAGCAGATTTATTAGCAAATTCTAAAATAGGGATGGTTACATTATATCCTAAAATTAATTACATTGATTCACTTCCAGTTAAAATGTTTGAATACATGGCAGCTGGTATTCCAGTTATTGCCTCAAATTTTCCTCTCTGGAAAGAGATTGTTGAGGGGAATAATTGTGGCATTTGTGTTGATCCATTGGACCCTAAAGAGATTGGAGGGGCTATTCAATATCTTATTGATAATCCTAAGGAGTCTGAAAAAATGGGTAAAAATGGTTTAAGGGCTGCAATAAATACATATAATTGGTCTTTACAAGAAAAAAAACTTTTTTCTTTTTATAAACAGACTTTAAATACTCAGAGTATAAAAAGTTAACAAAAATTTATTTGCTCTATAAATTTTAAGTAATCTTAATCTTAAATCAGAAATATTTGTCTTTTAAATATCTAAGATTTCTATCAAAAAGATAACAATCATGTTAAATAAAATTAAACTTTTAAATCAAAATAATAAAAAAACTATTTATATAAAAAATTGTGAATAAACATATTCTTAATTGGTTAAATATTATTCTTAAAGATAGGTTTAGTAACGATTTAATTCTTGATAAGTTGGATAACAAATTAATTATTAAAGTCAAAGATTTTGAGGGCTCAATTATTTTTGATAAACTTCAAAAAAATTTTTTACAATTTAATTCAAATTTTGGCTGTATTAAATGGAATCCTAGAGATGAAGGGTATTCATCAATATTAAACAAGCCAATAGCAGCTCCAACTTCAATTAAATTTAAATTACCTATAATTGAAAAAAAAAAAGATGATTATTTAATTCATTACGACATATTAGGCCTTGCCTATTGGTCGCTTAATCGCTTAGAGGAAATAAATAGTACCAATTTAGATAAATACAAACGTTTTGATTTTACTTATTCGCATGCTTATCTTTACAAATATCTTGATGAACCAATAGTCGATTGTTGGTTCAATATTTTATCTCAAGTTATCAATAAGCTATGGCCAAAAATAAGTTTAAAAAAAAAAATTTTTCAAACTATAATATCTCATGATGTAGATCGTCCATATCTTAAATATGGTGGTAAAAATTTACATGTCTATTTAAGAAATATAGCGAGCGATATAATTAATAAAAATCTAAATGGCTATGATAAATTATTATTAACGTATCTACCTGGTAAAAAAAAAAATTCATCTGCTGATCCTTATGATACTTTTGAATGGATAATGGATGAAATTGAGAAATATAATTTAAATAGTACATTTAATTTTATATTTGGTGGATCGCATTTAAAAGACTCATATTACAGTGTTGAAAATAAAAATATTAAAAAAATAATTAGTTCTATTATTTCTAGAAAAAATAATATTGGAGCTCATTTGAGCTTTAGATGTTTTGACCAAGAAAAACTTATTAATCAGGAACTAGATAATTTTAAAATCTACTTAAATTCTAATAACTTTCATCAAGAAAAAATTATTACTAGAATGCACTATTTAAGGTGGAGTACACCTAAAACCTTAGTTTATTTAAATAATTCTGGTGTTGATATTGATAATACCTTGGGATATTCAGAAAGCCCTGGTTTCAGATGTGGAACTTGCCATCCTTACACAGGATACGATCCAGTTAATCATAAAATTTTAAAAATTACTGTTTCTCCTTTAATATTAATGGACATAACATTAACCAGTAATAAAAATTTAAATTTTGAGGATGCATACAACGTTGCTATAGATTTAAAGAATAAATGTAAAAAAGTCGATGGGGAGTTCACACTTTTGTGGCATAACTCAAATCTTATGGATGAAAACAGAAAAAATTTATTTAGAAGTTTATTATGATTTAATAATGATTATATTATGAATACTATAATTTTATATGCCCAATATTCATTCAACTGCTATAATTGATGATAATGCAGATATTCATCCAAGCTCTAAGGTCTCCGCATTTGTTGTAATAAATGGCAAAGTTAAAATTAAAGAAAATTGTTTTATTGGAAATCATGCTACCATCGGGAGCTTTCCCACAACAGAAAATATGGGCGCAAAGTCATTAGATAATGAAGTTGTAATTGAAAATAACTGTTGGATAGGAGATGGAGTAACAATACAATCTGGTTGTACAAATACCACATTTATAGGTGAAAATTCAAAAATTAATCACAATTCCTCAATCGGTCATGATGTAGTCATCGGAAAAAATTGTTTTATTGGTTTAAATAATAGTATCTCAGGAAAATCTGTAATTGGAAACAATGTTACAAGTGGACCTGGTTGTACATTTAATAATATGTCTAAAATAGGTAATAATGTAAGAGTTGGGATAGGTAGTTTAGTGCTTCATGAAATAGAAGAAAATTTAGTTGTGATCGGAAGGCCAGCTAGAGATATTAATTTAGAAAATAAATATAAAAAAAAATTAAAAAAGATCATAGGTGAGGATTATAAATCAAAATTTATAACATCGCCATTGGGTAAATATAGATTTTTAAGATATTTCTTAAAACCTATTTATTTGATTATGCCTCTTTTTTTAAGAAAAAAAATTTCAAATTACTTGGATTTTAAAAGAAAAAATAACTAAAAAACTTCTTTAATATTAAAAAATGAATAAAGTAAAAATTTTAAATATAAAAAAAGAAAGCTACAAATTAAGGTTAACAATTCTTAGAATTATTTATGATGCTTCATCATCTCATCTTGGCTCATGTTACTCAGTTATAGACGCTTTATTTACTTTATATAAGTTCTTAAAAGATAAAAAAATTCTTAAAAATTCAAAAATTATTTTATCTAAAGGACATGCTGCTGCTGCCTTTTATACGGTATTACAGTATTTTAAATTTATTTCAAAAAATGAATTAAATTCATTTTATAAAGATGGATCTAAATTAATGGGACATGCATCACATTATGTTAATGGAGTAATTTTATCCACGGGCTCTCTAGGGCATGGTCCAGGGGTAGGATGTGGAATAGCATATGCATTGAAAAAACAAAAAAAAAAGGACGATGTATATGTCTTTATATCTGATGGTGAATGTAACGAGGGTTCAGTTTGGGAAGCTTTGCTTTTTGCTTCGCACCACAAACTAAATAATCTAAAAATAATAATTGATTACAACAAACTGCAAAGTATTTATTCAACAAAAAAAACTTTAAATATTGAACCAATAAAAAAAAAATTAGATGCCTTTGGATTTAAAGTAACCGAGTTAGACGGTCATGATATTAAAAAATTGTACAATTACTTTGATAAAAAAATAAAAACAAACAAACCTCAAATTTTAATTTTGCATACAGTAAAAGGAAAAGGTGTAAGCTTTATGGAAAATAATAATCTCTGGCATTATAGAACACCAAACAGTAAAGAGTTTCAAATGGCTAAAAATGAATTAGAAAATAAATTAAGATAAAAATGAGAAATCAGTTTGTTAAATCAATAAGTAAAATGTTTAAACAAAATAAAAAAGTTAATTTAATTACCGGTGATTTGGGCTTTGGATACTTTAAAGAATTTTATGAAAAAAAATGTGAACAGTTCATTAACATAGGGGTATCAGAACAAAATATGGCCTCAGTAGCCGCAGGTATATCTTTGATAAATAATAATGTTGTCTATATATATTCAATAGGAAATTTTGCTACTTTAAGATGTTTGGAACAAATTAGACAAGATATTTGTTATCATAATCTAAATGTAAATGTTGTATCAATGGGTGCTGGCTTTTCTTATGGCAGTTTAGGTGGATCGCATCATTTACTCGAGGATATATCTGTTATGAGATCAATTCCTAATATGAAGGTCTTTTTGCCAAGTGATGAGAGAGATATAGACCAAATATTAAAGTTAACAAGCAAAGGTATAGGACCAACATACATGCGAATTGATAAGTCAAAAGTTCCAAATAACATTATTCCTAAAACCAATGTCTTAAAACCTAGAGAAATCTGTGATGGAAAAGATGGCTATATAATTAGTACTGGTGGAATTCTTAATGATGTTTTAGATTGTATAAAAATTCTTAAAACAAATTATAAAATTAATTTAGGCCTAATCCTACTTAGCTATATCAATGATGAAGAGTATAAAATATTTAAAAAAAAAATAAAAAAAAATATGAATATTTTTACAGTTGAGGAACACTCGCTTGTTGGTGGTATCGGTGATTATTGTCTAGATATCTTCAATAAAAGAAACATCAAATACAAAAACTTTAATAAAATTGGTGTTTCTAATAAGTCATTCTCAAATGTTTCAGGAAGCCAAAATTATTTAAAAAAAATTAATAAAATAGACAACCTAGGAATATTAAAAGTTATAAAAAAAACTTTTCGTGTATAAATTTTATTTTAAAAGATTGTTTGATATTTTATTAGCAATATTCTTATCTCCAATTTGGTTTTTTATTTTTTTAATAGTAACGATTTTCTTGTTCTCAATCAATCACAGACCAATTTACTATTTTGGTAATAGAGTTGGACAATTTAATAGAGAATTTAAGATATGGAAATTTAGGACATTAAAAGTAAAAACTGGCAATGAGTCAAAAGGTGATACAGTTTCTGAAAATGATAATAGACTTACAAAAGTAGGGCGATATCTTAGAAAATATAAAATAGATGAAATTCCTCAATTTTTTCAAGTTTTAAATGGAAAAATGTCTATTGTTGGTCCTAGACCTGAGTTACCTATATACGTTGATAAGACTTTTTATAATAAAATGAATATTAGTTCGCTAAAGCCTGGTTTAACAGATTATTCCTCAATTTTGTTTATTAATCTACAAAAAAAAATTCCTGATAAAAATGCAAATGCATTTGTTGAAAAAAACATTTTAGACAAAAAAAATGATCTTAAAAAAAAATATGCAAGAGACATAAGTTTTAAAACAGATATGTATATCATCATCGAAACAATAAAAAAATTATGTTCAGGTATTTAATTTGGTTAATTAAAATTTTATTCTTAATTTTTTCAATTTTTTTTTTTTTAAAAGTTGATTTTGAAAAAATAAATTTATTTGATAGAAATCAATTTTTAGCTTTACTCATTTTATATATATTTCATATTTTTAGAATTCTAAGATTATTCTTAATTTTTAAATTGATGGAACAAAAAATAAAAATTAAACAAGTAGTCGATATTTATTACATTGGAATCTATTTAGGAATAGTCACACCAGGAAGACTTGGAGAACTTTACAGATTTAAAATAATAAATGATATAGGTATACCAAAAACAGTAAATTTTAATATTTTGTTAGTCGAAAAAATAACTGACATTATTTCTTTACTATTTTTTTTAAGCCTGATTTTTTTTATAAATTTCAATTACATATCAATATCAATTCTTTATTCGTTTGTTTTAATAATTTTAATTTTATTTTTGATAATAATTGGATACAATTTTTTTTTAAAAATATTGAAGAATATATTAAGTAAATTTAAATTTTTAAAAAATAAAAAAATAAACTTATTTTGTAATAATAATCCTTTTTATGTTTGTAATAAGAAAAAATTTATTTTTTTAGGCTCGGTATCGATTTTAATTTGGTTATTATTTATTTATGCAACACAAATTGGAATAAATTCTAACTTTGATATAAGTTTTTTATCTACAATAAAATATTTCATTATTAATACATTAATTACAGCAATTCCAGTATCAATTATGGGATTGGGTATCAGAGAAGTTGCTTTGATCGAAATACTTGGAATACAAAACCTTGAATTAATAGCTGTTATTTCTTTACAATTTATTTTATTTAATTTAGCTACAATAATTCCAGGAATACTATTATATATCAAAAAAGAGATATAATGAACATTACTTTAATAATTCCGATTTACAATGAAGTGCAAGCTATTAATTCAATAATCGACAGAGTTATCAAATTTTTAAATGACCGGAGTAATTTTGATTGTATATTAGTAAATGATGGTTCAATTGATGGAACTGAAAAATTTCTATCAAAACTTCATCATAACAAAATTCAAGTACTTCACAAAAAAAATGGAGGGTATGGATCTGCAATAAAATTTGCATCTAAATATGTTAAGTCAAATTTTTTTGCAATAATTGATGCAGATGGCACTTATCCTTTAGAAAAATTTGATGAAATGTGCCTAAATTTAGAGAATTATAATATGGTAGTTGGATCTAGAACATCTTCAAACAGTAGTATTCCAATCATAAAAAAAATTCCAAAATTTTTTATTAAACTATTTTCAAGTTATGTCACCATGAAAGAAATTCCAGATTTCAATAGTGGCATGAGAATATTCAGAACATCAACTTTTAGAAAATTTTTATACTTTCTTCCAGACGGGTTTTCCTTAACTACTACTATGACAATAATTCTCTCAAGTTTTAACTATAATATTAAATATGTAGAAATAGACTATTTTGACAGAGTTGGGGATTCAAAAATAAGACCTTTTAAAGATACAATAAATTTCTTTGTAACAGTTGCTAAACTGGGAATTTATTTTAAACCATTCAGAATATATGGGCCCCTAATAATTTTCTTTTTTGGTGTAGGGGCCCTATTTTTGATTTACAGGTTTTTAGTTGGTGAAGGTTTTTTAGTTCTGACAATTCTTAATTTTATGATTGCTATGTTTTTATTAGTTTTCTGTTTCATTTCATCAAGTATATCTCAATTAATTTTTATGCAAATTGATAAAGATAAGGATGATTGATAAGTATAATAAACTCATCAAGAATGAGTTATATTTAATTTTAGCAATATTAATTTATTTAGGTTTTATATTAACATGGTATTATAAACCACCATGGTTAATTGACCATCTTATATATGTGCATATTGCAAATGCTCAAAATGCATTAGATTTGAGTTTTTGGAATTTCCATCGAGAACGATTGCCAGTTGGTCATCATAATGAAAGATGGGGAATTTTAGTTCCTATAATAATATTTAATAAAGTTTTTTTCTTTTTGACGCCAGGAGTTGCGAGCCAAGTATTAATTGTAATTGTACATTTGGGCATAATGATTTCTATATATATGATACTAATAAATTATAATAATAGAATTGTAGCTAATATTTTTCTTATACTTTGGCTTTTCGCGTCACATCATACTAAAAATAGAGCAACAGAAATTTTAGCTGAGCCTTTTTGCATATTATATATTTGCCTTTCTATTCTTGGATTTATCTTTTTTGAAAAAAGAAGGGGTAAATTTTATCTATTTATTGCAATTTTTTTCTTATCATTGATACCTTTGACCAAGATACATCTTGGTATATTTTCGATTATTTTATTCATAATATACTTTAAAATAATCAAAGATAACTTAAGGGATTTTATTTTTTTTACTTTAACTTCTCTATTTATTCTCAATTTAGTGTTGTTATTCAATTATGGGATAACTAATTATGTAGTTTTAATTAAAAACTCTTTTTTTGTTTATTTAGTTTATTTTGGTGTCGGACTTCCTGTAGGGAGTGGAATTGAAGGCAAGGTTATTAGATGGTTAAATCAAATGATTTCAGAAAATACACTTATGCCAGTTTTTTTTGTGGGCACTATATATATATTTTCAAAAAAATTTAATAAAGAGACTATTTTTGCATGGTTATCAGTCATTTTTTTAATCTTAATTTTTATTTTATCAAGCGTTTTAAATTTTCCACCAAACCAATCATATGCTAAGCCACTTCATTTTTTTACAATTCCTTGTCTAGCAATTTGTATTAGTTACTTTTTTACATTAAAGGATAAAAATAATATCAACTATTTTTTAGTTTTTGTTTCAACAATTATACCTTTAATTGTTATATATTACCTAGGGAAGTATGAAAAAAGTCAATTATTTGACTCATTTTATGTTATCACAATAGTGATTACTTTAGTTTTTTCGCTTTTTTTAATTGCAAGAAAGAAAAATTTCTTATTTTTTTGCTTATTTTTAATAATCTGTTCAAGTAATTTTTTTTTAAATAATTGGAAATTAATATCTAACCATTATAATTGGAGAAATGGATACTCTGAGCATTATAAGTTTTTGTATGGATCTGCAAAATTGTTAAATGAATATAACGATGAAAACGTTCTAGTTTATTTTTCATCATGGCCAATAAATAAAAAGTTATTAAAAAGAGAAAGAATGTACCCCGAGCCTGGCATTAGGTCTTTATTAAGAAATAATGTAGATATTACATCCGCCATTAATAATGATAAATTTAATGTAAACGAATATGATCTTATTCTAACCGATGTTAATGAATTAAATTTAAAAAAATTAAAAAAAGTATCTATATCTTCCAGAAAAGCAGGAAATCTATATATTTACAAGGTTCAATAATTGAATACTTCAAATCACTACAACTTTAAAATAAAATATTTTGTTAACAGATACTTTATTGAATTTATAATTTTAATAACAATTACTTTTTGCAAAACCAAAACGGCAAGATGGTTAATGTCTAAATGTAATTATGTACTTTTAGGAAAAATATTTTCTTTTTTAAAAGTAAATTGGAAAAAAATCACTAAAGTAACAAAAAGAAAAGGTCTTTATGACAACATTAAGTCCAATTAAAATCTTTAAAAATATTATAAAAGAATATAACTATTTTACCAAAAGACCATGGTCCCTTAATCAAGTTGGTAAATTTTGGGATACTGTTGAAGAATATGACGAATATAACAAAAAACTTTATCCTTATTTTAAAAGATTTACTAACTCAAAAAAACTTTTTAATAAATATTATAAAAACAAAACTAATTTAAATTATAAAATTCTTGATATTCAAACTCGTTCAGGAGTGGGAACTTTATATTGGTCAAAAGTTTTTAAAAACTCTAAATTTACTTGTGCCGATTTTAGTGATGGTCTATTAAAAAAAGCTAAAAATAGACTTAAAAACAAAAAAAATTGTTCATATGTCAAAGTTTCTAAAGAGAACTTTTTTTTAAAAAATAAATTCGACATAATTTTGTGTTACGAAACAGTTGAACATATATATAAATTTGAAAAATTTATTATATCTCTTAAAAAACACCTAAAAAAGAATGGATATATGGTGATTACTTGTCCAAATGTAAGTTGGGAAATAATTCATTGGCTTGCAGCAATAGTTGAGTTTAATCATAGCGAGGGACCTCATAGATTTATTAAATTAAAAAAGTTAAGAAAAATTTTTACTGATTTGGATTTAAAAATATTAGAATATAATAGTACAATTTTGTTACCGTTTAATAATCCCATATCTATCAAAGCAGACATTTTTTTGACTAAAATTTTACCAAAAAAATTGAAAGAAATATTGATGTTAAGACATACATTTATCATAAAGAAATAATTGATGATTGAAATATTAATTTTAGGATCTAGCGGCTTTGTTGGAAAAAATCTAGTTAGAGCTTTTCATAAAAAATATAAATTGAATCTGATTGATGTCAAACCAAATCACGAACTTAAAAATCTTAAAATTAACTTCAAAAAAAAAAATATTTTGAAACTTACAAAGTATGATCTTCCAAAAAAAAATTTTATTGTCATAAATTTATGTGCTGTTCTAGGGTCAAAAAATTACGAGAAAAATTATAGAAATAATGTAATGAGTGTTATTAGGCTTATTAAATTATTAAAAAAAAATAAATTATTTAAAGGTCTAATACATTTTAGCAGTATAAGTGCCCAGAGAAAAATAAGCCACTATGGAAATACTAAATTCCTCTCTGAAAACATAGTCCGAAATTCAAATCTACCACATATAATTCTTCAATCAGAGATGATTATAGGAAAAGGTGCAAGATCAATAGAAAAAATTAAAAAAGTTTCTAGGTTTTTCCCTTTTTTTCTCCTACTCCCCAAAGGAGGAAATATAATCCGATATCCAATAAAAATAGATAAAGTTAATAAAATTGTCCTTAATATTGTAAAGCACAAAGTATTTGATAACAAAACTTACTCTCTGATATCAGAAAAGATACTATTTCGCTTATTTTTAAAAAAAATTATTAAAAATAAAATTTTTATCCCCATACCCTCTTTTATCATTCTTTTTATAGCTAAAATTTTAGAAAAAATTTTCAAAAACCCAATTTTTACTTATGATAATGCTTATGGCGTTGTTAGCAATACAGAGCTTCAATATCCAAAGTATATTTTGAAGAATAAATGAATATTTGGATTATCAAAACTGGCGAACAAACTGAACATGATCCAAATTCAAGATTGTTAAGATCAGGACAAATATTTCAAACTTTAAAAAAAAAAGGTGTAAATATTACCTGGTTTAATAGCAGCTTTAATCACCAATTAAAAAAGCAAAGATTTAAAAGAACAACTATTTTAAGAAATGGAAGAAGTAAAATTGTGTACTTATATGGCAATTCTTACGAAAATAATATTTCTTTTAAAAGATTTAAAAGTCAAATTGTGAATGCAATTGAATTCATAAAATATTTAACAAAAAATAAATATGAAAATCCAGATTTAATTATTTCAAGTTACCCTACAGTCGAACTATCTTTCCTATCTTGCCTATATGCTAAGAAAAATAATATTCCTTTCTTAATCGATGTTAGAGATATGTGGCCAGATATAATTTTAAAAAATCTTACTTTATATAAAAAATTCTTCTTCTACCCAATTTTTTTTGTTTGGAATAAATGTTTTAAATATTGTTTGAAAAATGCATCATCAATTGTTTCAATCTCACATAGCTTTTTAAATTGGTCATTAAATAAAGGCAATATTTCAAAGTCAAAGTTTCATAAATATTTTCTATTTACAAAACAAATAGAAACAAAAAAATTTTTTAACTTAAAAGAGAAAAAATTCAAATTCTTAAAGGAAAAAAAAAGATTTATTAAAGTAATTTATTGTGGATCTATTAGTAAAAGACATGATTTTGAAACTTTCTTTCACGCTTTAAAATTTACAAACAATAAAAAAATAATTACTTTAGTTTGTGGAAAAGGTTTATATTTTGATGAGTTAAAATACAAGTATAGACAAAACAAAAATTTATTTTTTCTGGGATGGATGAATAATAAGAACCTTAATTATTTGTTATCTATATGTGACTATGGTTTACTTCCATATCATTCTATGGATTTTGAAATGTCTTATCCAAATAAACTTTCAGAATACTTATCAAATAATTTGAAAATTCTTTCATGTATAGGTGGGATATCTAAGAAACTAATTAAGAATAAAAATTTAGGACATATATATAAATATAAATCTGAAAAAGCATTATTAAGAATTTTAAATCAATTAAAAAAAAACCAAGATAAGAAATCAATTAATACTTATAATAAGATATTTAGTTATGATAAAATAATGAATAATTTTTTAATTCACATAGAAAAAGTTACAAATAAAAAATTATTATAAATTAAAAATAAATGAGACTAATATTAGGAACAGAACAATTAGGCGGAGTAGATTGGGGAAAATATTCATTAAAAGAATGCCAAAAAGCTTTTTCATATGCAATTGATTTAGGTTTGAATAAAATTGATACTGCTAATATTTATGGATTGGGTGTAGCAGAAAAGTCTATAAGTAAAATTTTAGGAAAAAAAATCCAAAATGTTCAAATAATTTCAAAAATTGGATTATCTAAATTTAAAGTCAAAAACAGAAAAAGAGCTAAAATAAAAATCGATCTAAGTAAAAAAGCTTTAGAAAAAAATATAAAAAGTAGTTTAAAAAATCTAAATGTGGATTATTTAAATACATGCTTAATTCATTGGCCAGATAATAACATTGATTACTTAGAAACCATTGAATTAATGAAAAATTTTAAAAAAATTGGGTACATTAAAAACTTTGGTTTTTCCAACTATGAAACGATAATAAATAAAAGTCACATTAATCAATTAAAACATTTTCAATTAAAATTTAACCTTTTAACTAATAAAAACTATAAATTTATAAATGAATTTTCAAAAAAAATTGATGTTTCTATCTATGGTATATTAGCCCATGGCTTATTGACTGGGAAATATTCATCCAATAATAAATTTAATATAAACGATAGAAGACACAGATTAAAAGAATTTAATAAAAAATTTGAGACAAAAAACAAAAAAAAAATTCTATTTTTGAGAAAATGTGCAGACGAGTTAGATTTGCCATTGTCAACCCTTTGCATAGCAATAACTTATCAATTATTACCGAAAGCAAATTTAATTATAGGATTCAAAAATATAAATCAAATTAAACAAAATATTGAGTCTTTTCAAATTAAAGTTCCCAAAGAAATTATTTCCGAATATAGAAAAACATTTATCAATCTTTCTTAATATATTCTAAAGTAAATATCCAAGACATTCTTTGCACATATGGAATTGATAAAACAATTTTATCTAATAAATTAAAAAAAAATAAAACTCCTGTCCTAATTCTTTTTGGAAAAAAAACTGATAAAATTGAAAACAACTGCCAATATTTAATTTTTATTACCTTAAGTTTTGACCCTATAAGATTTGCTTCGTTCAAACCTAGTATATGTGCTGCCTCCCAGTGAGTTCTTGCTTCTGGAGTTCGGTTTCTGTACCAATTAAAAATAGGATTATATTTTAATGCTTCTATTGCGAGCATTTTACCATTTTTTTTTAATAATCTTTTTATCTCATCAGATGCTGTATTAATATCAACATGGTGTAACATTCCAGAACATATAATTATGTCGGCACAATTATCTGGAAGAGATGATTTTTCACAGTCATCTAATATAAAATAGGCATTTGGAAATTTTTTTGAAATCCTCTCTTGATTTGCTTTGACTGTAAGGTGTGCTAACTCTGTACCTATTACAAGCTTTGGGTTAGATTGTGCTATTTTTTCTGTTATTTCACCTGAACCACAAGCCAAATCAATGACAACTTTTCCTTCGCACTCTTCTTTTATCCATTTATTAATATAACCACGAACAGCAATGTTGGTTTCATAAACAGGTCTAGTTTTTGCAGCTTTTTTAACTTTATCATCTGTTGCACCTGTCATATCTTGTGGTGCATGTATTAAATCAGAGTGTTTTATTTCCTCCAATTTTCTATCTTCAAGGTTTTTGATAAAATCCTCAGAATTTACTCTACCAAGTTCTTCTAATTTTTTAATAAGGTTTTCCATAAATGATTAGATAACTTATACCACATAAAGTTTTTAAGAAAATCAAAATTTAAATTACCAAATTATTTTCCAAAATAGTAAAACTATTTATTAGTCTATTCATAATTGATAATTTGGTGATAATTATAATTTAAATTAAAAAACTATCCAAAAAGGCAAAAAGATAAGAATTACAGAATTTTAAGGACATAAAAAAATTTAAGATTTTTGGAACTAAATAAATATTAAATTAAGCTAGTATAAATAAAATACTAAAATGTAATCTAGATTTAACCAAGATTTTCGTCAGCCTTTATATATGAATTTTAAAGAAATAAGATATAAACTTTTTAACTAATTTAAATAATTAGATATTAATTAAATATGACATTATTTCATACTTTTAGAGTAGAAAAAATAATATTACTTTTAATCTATATGTACCCAATTTCAATTGTAGTCGGTCCAGCAGTAGCTGAAACTATAATAATATTAAGTTGTTTATTTTTTTTTAGACTTTTAAAAGATAATATTCATTTATTGTTTCATATAAAAATATTCAAATTTTTAATTTTTTTCTATTTTTATTTGTTGATATGTAGTATTTTTGGATATGATCCAATTTTTTCTTTAAAAACTACATTTCCTTACATCAGACATATTATTTTTGTTTTTTTGATTTATTTATTGTTAGTTCAACAAAAAATAAAACAAAATATTTTGTTTTTTGTTTTATTATATTTAATTTCATTTTTGATAATCGATCTATTTATTCAATTTAATTTCGGTAAAAATATATTTGGATACGAAAAAGTTGGACATTTTCGATATGGAGGAATGTTTAATGATGAGCTTGTACTTGGCTCATATTTAACTAAAATATTTCCAATTTTCTTAGCTTTATTTTGCACAAAAAAATATAAAAATGGAAATTATTTTTGTTTATTTTTTTTAATTCTTTTAGTTTCCTCAACTTTATTAACTGGAGAAAGAACATCATTCTTTTTATCAGTTTTATTATTTTTTATTTTATTTTCATTTATTAAAATAAATTCCCTTCATAAATTTTTAATTTTAATATTCATACTCTTATCTGGGATAATATTCTTGAACATAAATAATAACAAAATCGTTAAGGACAGAATGTTTAACAGTTCTTTTCAGAGCATGTTCAAAAATGAAAAAATAACAGTATTTACGAAAAATCACGAAAAATTATACAAGGCCTCACTAAAAATGTTTATTGATAGCCCTTTAATAGGCCATGGTCCAAAAAGTTTTAGAAAAATCTGTAAACTTGAAAAATTTTATGTAAACAAAAAAGAGGTATGTCAGACACATCCACATAATATTTATTTACAATTATTAGCTGAAACTGGATTAATAGGATTAATTTTTTTAATTTTATTATTTATATATTTGATTAAATCTATCGTTAAATATCAGGTCTTAAGTAAAAACCAAAATAACGAAAAAATAATATTCTTTATTTTAATCGTGGGTTTATTTGTGAACCTTTTTCCATTTGCACCTACAGGAAATTTCTTTAATAATTGGTACTCTATGGTTATATATTATGTTCTTCCATACTTAATATTTTTTAAAACTAAATATAATTTTAATAATTAAATGGTTTCTTTAAATAACCAAATCGCAGATTATGTACTCGGTTTACCGAGAAACGCAAAAAGAACTATAGCAATCTTTTGTGATCTTTCTCTATGTCTAATTTGTGTCATCTTAGCTTTTTATTTGAGACTAGATCAACTAGTGCCTTTTGAAAAACCTTTGATTTCTTCAGTATTAATATCTATTTTTTTTGCATTACCTATATTTTGGTTAATGGGTTTGTACCGTACCATATTTAGATATTCAGGATTCAGTATTGTTTTGTCAGTATTCATGTCAGTTTTAGTTTATGGTTCATTATATTTTTGTGTCATAACACTTTATAGAATTGAAGGTGTCCCAAGATCTATTGGAATTATTCAGCCTATGCTTTTATTTTTTTTAGTTTCAGGTTCTAGACTATTAATTAAATTTTCTGTTGGAAAAATTAATAAAAAAAAAAAAATAAAATCTTCAAAGGTTACATTGATTTATGGCTGTGGTAGTGCAGGAAGACAGTTAGCTTCCTCTTTAGAAAATAATTTTGAATTTAAACTAGTTGGATTTTTAGATGATGATAAAAAATTACATAACCAAGTTTTGGAAGGTCACACCATATTTGCTCCAGATAAATTGGAAGAATTAATTCAATCAAAATCAGTAGAATTAGTATTACTCGCACTTCCATCAATAAATCGATTTAAACGTAACCAAATTTTAAAAAAAATTCGTAAATTCAATTTAGTTGTTCAGACACTACCAACAATTTCTGAAATATTAGATGGCAGAATTACTGTATCTGATATTAAAGAGCTGGATATAAATGATATTCTCAATCGTGAAAGCGTTCCACCAAAAAAAAATCTATTATTAAAAAATATTGATAATAAAGTTGTTATGGTTACAGGAGCTGGTGGATCTATTGGTTCAGAAATATGTAGACAAATTATCAGAGCAAACCCAAAAACTTTAATACTATGTGAACTTAATGAGTTCTCGCTTTATAAAATCCATGAAGAATTAAAACTTCAAGATCTAAAATTTCCAATTGTACCTATTCTAATTAATATTCAAGATTATAAGAAAATCGATAAAATCATAAAAATATTTGGTGTAAATACAATTTATCATTCTGCAGCATACAAACATGTGCCCTTAGTTGAAGAAAATATTTGTGAAGGAGTTATGAATAACGTTTTCTCAACTTTTTCTATTGCTGAGTGTGCAATAAAAAGATCCGTTTCAAATTTTGTATTAATTTCAAGCGATAAAGCAGTGCGACCAACAAATGTAATGGGTGCAACAAAACGTTTATCCGAGCTTTGTGTACAAGCTATTTACGATCATTATAAAAATAACTTAACAAATATGGCTATCGTTCGTTTTGGAAATGTTCTTGAGTCATCTGGGTCAGTAATTCCAAAATTTAAAAAACAAATAAAACAAGGAGGGCCAGTAACATTAACTCATAAAGATGTTACAAGATATTTTATGACTGTAACAGAGGCAGCGCAACTAGTCATTCAAGCAGGTGCAATGAGCAAAATGTGTGATGTTTTTGTTTTAGACATGGGTGATAGTGTAAAAATTAAAGATTTGATTCATCGAATAATAAACTTGTCTGGTTTCAGCATAAAAGATCAAGATAATAAGGATGGTGATATCGAAATTAAAATAATTGGTTTAAGACCAGGTGAAAAATTATTTGAGGAACTTTTACTTGGCGACAATCCTCAGCCTACAGAGCATGATAAAATTAAAAAAGCTCAGGATCCCTTCGTACCTTTAAGTAAATTAGAAAAAATTTTGAATGATCTTAAGATAAATTGTTTAGAGTATCGCGTAGAAAAAGTAAAAGATATATTATCAAGTATTGTTGATACTTATAAATCTGATTTTGAAATCGTTGACCATATTTATGTTGAGAAATTAAAACTTAAAAATAAAAATAAGTAAATAATTAAAAAACTAATAATTATATAATTAAAAAATATCTCAATAAGGATTAGTTATTTAAGTATAATATCCTTTGACTTTAGATTACAATTTAGTATAAGAATTTGCCTGGTAATTATTGCGAAAGTGTAATACCCGATACCATTCCGAACTCGGAAGTCAAGCCTTTCTGCGCCAATGGTACTTTGTCTTAAGACATGGAAGAGTAGGACATTGCCAGGCATATCTAAAATGAAAAAATTCATCGTCGTTACTGGTGGAGCAGGATTTGTTGGCTCAAATTTAATTGATCTTTTATTAAAAAAGACAAAATATAAAATTATTAGTTTAGATAATTATTCCTCAGGCACAAAGCAAAATCATTTTCAAAATGAAAGAGTTAAGTATTTAAAAGGGCACACTACAAAAATTGAAAAGATTTTAGATAAATACAAAAAGAATATCAAAAGCATTTTTCATTTTGGAGAATTTTCTAGAATTTATCAAAGCTTTAAAAAGTTTAATGAGTGCTATCAATCAAACTCTATTGGTTCGCAAGCAGTATTCAAATTTTGTTTGAATTATAAAATTAAACTTATATATTCCGCAACCTCGGCTTCATTAGGAAATAAAGGCTATGATAAAAATTTATCACCCTATGCTTTTACAAAATCAAAAAATTTAGAACTATTAGAGAACTTAAAAAAGTGGTTTAATTTCAAATTTGAAATTATTTTTTTTTATAATGTTTATGGACCAAGACAGATAAAAACTGGAGATATGGCAACTGTAATTGGAATATTTGAAGATCAATATTTAAACAGAAAACCACTAACTGTGGTAAGACCTGGAAACCAAACAAGAAGATTTACTCATATTTCTGATACTGTACAAGTTTGTTTTGAAGCCTTTAAATTAGATAAGTGCTGTTATTACAGCATAAGCAATAAAAAATATTATTCAATTTTACAAGTTGCAAATATGTTTAAATCAGAAATTGTATTGTTAAAGCCAAGATTGGGTGAACGATATGCATCAGCGTTAACAAAAATAAGCAATAATAACAAAATAATTCAAAAATTTGGAAAATTACAATTGAAAGACTACATAAGTTCCTTTATTAACTCGCTCTAAATATGAAAATAAAAAGTTCATTAAAATCGATTAAAAACAGAGACTTAAATTCTAAACTTGTAAGAAGAAGAGGTAGAGTCTATGTCATAAATAAAAAAAATCCTAAATTCAAAGCAAGACAAAAGTAGAATAATGGATAACGAAAATCATAAAAATACATGGAATAATTTTACTAAATTTGTTCTTTGGGGAACTATTGCTGTAATTAGTGTTTTAGTTTTAATGGCAATCTTTCTTTTATAAATGAAAATAGGTTCAATTAAAGAAAACTTAAGTTTAGAGCAACGTATTGCTGTTACTCCAGAAATAATTAAAAAATATAAATCATTAGGTCTAAATATAATTCTACCTAAAGGCTATGGAGAACATTTGGGTATTTCTGACAAAGAATTTAGTAGCGAAGGAGCAGAAATATTGGATGATGACGAAAAAGTATTATCAGAAGCTGATTTAATTTTACAAATGAACTTATTCGATGAAAAAAATTTTAAAAAATTAAAAAGTGAACAAATTATAATTGGAGTTTTAAATCCTTACTCTAATAATGAAAAATTAAAAAATCTTTTACAGAAAAAAATAAACTGTTTTTCTCTCGAACTTTTGCCAAGAATCACAAGAGCACAATCAATGGACATATTATCATCTCAAGCAAATTTAGCAGGATATAAAGCAGTTGTAGACTCATTTGCATATTATCAAAAAGCCATTCCCATGATGATGACTGCTGCAGGCACAATCCCAGCGGCTAAAGTATTAGTAGTAGGTGCAGGTGTTGCAGGATTACAAGCCATTGCAACAGCAAAAAGAATGGGAGCTATAGTTTTTGCGACAGATGTAAGGTTAGCCTCAAAAGAGCAAGTTGAAAGCTTAGGTGGTAAATTCTTAACTGTTGAAGGGGCAGAAAATTTAGAGACAGAGGGTGGATATGCAAAAGAAGCATCAGGTGACTTTAAACAAAAACAAGAAAATTTGTTAAAAGAAACATTGAAAAAAATCGATATCGTAATTTGCACTGCCCTGATTCCAGGTAAAAAAGCGCCTTTAATTATTAAAAAAGATATGATTGAAGTCATGCAAGTTGGATCTGTAATTTATGATCTTGCGGCTTCTCAAGGGGGTAATTCTGAAATGACAAAAGTAAACGAAATTGTTGATTATAATGGAGTAAAAATAATGGGAGATAGCAATATTTTAAATAAACTTCCAAATTCAGCCTCAAATTTGTATGCAAAAAATATGTTCAATTTTGTCAGTAATTTATATGATAAAGAAAACAAAAAAATTAATATAAATCTAGAAGATGAAATAATAGAGAAAACTCAAATAAAATAATTATGGAAATAGATCCTTTTATATTTAGGTTTAGTATATTTATATTATCAATTTTTGTTGGTTATTATGTAGTTTGGAGTGTTACGCCATCTCTACACACACCTTTGATGTCAGTTACAAATGCAATTTCTTCAGTAATTATTGTTGGAGCAATTATTGCAGCTTTGGCAAGTAACTCAGATAAAATTTTTGAGACTTCAAGTATATTTGGATTTCTTGCAATTATTTTAGCAGCCGTGAATATTTTTGGTGGTTTTTTGGTAACACAAAGAATGCTTCAAATGTATAAGAAAAAGAAAAAATAAAATAAATTTATGTCAGCAAATCTTTCTGCAACCTTTTACTTAATTTCTGGAATTTTATTTATTCTAGCACTCAGGGGTCTTTCTTCTCCAGAAACTTCAAGGCAAGGTAATTATTTTGGAATTGCAGGTATGGCAATAGCGATAATTGTAACTTTTCTGTCAGTAGGAAATTTTGGCTCCGGCTTTATTTACGTTTTGATATTTTTAGTAATCGGAGGATCTATCGGTGCATTTATAGCATTTAAAATCCCAATGACTGCAATGCCAGAACTTGTTGCAGGATTTCATAGTTTAGTTGGTTTAGCCGCAGTATTTGTTGCAATTTCGGCTTTTTTAAACCCAGAAGCTTTTAATCTTGGCATTATAGGAGATATAAAACTTGCAAGCTTAATTGAGATGTCTCTAGGAGCTGCAATTGGAGCAATCACATTCTCTGGTTCAATTATAGCTTTCTTAAAATTAAGAGGAATTATGTCAGGTGCACCAATTACTTTTAAAGGACAACATTTTATTAATCTATTTATAGGGTTGACAATTATTTTTTTGATTTATTATTTATGTAAAACTCAATCATCAAATATTTTTTGGACAATTGTAGCTATTTCTTTTTTAGTTGGAGTTTTACTGATTATTCCAATTGGAGGAGCAGATATGCCAGTAGTAATTTCTATGCTAAATTCATATTCTGGTTGGGCTGCAGCTGGTATTGGATTTACATTAGAAAATACAGCTTTAATTATTACAGGAGCTTTAGTTGGATCCTCTGGAGCAATTCTTTCATATATAATGTGCAAAGGAATGAATAGATCATTCTTTAATGTTATTCTTGGAGGGTGGGGTGCGACTGATCAAGCATCTTCTGCTCAAAGCAAGGAACAAAAGCCAACAAAAAGTGGAAATGCAGATGATGCAGCTTTTTTGATGAAAAATGCATCTTCTGTAATTATTGTGCCCGGTTACGGTATGGCTGTTGCCCAAGCACAACATGCATTAAGAGAAATGGTTGATGCATTAAAAAAAAATGGTGTAAAAGTCTCATATGCAATTCATCCAGTAGCTGGAAGAATGCCTGGGCATATGAATGTATTATTGGCTGAGGCAAACGTTCCATATGATGAAGTATTTGAATTAGAGGAAATAAATAACGATTTTGCAAATTGTGATGTTGCCTATGTAATTGGAGCAAACGATGTTACAAATCCTGTTGCAAAATCTGATCCGCAAAGCCCAATATATGGCATGCCCGTTTTAGATGTTGAAAAAAGTAAATCAGTTTTATTTGTAAAAAGAAGTTTGTCACCAGGTTACGCTGGTATTGATAATGATCTTTTCTATAGAGATAACACCTTAATGCTTTTTGCAGATGCAAAAAAAATGACAGAAGAAATAGTTAAGAGTTTATAAATTGACTAAAATTTTTTGTGATATTGCAGACATAAATCAAATTAAAAAGTTCAATAAAAAAAAAATAGTAAAAGGTTTTACAACTAATCCAAGCTTGATGAGGAAAGCTGGAGCAAAAGACTATACTAAGTACTCAAAAGATATACTTTCTGTTACTAATAAACCTGTTTCTTGTGAAGTATTTGCGGATAATCCAAAAGAGATGATTTTACAGGGTAATAAGATCAATAAATGGGGAAAGAATGTTTACGTTAAAGTTCCTGTAACTAATTCTAAAGGAAAATTCATGGGGGCCGCAATAAACTCTTTGAACAAAAATAAAGTAAAACTAAATATAACAGCAGTTTACACAGCGAAACAAACTAAACAAATATTAAGTAAAATAAATAAAAAAACAAAAGTAATAATATCAATATTCGGTGGTAGAATGGCTGATGCAGGCAAGGACCCAGTACCTGAATTTAAAAAAAGTATACAAATTTCTAAAAATTTTAAGAATGTTGATATACTTTGGGCAAGCACAAGGGAGCCATACAATTATATTCAAGCAAGGCAATTAGGGTGTCATATAATTACAGTGCCACCTTCTATAATTGAAAAAATTGAAAAGTTTGGAAAAAGTTTTCAAAAACTCACTACAGATACCGTTAAAGGTTTTCTGACAGATACTAAAAAATCTAAATTTAAAATTTAAAATTGGTTGCGGGGGACGGATTTGAACCGCCGACTTCAAGGTTATGAGCCTTGCGAGCTACCAGGCTGCTCCACCCCGCGATAATTAAATCCTATTTTTGAGTTTGTTAAGTTTTTTAACTCTTTTAATGTTTTCTTGAAGAATTCTTTTTTTCTTTTCTGATGGTTTCTCATAGGTATTCTTCAATTTAATAATTTTAAAAAAACCATCGCGCTGAAGCTTTCTCTTTAAAACCCTCAGTGCTTGTTCAACATTATTATCTTTAACTTCTATTTTAATAACAACCTCCAAAAAGTGGCACTAGTTATCACTTTATAAATTATTTGTCTATTGTTCATTTTATTTTATGTTTTCTGCTTTTTCTTTCTCTCTTTTTTCTCTCTTAATTCGTCTTTCTGCCTTTTCAATTGCTTCTACAAGTTCTTTTTGAGAAAATAATCCCATAGCAACAGGATCTTTTGCATTTAAATTATTAAAGTTCCAATAACTTTTATTTCTGATAGCCGTGACTGAGTTCTTAGTAACCCCTACAAGTTTTGCAATTTGAGAGTCTTTTAAAATACCATGTTGTTTAATTAACCAAAGAGCAGAGTCTGGTTTGTCTTGTCGTTTTGATAAAGGTACATATTTCTTGATTTTCTTCTCTGAATTTTCAATTTCAACATCGTTAGTTTTTAAATTCAATGGTCTATTATTATCCTCAGATGATAAGTTAATTTCTTCTCTAGTAAGTTGACCAGACATAATAGGGTTGTACCCAACTATACCTTTTGCAACTTCTCCATCAGCTATTCCTTGAACTTCTACTTCGTGAAGTTTGCAAAAATCTGCAATTTGTTTAAAAGTGAGTGTAGTGTTTTCAACTAACCAAACGGCAGTTGCCATTGGCATTAAAGGTGCATTAGACATTAACTACTTTTCTCTGATCTAAAATTTTGGAATTTTTTATTGAATTTACTTATTCTTCCTTTGTCTAATATTTTTTGTTTTCCACCCGTCCAAGCAGAATGAGATTTAGGATCAATTTCTAACTTAAGAACTTCTCCTTCAGATCCCCATGTAGATTTAGTCTCAAATTGAGATCCATCAGTCATTTCAACTTTAATTGTATGGTAGCTAGGGTGTAAATTTTTTTTCATAGTGGTCGGTTTATAACAAAAGTAATCTTTAAAACAATTAAAAGTTTTTTATTTTTTCAAGCATTTTTTGGTAAATATTACTGTTTGAGGCTCTTATATCTATAGCTTCATCCCCGAACTTACTAATGTCACTTACTTTACCACCTGCCTCATCAATAATTAAAACACCAGCTGCAATATCCCATATATTTATTTTGTTATAAAAAAAACCATCTAGTCTTCCAGATCCTACATACGCTAAATCAAGAGCTGCACATCCAGTATTTCTCATATTTAAATTGGGAGTTGCAAATTTTACTCCATGACTATTAGAGGAAAATAAGCATTCTTCCAAATCAATTTTACTAGAAACTCTTACTCTATGATTGTTAAAATACGCTCCACTGTTTTTTTCAGCATAAAAAATCTCATTTTTAATTGGATCAAAAATTAAACCAGATTTCAATTCGCCCTTGATCCTTAAAGCTATTGATATAGCAAAGTGAGGTATTCCATGCATGAAATTAATTGTTCCATCTATCGGATCAATTATCCAACAAGCATCTTCATTTGTATTTTTGATTGTTCCACTTTCCTCAGAAATAAAAGAATAATTTTTTTTTGCATTTGAAAGTTCTTCAATAAGTATTTTTTCTACTTTTTTATCTGTCTTAGTTACAAAGTCTCTTGGACCTTTTTTAGATACTTGTAAATTTTCTATTTCACCAAAATCTCTTATAATTACTTTAGAAGCTTTTTCACAAGCTTTAATCATAATATTTAAATTTGGGGAAATTGAATTCATCAATTATACTTTTTTTACATATTCAATTGTTCTTGTATCAACAATTATTTCATCTCCACTTTCTATAAATGGAGGAACTTGAATACTCAAACCGTTATCAAGAGTTGCTGGCTTATAAGAAGATGAAACAGTTTGACCTTTTAATGCTGCATCAGTCGTTTCAATTTTACTTTTTATTTGATTGGGTAGATTAACACTTAAAGGTGTTTCATCATGGAAATTTATTGTAACCTCTAAATTTTCAGTTAACATTTTTCCTTTATCTCCAACAATTTCTTTTTTAATATTAATCTGCTCAAAACTTTCTGGATTCATAAAAAAATAATCTGTCTCATCATCATAAAGGTAATTAAATTTTATCTCCTCCAAAGATGCTTTTTCTACAGTTTCGCTAGATCTAAATCTTTCATTTAGTTTTGTATTTTTATTTAAACTTTTCATTTCTACTTGTGCAAATGCCCCACCTTTGCCAGGTTTTACATGTTGTGTTTTTAACACTTCCCATAAATCATCTTTGTGTTCTAATATCATTCCAACTCTTATTTCAGTTACATTTATTTTCATTTTAATCTTTTTATTGCTTCGTAGGGTTTGTATTTATTATTATTCCAAATGTAGCCTGAGATAGCTAAAAAGTTTGCTTTGTTCAACAAAAGTTTTCTATAGTTTTTTTCGTTTATACCACCAATTGCAACAATAGGATTGTCACTTAATTTTTTTATTTTTCTTAAAATACTTAATTTTGCTCTAAATTTTACCTTTTTTGTTTTTGTTTTATAAAAAGCACCTACAGCAATGTAATTTGCACCATTCACCAAAGCTTTTTTTGCTAAACCAATTGAATTATGGCAAGTAATTCCAATTATTTTATTCTTTAAAATTTCTTTTGCTTCAATGATGCTCATATCTTTTTGACCTAAATGACAACCATCTGCATTGACTTTTAAAGCAAGAATTGGATCGTCATTCACTAAAAATTTAACATTATATTTTCTGCAGATTTTGATTATTTTTTTTGAAATTATAATTTTTTTAGAAAGTTTTTCATTTTTTAATCTTAATTGAAAAAAACTTACTTTTTTTGATTTAAAAACGAGCTCTAGAGATTTAAAAAATGAATTATCAGATATTTTTGTGGGAGAGATTAAATAAACAAATCTTTTATTTTGAATTTTCAAGACTTTCTGACCACTTCCCTTGTGCTGCTAAAGTACACATTTTAGCTCTATGATCAAACACTTCTTGAGTTCCTTTGATATTGTTTATGTCTTTAGACCAAAATTTTAAAGCACTTTGTTGAAGAGCTCTTCCATATGAGTAGGTCATAATAAAATTTGAATCATTTTTAAAATTTATTTGATTAAGATTATTTGTTGCCTCAAATTCTGTCTGTCCACCAGATAAAAATGCAACACCAGGAACCTCAGACGGTACATTATTTTTTAAACATTCTAATGTCATTTCAGCTATTTCGTTATTAGAAATTGTCTCATTCGAATCTGTTCCAGGAATAATCATATTGGGTTTTAAAATTGTGCCTTTCAGATCAACTTTATTGATATCTAATTCGTCATAGCATCTTTTTATAACCTCAGATGTTTTATTAAAACAATCTTTAGCTGAGTGTTTACCATCCATTAAAACCTCTGGTTCTACAATTGGCACCATACCAGCTTCTTGCGCTAGTGCAGCATATCTGGCTAAAGCATGAGCATTAGCTGCTATTGATAACTCAGATGGATATACTTCAGAGATAATATAGACACCTCTCCATTTTGTAAATCGAGCACCAAGTTGATAATAATCTTTTAATCTTTCTCTTAAACCATCTAATCCCTCAGTAATTTTTTCTTCTTTAGACCCCGCTAACGTTTTTGCACCTGTATCTACTTTTATTCCTGGCACAGCACCACTTTCAGAAATTAATTCTGGTATAGATTTATTTTGAGAAGTATTTTGTCTAATCGTTTCATCATATAATATCACACCACCAATGCATTCTTTCATTGAGTTTGAAGAAAAAAGTGTTTCTCTGAAAATTAATCTATTTTTTTCATTAGACTCTACATTTACTGAGTCTAATCTTTTTTTCATAGTCCCGGTGCTTTCATCAGCCGCAAGAATTCCTTTTCCGTTTTGAAGAATTTTTTCTGCTATTTTGTATAATTCAGACATTTAATTAAGCGCTCTTATACCAGGAAGAATTTTACCTTCAAGATATTCTAAAAATGCTCCACCAGCAGTTGAGACAAAATTAAATTTATTTTTAATTTTTATGGAGTTAACAACAGAAACAGTATCTCCACCACCAATAACAGAAAAAAGCTCTCCTTGTTTATTTCCTATATATTTTGCTATTTCTAAACTACCTATTGAAAAATTAGGATTTTCAAAATATCCCAAAGGCCCATTCCATAATATGGTTGAGGAATTATCGATTACACTTTTTATATTTTGTATCGTTTTTGAACCAACATCAAGTATCATATCATCATTTTCTATTTGATTTAATGATTTTTGAATAGAATAATCTTCAAGGCTTTTTCCAACTTTAACGTCCTCAGGGAAATATATTCTACAACTATTATCTTCTATTTCAGAAAAAATTTCTCCAATTATTTTTTTAGAATTTTTTTCAAATAATGAGGCTCCTATATTGTAGCCTTTGTATTTTAAAATGTTATTAGCCATAGCTCCAACGATTACAATATTATCAAATTTAGGTATTAGGTTTTTTATAATGTCTATTTTTGTAGATATCTTTGATCCACCAATTATACATGTAATTGGCTTTTTAATTTCTGTTGTAATTTTTTTAAGAGCCTCAACTTCTGAATTCATCTGAAGCCCACTATAGGATGGTATAAATTTTGTAATACTTGTAACCGAAGCATGCTCTCTGTGTGAACATGAAAATGCATCATTTATATAAATGTCCCCAAGTTTTGCCAAATGTTCAGAAAATTTTTCATTGTTATTCTCTTCTTCTGGGTAAAATCTAATATTTTCTAAAATCATTAATTTTTCATCAGCACTTTTAAATAATTCATTTTTTTTTAAATTAAAAATATTTGCCTTCTCTAGTCTAACGTTTTCATTAACCTGCGAACTTACATTATCTCTTATTGGTTGAAGAGATAGCTCACTTTTAAATTTTCCTTTTGGTCTTCCAACATGAGAAATTATTATTATTTTTGCATTTTTTGATAAAAGAAAATTAATTGTTGGAATAATTTTATCTATTCTATTTGTATCTGTTATTTTTCCATTTAAAATTGGTACATTTAAATCTAACCTTAAAAGTACTATTTGATTATTTAAATTTTCTAAATCTGTTATGGATTTCATTAATTGATTTTGCTTAAATACCTTGCAATATCACACATTCTATTTGAAAAACCCCATTCATTGTCATACCACGCAGAAATTTTTCCCATTTTTAAACCAACGACATTAGTCAGAGAACTATCTAATGTTGCCGATGAGCTATTATGGTTGAAATCTATTGATACTAATTTTTCTTTTGTAACATCTAAGATATTTTTTAGGTATGAATTCGATGCTTTTGAAAATGAATTATTTAATTTTTCTTTAGAAATATTTTTTTTAACATTAAAAACAAACTCAACCAAAGATACATTAGGTGTTGGCACTCTCATTGCAATTCCTTCAAGCTTTCCTTTTAATGAAGGTATAATCTCCCCAATTGCTCTAGAAGCACCGGTTGATGTTGGCACAATTGATTGGCTAGCAGATCTTGCTCGTCTCGGGTCTTTATGTGAATTATCTAATATTCTTTGATCTGTTGTAAAAGCGTGAATG
This sequence comes from uncultured Pelagibacteraceae bacterium, assembly GCA_902625715.1. Taxonomy (GTDB): domain Bacteria; phylum Pseudomonadota; class Alphaproteobacteria; order Pelagibacterales; family Pelagibacteraceae; genus Pelagibacter. The sequence goes on along the minus strand of CACOCP010000002.1, from coordinate 67,355 downwards.
GTTGTCATAAAGCCATTTTGGATTATAAAATTTTTATTTATTACATCTGCAATAGGAGCAAGGCAATTAGTTGTACAAGATGCAGCTGAAATTATATTATCACTCTTTTTAATTTTTCTATGATTAACGCCAAAAACAACTGTTTTGTCTGCATTTTTACACGGAGCTGATACTATGACTTTTTTTGCTCCATTTTTTAGATGCGGTATTAGTTTTTCTTTGGAATTGAATTTGCCAGTGCACTCAAATACATAATCAACATTATATTTTTTCCAATTTATGTCTTGAATATTTGAGAATTGTGAAAATGAAATTTTGTCTTTATTAATTCTTAAATAGTTCGAATTAAATTTTATCTCAGCACTAAATTTTCCATGAACTGAATCGTATTTTAACAAGTTTGCACAAATTTCTGAGCCTGATCTATTATTAATATGTTTAATTTGAACTTTCCCTTTATAATTTTCATAAATTGATCGTACAACCATTCTCCCGATACGGCCCATACCATTAATTCCAATTTTAATTGCCATTTTTTTTGATGTTCAATTTTATTTTTTTACAAATTTTTTCAACATTTAATCCGAAATGATCATATACCTTAATATAAGGAGCACTTTTTCCAAAATCATTAATTGAAAATGCTAATCCTTTATTGTTGATATATTTTGACCATGATTGGTCTGATCCCGCTTCTATAGAAAATATTTTGTTAGTTTCATTTAAAATTTTACTTTTATATTTTTGACTTTGTTTATCAAAAATTTCTTGGCAAGGCATAGATATAACTTTTGAGTATATTTTTTCTTTGGCTAATTTATGACTTATATTTAAAGCTAGATTTACCTCAGAGCCAGTAGCTAGTATAGTTATCTTTATTTTTTTATTTGTTCTCATTACCTCATAAGCGCCATAAGAGCATTTATTCGTAGATGTGAAACGTTTTCTTATTGGATCTAAGTTTTGTCTTGTCAATGCAAGAATACTTGGAGTTTTTGAGTTTTTTAGCGCGAGATCCCAGCACTCAATGGTTTCTGTTTGATCGGCAGGTCTAAGTATATTTAAATTTGGTATAGATCTTAGACCTGATAATTGTTCAATAGGTTGATGGGTTGGACCATCTTCACCTAATCCAATAGAATCATGAGTCATTACATAAATTACTCTTTGCTTCATTAATGCAGAAAGTCTAATTGAAGGCTTGCAATAATCTGAAAATATTAAAAAAGTTCCTCCATACGGAATTAAATTACTGTGCAATGCTAAACCATTCATTATTCCACACATTGCATGTTCTCTCACTCCGTAATGAATATAGTCACCATCAAAATTTTTAGCATTTATAACTTTGTTAAATTTAGATTTTGTATTATTTGAACCTGCTAGATCTGCAGACCCTCCAATTAAATTATTTTTTAATTTAAATAATGAGTTTAAAACAGCCTCAGAAGACTTTCTCGTTGCTAATGGTTTTAAATTTGCGATAACATCTTTCTTTTGTTTTATAATCGAATGAGAAAAATTATTATTAAACAATTCTTTTAATCTATTTTTATTTCTTGAAAAATTTTTCTTCCATTTTGCTTCTGTCTTGGAACCTTTAAGTCCTATTTTTCTCCATTCTTTTAAAATATTTTTTGGTACTTCAAACGGTTTGAAAGGCCAGTTTAACTTTTTTCTTACTAACTCAATCTCTTTAGGTCCAAGAGGACTGCCATGAGAAGATGCTTTGCCACTTTTATTGGGTGAGCCAAATCCTATTTGTGTCTTACATGAGATAACCGTTGGCTTTATTGCTTTTTGTGCTTTTTTAATTGCACTAAATATTTGTTTTTCGTTATGACCATCAATATCTATATAATTCCAACCATAGCTTTCAAACCTTTTTTTATAGTTATCTGATACGGCAAGACTAGTTGGTCCATCAATTGAAATAGAGTTGTTATCAAACAACATGATTAAATTTTTAAGTTTTAGGTGGCCTGCTAAACTCATTGCCTCGTGACTTATACCCTCCATCAAACATCCATCACCTGCCAAAACATAAGTTTTATGATTAATTATTTTACTTCCCAATTTCCTTTTTAAAACTTCTTCAGCAATTGCAAAACCAACTGCATTTGCAATTCCTTGTCCTAAGGGTCCAGTTGTTGTTTCTATTCCAGAGTTTTTTTCATACTCAGGATGTCCAGCGCAAATAGAATTTAGCTGTCTAAAGTTTTTAATATCAGAAATACTGATGCTTTTATAACCAGTTAGATACAACAAAGAATATAATAACATTGATCCATGGCCAGCAGATAAAACAAACCTATCTCTATTGATCCAACTTGGATTGGATGAATTAAATTTTAGAAAATTTTTAAAAAGGACGGTTGCAACATCTGCCATTCCCATAGGCATCCCAGGATGGCCTGAATTAGCTTTTTCAACTGCATCCATTGAAAGAACACGAATTGCTTTAGATAAATCTTTATTTTGTATTCTCAAAAAATTATCCTGTATAGACTTAGGTGACTCAATTTAATAGTATGTTTATATATAATGAATTCTATAATCGAAAAAGAAAAAAAATTAAATCAAACACTGGAAAAACTTAAAAATTTAGATTTAGCTAAAAAAGATAATTCCCCAGAATTAGAAAATCTTATAGAGCAAAAAAATCAATTAGAAATTGAATATAAACAATTATTAGAAAATTATAATTTTTTAGAAAAAGAAAATCTGAAATTAAAGCAAGAGTTTGATGAATTTAAGTCTAAGGATGAGGATGAAAAAAGAAGAGAGCAAAAATTTTCAGAGAAAATAGATGAATTAAATCAAGAAACCGATAGTTTGTTAGATGAAATTGAAAAATGGCAAATGTAAATATCAAGTTTAATGGTAAAGAATACTTGCTATCCTGTGAGGATGGGCAAGAGGAACATTTAGAGGAGCTATCATCACATCTAAGTCAAAAGTTCAGCGGTCTAAAAAATTCGCTTGGCAACATAGGTGAAAATAAGCTTTTACTTATTACTTCAATTACAACAATGGATGAATACTTTGAGACTAAAAAAAAATTAGAAAAACAAAAGATAGAAATTCAAAATTTAATTAGTAAATTTAAGGAATTAAAATCCTTAGTTTACAACTATAAAGATGAAAAAGAGAAAGAAATTTTAAAACTATCTGATAATCAAACCAAGCTTGAGTTTGAAATCCAAAATCAAAAAAACAATTATGAAAATTTGATAGATACAGCGACCAAAGAAATAGAAAATTTTATACAAAAAAATAATCCAGATACAAATATTCAGTAAAATTGTCAAAAAAATTACTAAGAAAAAAATTAATTTTTATAAGAAAAAAAAAGTTTAAGAAGTTTGAAAATATTGAAACGAAAATTTTCGATATAATAAAAAATATAAAATTTAAAATTAACACCATTGGTGGTTACTACCCAATAAATTATGAATTTGACTGTTTGCCCGTTTTAAAAAAATTTCTAGAAAAAAAATTCTTAATTTCACTACCTGTTGTTGGCGACTCCAATCAAATGAATTTTTTCAATTGGTCATCAGGCACTCATTTAAAAGTAAATAATATGGGAATTCCTGAACCTGTGTCCGAAAAAATTTTATATCCTGATCTTATTTTAGTCCCTTTAGTTGGTTTTGATAAAAATAAGTTTCGATTAGGATATGGTGGAGGTTATTACGATAGATATATAGAAAAAGTTGGTAAATTAAAAAAATTTAAAACAGTTGGATTATCGTTTTCTTTTCAGAAAATTGAAAAATTACCTGTAAACAAATTTGACAAAAAATTAGATTTCATCATAACAGAAAATAAAATCTATTAATGAAAATTTTGTTTCTAGGCGATATAGTTGGGGACTCGGGATGTATTGCAGTAAAAAAACATTTACAAACAATTATAGAAAAAAATAAAATTAATTTTGTCATAGCTAATGGAGAAAATGCAGCTATAGACGGAGTTGGAATAACTGAAAATAATGTAAAAGAGTTAATCAGTTCAGGAGTAGATGTTATCACAACTGGCAATCATGTTTGGGATCAGAAAGAAACTTTCGAATTTATAAAAAAAGAGAAAAGATTATTAAGACCAGAAAATTTACTTAACGAAGTTCCTGGAAGTGGATTTGAAGTTTATATGTCAAAAAAAGGTTCGAGAGTTGGTGTTTTAAATTTGATGGGAAATGTTTTTATGAAAAAATGCAAAGACGTATTTGAATTTACAAAAAATTTTATTGAATATCATAAATTAAAAAAAAATTATGATTTTTTAGTTGTAGATTTTCATGGTGAGATTACTAGTGAAAAAATGGCTATGGGTCATTACTTAGATGGTCATGCAACCATTGTGGTCGGTACACATACACATGTACCAACAAATGATGCAAGAATATTAGAGAATGGAACAGCTTATTTAACTGACGCTGGAATGTGTGGGGATTATGATTCTGTAATAGGAATGAATAAACAAAATTCAATAAATAGATTTTTTAAAAGAGATTCAAAAAAACAGTATCCGGCCAAAGGAGAAGCAACACTTTGTGGTATGATAGTGGATGCCGATGAGAATAATGGCTTGGCCAAAAGTGTATCTAGTTTTATATATGGTGGTAAATTAACTGAAAATATTTAAATCATGGCTGGACATTCGCATTGGGCAGGTATCAAACACAAAAAAGGAAAAGCTGACAAACAAAGATCTAAAATTTTCTCTAAACTTTCACGCGAAATAACAGTTGCAGCAAAACTTGGAGATAAAAATCCAGATATGAATGCTCGATTACGATCAGCAATTCAAGCTGCAAGATCAGCAAATATGCCTAAGGATAATATAGAGAGAGCAATAGATAAATCTAGTATTAGTGCAGACTCGAACTTTGAAAATCTTCGATATGAAGGTTTTGGTCCAAATAAAACAGCTGTTATAGTTGAAACTTTAACAGATAACAAAAATAGAACAGCTTCAAATATTAGAACTATTTTTCAAAAAAGTGGTGGTGGACTTGGAACTCAAGGGTCGGCATCACATAACTTTCAACAGTTAGGAGTAATAAAAATAAATAAAGACGAAATTGATGAAGCGGGTATGCTTGATCTAGCAATTGAAAGTGGTGCAAATGAATGTTTTTCCCACGAGAATTTTCATGAAGTACATACTGCTAATACAGAGATATATGAAGTAAAAAATAAATTAGAAAAAAAAATTGAAAATTTTTTGTCTACAGAAATTCAATGGGTCCCATTAAATACAGTAAATCTATCAGGAGAAAACAAGGATAATATGATTAAATTTTTAGAAACCTTAGATGATGATGAAGATGTACAAAATATTTTTACAAATGCAAAATTTGAGAATTAATTAATGAATTTAGTTGGAATAGACCCTGGGATTAGTGGAGCAATATCTATATTAAGAAATGGAAACATTTCAATGGTTGTTGACATGCCAACTATGACAGAAGGCACAAAGTCAAAAAAACAAATTAATGCAGCTGAATTAGCAAACATCCTTACAAAGGAAAATATTTCACATGATGATAGAGTAATTCTCGAGAATGTTAGTGCAATGCCAGGACAAGGAGTTACAGGAATGTTTAGTTTTGGACAATCTTTTGGTGTAATAAAAGGTGTTTGTGCAGCATTAAAATTGCCAGTAATTTTAGTAAGACCTGTTAAATGGAAAAAGCATTTTAATTTACTTAACTCTGAGAAAGATGCTAGCAGGACTAAAGTAATTGAGACTTATCCATATATATCTTCCGAATTATCAAAAAAAAAAGATGCAAACAAAGCTGATGCAATATTAATTGCTAAATATTATTTTGAAACTTTAGGGAAATAATTAAATCCAAAATATTAGGAAATAAGAGCCAAATTAATGACACAATTGAGTGTGAGAAGAAACTATGGAAGCAGATATAACCTCACAAGCTGTTGGACTTGCAAGTAACACAGATTTTTCTTTAGTTAGCTTATTTCTAAGAGCAGACATAATAGTGAAATCAGTAATGATTATTTTAGTAGCCTTTTCAATTTACTCTTGGGCTATAATTTTTGACAAGATAAGACTGTTTAGAAAAATAAATAAAAGTGCAGATGAATTTGAAGAAAAATTTTGGAAATCAAAATCTGCAGAAACATTTTATAATAATTTACCGTCAGCTACCAATGATCCAATGGCTGAAGTATTTAAAAGCTCAATGCAAATGGTGATGAAATCAAGATCAAAATCAAATTTATCCGAGAGATTAGAAGGTGTTTTGGAAGCAAATATTGAAAAGCAAATGACCAACGTAGATAAAAATTACACCTTTCTTGCAACCGTAGGATCAACTGCTCCATTTATAGGATTGTTTGGAACTGTATGGGGCATTATGAATTCATTTCAATCAATTGCCATTTCAAGAAATACAAGTTTAGCAATTGTTGCTCCAGGTATTGCAGAAGCATTATTCGCAACAGCTTTAGGTTTATTAGCGGCAATTCCAGCAGTTATTGCATACAATAAATTTAGCAATGACTCTAAAAAATACTCTCAAAAACTGGAAAACTTTTCAAAGAGATTTATTTCTATAATTTAGAAATGGCATTTAATTTAAAACGTTCAAAAAAAGAACCAATGAGCGAAATAAATGTAACTCCTTTTGTTGATGTTATGCTTGTGCTGCTTATAATTTTTATGGTCACGGCTCCTTTATTAACTGTTGGTGTTCAAGTTGATTTACCAGAGTCTTCTGCTGATACTTTGCCAGAAGAAACTGAGCCGTTGACATTAACAATTAATTCTAAAGGAGAGATTTTTATTCAAGAAACAAAAGTTGAGTATGAAAAAATAATTGCAAAAATTTTAGCAGTTTCAAATAACAGAACTGATACAAGAATTTTTGTAAGGGGAGATAAAACTATTAACTATGGAAGAGTGCTAGAAATAATGGGTATGCTCTCCGGTTCAGGATTTACTAAAGTAGCCTTGATATCTGAACCATACAAAGAGAGGTAAACTTGTATAAAAGTTTGTTTTTTTCATCAATTTTTCACACTGCTATAATTGTTTTAAGTATTTTTACATTACCTTTTATTGCTAAGAAGCCATTGAATATACCACCACTAGTTTCAGTCGAGCTCATTCAGATTTCTGACAAAACAAACATACCTTTTGCTCCAAAGGCAAAAAAAATTATAGAGAAAGTAAAAAAAGATAAAGAAAAATTGGTTTCTGAACAAGCTCCACCGAAAAAAATTAAAAAAGATGAAAAAAAAGATATTAGTCCAGAAAAAAATAAGGAAAATATTACTGAGTTGACTTCAAAAAAAACTCCTACACCAGAGACAAAAAAAGAAATTGTTAAAAAAGAGAAATTAGATGCAATTCCATTACCTGATAAAACTAATGAAAAACTTTCAGTTGAAGAAGAAAAAAAACAAAAACCGTCTAAAGATTTAACAGAAGATGAAAATTTAAAAGAGATAATTAAACCCAAAAAACCAAAGATAGACGATACTAAAGTTAAACAAGCATCTGAGTTTGAAAAGAAAGAACTATTTGATCCAAATAATATTGCAGCTTTAATAGATAAATCTAAAGAAGATATTGGAGAAACAAACAAAAAAGTGGATAAAATTTCACAATCTCAAGATGATACTATGGATATATCTGCATTAACTTTGAGTGAAGAAGATTCCTTAAAAGCCCAAATTTTTGGTTGTTGGAGTATTCCCTTAGGTTTACCATATAATGAAAATTTGTTAGTTAGAATAAAATTAAAATTAAAACCAGATGGAACACTTATAAAATCTGAAATTTTGGATCATGCAAGAATGAATATGCCAGGACAAGGTTTCTATAAAGTACTAGCCGAAAGTGCTCTTAGAGCAATTCAATTGTGTCAACCTCTAAAAGTACCTACTAGCGGTTATGAGAGGTGGAAAAACCTTCAACTAAACTTTGATGCTAGAGAAATGCTAGGGGGTTAATGAAAAAATTTAGATTAATTTTAAATATAATCTTAATATTATTTATAAGTATTTCTAAATCTTATTCGCTCGTTGAAGTAGATATAACTCGTGGAAATTTAAATCCACTTCCTATTGCTGTCTCACCATTGTTTCAAGATAATAATTCCAATACGTTTTTCGAAAATGAATTGGAAATTAAAGATTTAGGATCAGAAATTTCAAAAGTAATTGAAAATAATTTAAAACAATCTGGATTGTTTAATCCTTTGAGCAAGGATGCTTTTCTTCAAAAACCTGACATTGCTCATCTTAAACCTAGATTTGAGGATTGGGCATTAATTAAATCTCAAGCCTTGATAACCGGTAAAGTAACAGCCATTAATGAGAAACTCAAAGTTGAGTTTAGATTATGGGATGTGCTCGCAGGGAGAGAAATGCTTGCACTTGCATTCACAACAGTTCCAAGCAATTGGAGAAGAGTAGGTCATATAATTACAGATAAGGTTTATCAAAGACTTACTGGGGAAAAAGGATATTTTGATACAAGAATAATTTATGTTTCAGAAGAAGGTCCAAAAACCCAACGTATAAAAAAACTTGCTATAATGGATCAAGATGGATTTAACACAAAATATTTAACTCTTGGTAATGAGCTAGTACTCACCCCAAGATTTAATCCCACCAACCAAATGGTAACCTACCTCTCGTATTTTAGAAATTTACCTAGAGTTTATTTATTAGATATTGAGACAGGGATCCAAGAAGTTGTAGGAGATTTTCCAGGGATGACATTTGCCCCAAGATTTTCACCAGATGGAAAAAAAATAATAATGAGTTTTGCGAAAGATGGCAATTCAGATATTTATACTATGGATATTGAAAATAGAATTGTTGAGAGAATTACCAATCATCCATCAATAGATACATCCCCTTCTTACTCACCAGATGGTAAATTTATTACATTCAATTCGGATAGAAGTGGATACCAACAAATTTATGTTATGAAAAGTGACGGTTCAGATGTAAAAAGAATTTCTTTCGGGAAAGGATTGTATGGTACACCAGTATGGTCTCCCAGAGGAGACTTAATTGCTTTTACTAAACTTCATAAGGGTAAGTTTTATATTGGAGTTATGCGTGTAGATGGGAAAGGTGAAAGGTTGCTTACAGAAAATTACTATCAAGAAGCACCTTCATGGGCTCCAAATGGAAGAGTTCTTATATTTTATAGAGAGACAAAATCAAATGATAAAGGTGAAGGTTTTACAGCAAAGCTTTGGTCAATTGATTTAACTGGATATAATGAGAGAATGGTGAATACTGAGACAGATGCTTCAGACCCATCTTGGTCATCTTTATTAAGTAATTAGTCTAAATTTTTAAAAAAATACACAATTAATGTTGATTTTTAGACTTGAAAGATCTAATTAGTTGTGAAAAAGTTCTAAAAAATACTAAGGAGCATTAATGAATTTAAGCAAAATCCTAAAAAATACTTTTCTAGTAATATTATTGAGTATGGTTGTATCTGCTTGCGCAACTAAAAAAACAGCAACAAATTTAGATTCTCAAATTCAAGGGGATGTTTATACAGGAACAGATACAGTTGAGTATTTAGCTAAAGGTGTTCCAGATAGAGTATTCTTTGCAACTAACGAAACTATTCTTACTACAATGTCTAGAGATACACTACGAAAACAAGCTGCATGGTTAAGAGAAAATCCTAGCGTTAATGTTGTTCTTGAAGGACATGCCGATGAAAGAGGAACAAGAGAATACAATTTAGCATTAGGTGAAAGAAGAGCTAACGCAGCCAAAGATTACCTAATGACTTATGGAGTTTCGGCAGATAGAATATCAGTGATTAGTTATGGAAAAGAAAGACCAGTTGATTCAGGATCAAATCCTCTCTCATGGTCTAAAAATAGAAGATCGGTTACTGTAAAAGCTAACTAAAAAATAAAAAGATTTTTGAAAAAGACCCCTTAAGTATGGGGTCTTTTTTTTGCCATTTTTATACTTACAAATTTACTGAATGTTAAAAATCAAAAAAAACTTAAGTTATTTGTTTATTTTTTTTTATTTATTTTACCCATCAAGTTTGACTGCAGATACATCAGAAATAAAAGAAATTTTGCAATTAATCCAAAAAGATTTAAGGACATTAGAGAGAGCAGTTTATTCAGAGTCTTTTTCTCAATCCTCAAGTTCGAATTCAAATAATTCAGTTAAAGAAAGTGAAGATGTACTCACAAGACATTTGTTAAAATTATCTGAAATAGAAAAACAGTTTCAACAATTAACAAATAAATATGAAGAGATTAATTTTAAAATTGATAAATTAAATTCTAGATTATCAAAAGTTCAAGCAGATAATCAACTAAGGTTTCAACAGCTAGAAACTAATAATAATGTAGAAGTTGATACTAATTCTTTAACAAAGCTTCCTACAGACGCGACCACCGATAAAGAAAAAATTCTACCGGGTTCTACTCAACCTCAAGATTTAGGAACAGTTTCTTATAAAGACATGACAAATGAAAGTGAAAGCCAATCTATTCAATCGATAGATGCGACCAAAACTGTTGTGACTGAAACATTTCAATCAGAGGAAAAATTATTACCAGATGGTACACCAGAAAATCAATATGAATTTGCAACAAGTTTTCTAAAAGTTGGAGATTACAATATGGCAGAAAGAGCATTTAGAGAATTTGTTGATACTAATCCAGAACATAAATTATCTGGAAATGCCCAGTACTGGTATGCTGAAACTTTTAGAATTAGACAACTTTATACAGATGCAGCATCTGCATATTTAGAAGGTTATCAAAAATATCCTAAAAGTGAAAAAGCACCTATCAATCTATTAAAACTCGGAGTATCATTAGTACAAATTGGAGAAAAAGATCAAGGGTGTCTTATGATTTCTGGTGTAAAGAAACAATATCCTGAGGCAACTCAATCTGTACTTCAAAAAGCAAAGTATGAAGAAAAGAAATTCGAGTGTAAACAAAACAATTCATAATTTTTATTTATCCAAACTTAAAAACCCAAAAATAAAAAAACTTTATTCAAGGTTTAAAAGAATAATTTCAAAAGATACTGATAAAAATTATTGTGTTGCGATCTCTGGTGGTCCGGACAGTATGGCATTGGCTTTTTTAACGAAATGTTTGTCTATAGAGAGGGACACAAGTAATGTTTATTTTCACATCGATCATAAATTAAGAAAAGAGTCAAAAAAAGAGGGGTTATTTATTAAAAAAATTTTAAAAAAATTTGACGTTAATTTAAATATTTTAAAATGGGTAAAAAATAAGAATCTTAATAATATTCAAGAGCAAGCTCGATTAAAGAGATACGAATTATTATTTAAAAAATGTAAGAATTATAAACTAAATAAAATTTTAACAGCTCATCACAAAGATGATTTATACGAAAATTTTTTTATAAGATTGCTTCGAGGATCGGGTTTAAATGGGCTTATATCCTTCAAAAAAAAATACTCTAAATTAAAAATAAATGAAAAAATTTTGATTTTTAGACCACTTTTGAATTTTTCTAAAAATGAGTTGATATATATCTCTAAAAATACATTTGGTAACTACATCAAAGATCCATCAAACCTAGATAATAAATATTTAAGAGTTTACGTAAGAAATATTTTAAATAATTTTAAATTTAACAAAAAAAACAAAAATTTTGATACATCTTTATCAAATCTTCATAAGAGCAATAAAGCTCTTGAGCATTATATAAAAAAAAATATAGATTTAAATGTTATTAAAAATAAAGAAAAAGTAATTGTTAGTAAAAATTTTTTTTCAGAGCCTGATGAAGTAGTGTTTAGATCACTAAATATTGTTTTAAATTCATTTTCAGACAAGGCAAAACTATCAAGAGGGAGCAAAATAATGAATCTCATAAAAAATTTCAAAAATTCAAAAGATACTTATAAAACAACATTATCAGGGTGTATTTTTAAAAAAGTCAGCAATACAATGATTATTTCAAGAGAAATATAGTTATTTTGCAAAATATATGTACAAATTGACACTTGTTTATTCTCTAATAATTCTTACTTTATCAACATGAATTTCAAAAACTTAGCTATGTGGGGAATTATAGTTCTCCTTACAATTGGTCTTTACAACATGTTTAAAAACCCACAGGGAACTATGGCTCAAAAAAATAATATTATTTTCTCTGAATTTTTGACAGAAGTAGATAATGGAAGAGTAGTTCAAGTTGAGATTTCTGGAAAAAATATAAAAGGTGTTTTGTCAAATGGTCAACAGTTTAATACTTATGCACCTGACGATCCAAACCTTATTCAAAAATTAAGTGACAAAGGTGTTAGTATATCTGCGAGTCCATTAGAGGAAAAAATGCCATCACTCCTAGGCATATTATTGTCTTGGTTCCCCATGTTACTTTTAATAGCTGTCTGGATATTTTTTATGAGACAAATGCAAGGTGGCAAAGGTGGAGCGATGGGATTTGGAAGATCTAAAGCTAAAATGATGAATGAGGTCAAGGGTAAGGTTACATTTAATGATGTTGCTGGAGTTGAAGAAGCAAAAGAGGAAGTCGAAGAAGTCGTAGAATTTTTAAAAGATCCAAGAAAATTTAGTAGATTAGGTGGAAAAATTCCAAGAGGTTGTTTATTAGTGGGGCCTCCTGGTACGGGAAAAACTTTATTGGCAAGAGCTATAGCAGGTGAGGCTGGAGTTCCATTCTTTACAATATCAGGATCAGATTTTGTAGAAATGTTTGTTGGTGTTGGAGCGTCTAGAGTTAGAGACATGTTTGAACAAGGAAAAAAACATTCGCCTTGTATTATCTTTATAGACGAAATAGATGCAGTAGGAAGAAGTAGAGGCGCAGGCCTAGGAGGTGGAAACGATGAAAGAGAACAAACTCTAAACCAATTGTTAGTTGAAATGGATGGTTTTGATACAAATGAAGGTGTGATAATTATAGCTGCAACTAATAGACCAGATGTTCTTGATCCAGCTCTTTTAAGACCAGGAAGATTTGATAGACAAGTTGTAGTTTCAAATCCAGATATAATAGGAAGAGAAAAAATTTTAAAAGTACACGCAAAAAAAATATCGATGGCTCCAGATGTGAATTTAAGAACTATTGCTCGAGGAACGCCAGGATTTTCAGGAGCAGATTTAGCAAACCTAGTAAATGAGGCTGCATTGCTAGCTGCTAGAAAAAACAAAAGAATTGTAACTTATCAGGAGTTTGAAGAAGCAAAAGATAAAGTAATGATGGGAGCTGAAAGACGTTCAATGGTAATGTCTGAGGAAGAGAAAAGACTTACTGCTTATCATGAGGCAGGTCACGCCATAGTTACAATTAATGAGAAAGCCGCTTATCCAATTCACAAAGCTACGATAATTCCAAGAGGAAGAGCTTTAGGTATGGTTATGCAACTTCCAGAAAGAGACGAAGTTTCTCAAACTAGAGAGCAATTACACGCCCAACTCGCTATAGCTATGGGAGGAAGAGTTGCTGAAGAGATAATATTTGGTGAGGATAAAGTTACTACAGGTGCTGCAAGTGATATTGAGCAAGCAACAAAAAGAGCAAGAGCTATGGTTATGAGAGCTGGACTTAGTAAAGAGCTAGGCCCAGTCGCGTACGGAGAAAATGAGGAGGAAGTATTTTTAGGAAGATCTGTTGCGAGACAACAAAATATGTCAGAGGAAACAGCACGAAAAGTCGATAATGAAATAAGAAAAATAGTTGATAAAGGATATGATAGAGCTAAAAAAGTCCTTACTGAGAAAATAGACGACCTTCATAAACTTGCAAAAGCATTGCTAACTTATGAAACATTAACTGGTGAGGAAATTTTAGATATAGTCGACAAGAACGTTTACCCTAAAAATAAAGAAGATTTTAAAGTTGAGGAAGACGATCAAGGTTCAGCACTTGGATCAATCGGTTTAAAACCTAAGATAGTCCATTAAACTTAATGGAAAAATATTACACAAGAGCGTGTAATTTTTTTTATACTTCAAAATCTGGTAAAATAAGAAAAAATCATTTACCTTTAAACGGAAACTCTGGTATTAAATTTAGGTCTGTTGAGCTTTTAACAAGGAAATCAGAAAAAATAATTAATTTAGATGAGATAAAAAAACTTCCATTTAAATTACAAAATAAAATAAATAAAGATTTAAAAAATATATCCAAAAAAAAAAAATTTAAGGGTTTAAAATTTAATAATACCCCAATAATGATGGGTATTTTAAATTTAACACCTGATAGCTTTTCTGATGGTGGAAAATTCATAAAATTTAAATCTGCAGAAAGACAAATAAATAATTTAATAAACTCTGGAGCAAATATAATTGATATTGGTGGTGAGTCTACCCGCCCAGGTGCTAAAGAGATCCCAGTATCTGATGAGTGGAAAAGAATATCCAAAAAACTAAGACTGATTAAAAAAAAAAATGCAATTTTCTCACTGGACACAAGAAAAAGCCAGGTGATGGAAAAAAGTTTAAATTATGGAATAAAAATTATAAATGATGTTTCTGGTTTTGAGTATGACAAAAAAACAATTAATTTATTAAAAAAAACCAAAGTACCATTTGTAATACATCACATGAAAGGCTCACCTAAAACAATGCAAAATAGTCCAAAATATAAAAATGTTTTGCTAGATATTTATGATTATTTTGAGGCAAAAATTAAATATTTAAGATCAATTGGTATTAAACATAACAATATCATATTAGATCCAGGAATAGGTTTTGGTAAAAATTTGAAACATAATATTACATTAATTAATAAGATTTCTATTTTTCATACATTAGGTTTTCCAATATTACTTGGTTTATCTAGGAAACGATTTATTAGAGATATATCTAATGAAAATGATAGTAAAGAAAGGATAGGTGGAACCGTATCAAGTTGTATATTCTCTATGTTACAAGGTGTTCAGATTTTAAGAGTGCATGATGTAAATGAAGTTAATCAATCAATTAAAGTTTATAAAAAACTAAATTTCTAATGGAAAAAAAATATTTTGGAACCGACGGAATAAGAGGAAAAGTAAATAATTCTAAAATTAATGGTGAAATGTTTTTTAAGTTTGGTTTAGCTGCGGGCACTTATTTTAAAAATTTAAAAAAAAAAAAACAAATAGCGATTATTGCAAAAGATACCAGATTGTCTGGTTATACCTTAGAACCAGCATTAGTTTCTGGACTTACCTCAGCAGGAATGCATGTCTTTACTCTTGGACCGTTACCAACAAATGGATTAGCGATGCTTACAAAAAAAATGAGAGCCAATCTTGGTATAATGATAACTGCCTCACATAATCAGTTTACTGACAATGGGATGAAATTATTCGGACCTGATGGCATGAAATTATCTGACAAAATTGAGAAAAAAATTGAGAAAATAATAGATTCAAATATTTCATCTAAACTGACAAAACCACTAAATCTTGGAAGGGTAAAAAGATTAGAGGATGCAAATGAAAATTACGTAAATATTTTAAAAAGTAATTTTCCAAATAATTTCTCACTGAAAGGTTTAAAAATTGCAATTGATTGTGCTAATGGAGCTGCATACAAAAGTGCTCCAAAATTACTAAGATCTTTAGGTGCGAAAGTTTTTGAATTTGGAACTAAACCAAATGGAATAAACATTAATTATAAATGTGGTTCAACACATCCAGAAAAAATTAGATCATTAACAAAAAAATTTAAAACTGATTTAGGAATTTCTTTAGATGGAGATGCAGACAGAATAATTTTGACAGATGAAAAGGCAAATATTGTAGATGGAGATAAAATTGTAGCCGTTTTAGGCGAGAGATGGAAAAGAAAAAAAATACTAAGAGGAGGCGTAATTGGAACTTTAATGTCAAATTATGGTCTAGAGAAGTTTTTTAAAGAAAAAAAAATTAAATTTTTTAGATCAAATGTCGGAGATAGATATGTAAAAGAGCTAATGCAAAACAAAAAATTTAACTTAGGTGGAGAGCAGTCTGGCCATATTATACTAGGGAACTTTGCAACTACTGGAGACGGATTACTTGTAGCACTTGAGATACTTTTTTCTTTGAGAAAAGGTAAAAAAGCTAGTGAATTATTCTCTATTTTTAGGCCAACACCTCAAGTACTAGAAAATATTTCAGTTAAGGACAAATCAATAATTAGCTCAAAAAAATGTAAATTTGCAATTAAAAAAGCAGAAAAAATCATATTTGGAAAAGGAAGACTACTGGTAAGAAAATCTGGTACGGAGTCTAAAATAAGAATAATGTGTGAGTCGGAAGACAAAATACTTCTTAACAAGTGCATAAAAATAGTTTCTAAATCACTAAAATAAATTGAAACCTAAATCTAAAATTTTAATTATTGCAGGATCAGATTCTTCTGGTGGAGCAGGAATTCAAGCTGATATAAGAACTATAACTTCATTAGGTGGATACGCAATGACTGCTATTACTGCTGTTACGTCACAAAATACTACAGGCGTAAAATCTATTTTACCAGTCCCCTATAAAGAAATATCTAAACAAATTGAATTTACCTGCAAAGATATTCAACCAAATGCAATTAAAATTGGCATGCTACACTCTAGAAAAGTTATTAATTCAGTTTCAAGTTCATTGGAAAAGATAAAGGTTAATAAAATAGTCTTAGATCCTGTAATGGTAGCAAAGGGAGGCGCAAGATTAATTGATAAAAATTCAACAGAAATATTAAAAAAAAAATTATTGAACAAAGTTTCATTAATTACTCCAAACATTCCTGAGGCTGAAATAATTACTAAAACCAAAATCAATTCAAAAGAGGATATGATATTTGCGGCAAATATTTTATTAAAACTCGGAGCAAAAAATGTTTTAATAAAAGGAGGTCATTTAAAAAAGCAAAATATTATTGATGTTTTTGTAAACAAAAAAGAAATATCAATTTTTAAAAACAAAAAGATTAACACCAAAAATACCCATGGCACAGGTTGTACATTATCTAGCGCTATTACAGCTTACTTTGCATGTGGAAAAACATTAAAGAAATCTTGTGAGATGGCTATCAAATATGTTAACGAGGCAATTGCAACTAGACCTAATTATGGAAAAGGTCATGGACCAATAAACCATTTAAATAGTATAGAAATTAAAAAAAAATTTTTATGAAAAATGTTGTTGTTGTAGGTTCTCAATGGGGAGATGAGGGTAAAGGTAAAATAGTTGATTGGTTATCAAGTGAAGCCGATGTTATCGTAAGATTTCAAGGTGGTCATAACGCTGGACACACATTAGTAATTGATGGAATTACATATAAACTGAGACTTCTGCCTTCGGGAATTGTTAGAAAAGATAAGATTTCTGTAATTGGTAATGGAGTTGTTATCGATCCATGGGCTCTTTTGGAGGAAATTGAGGAAATTAAATCCAAAGGCGTAATTATTAATGAAAAAAATTTGATTATCTCTGAGTCAGCAACATTAATACTTCCATTCCATAAAGAAATGGATGAAATAAGAGAAGATGCAGCTGGAAATTCTAAAATCGGAACAACCAGAAGAGGCATTGGTCCAGCTTACGAGGATAAAGTTGGTAGAAGATCAATTAGAGTAATGGATTTAATTTCTGAAACAAATTTGAACAGTAGATTAGATAATGTTTTGTCTCATCATAATGCAATAAGGAAAGGTTTAAATAAACCACTTTTTAATAAGGAAAAATTATTAGAAGATTTGCTAAAATTAGCACCTCATATACTTCAGTTTTCTCAGCCCGTATGGAAAAAAATTGATCAATTCAAGTTGTCTGGAAAGAAAATTTTATTTGAAGGTGCTCAAGGAATACTTTTAGATGTTGATCACGGCACCTATCCGTATGTTACCTCATCAAATACTGTTGCATCTTCAGCAGCAACAGGTTCTGGATGTGGACCTAACTCAATAAATTATGTTTTAGGGATAACCAAGGCATATACTACAAGAGTTGGTGAAGGACCATTTCCAACTGAACTTACTGATGAGATCGGTGAGCTTTTAGGTACCAGAGGTAAGGAATTTGGTACTGTCACAAGTAGAAAAAGAAGATGTGGATGGTTTGACGGCGTATTAGTGAGACAAACAATAAAAATTTCAGGAATTGATGGAATTGCATTAACAAAGTTAGATGTATTAGATGAACTAAATCAAATAAAAATTTGTGTTGCATATGAAATCAATGGAAAAGAAATTGATTACTTGCCTGCAGCGGTAACGGATCAATTAAAAGTTAAGCCTATTTATAAAACTTATCAAGGGTGGAAAACTTCAACAGTGGGATGTAAAAATTTCAATGATCTCCCTGAAAATGCAAAAATTTATATAAGAGACCTAGAAAAATTTATTGAAGCGAAAATCTCAAGTATTTCTACTAGTCCAGAAAGAAAAGATACAATACTAGTTTACGATCCTTTTAATAATTAATTTGCTGGCAGAAGATTTTTTGACTTAGCACTGTTTAACATGTGCTTTTGCAATTTTTCAAAAGCTTTATTTTCTATTTGTCTTATTCTTTCTCTACTAATTTTAAATTTTTTACTTAAATCTTCTAAGGTTATCGGGTTATCTGTAAGTCTTCTTGAGTAAAGAATTTCTTTTTCTCGGTCATTTAAGATTTTAATAGAATCTTGTAGAAGATCTTTTCTTTGCTCCATTTCTTCATTTTGTGCAAATTTTAATTCATGATCCATTTCATTATCTACAACCCAATCTTGCCACTCATCGCCATCTTCACCAATCGGAGCATTTAAAGATTGTTCTTTTCCAGACAATCTTCTGTTCATTGAAACAACTTCTTCCTCACTTACATCTAATCTGTTGGCAATATCTTTTACGTGCTCATCTCTTAAATCACCCTCAGCTCTTGGTGCAATTTGGTTTTTAAGTTTTTTTAGATTAAAAAATAATTTTTTTTGAGCGGTGGTTGTCCCAATTTTTACCAAGCTCCATGATCTCAAAATATACTCTTGAATTGATGCTTTGATCCACCACATCGCGTAGGTTGCAAGTCTAAAGCCTTTTTCCGGTTCAAATTTTTTTACGGCTTGCATTAATCCAACATTCCCTTCTGATATCATTTCATTTAGAGGTAAACCATAACCCTTATATCCCATTGCAATCTTTGCAACTAATCTAAGGTGACTTGTCACAAGCTTTTCTGCAGATTTTACATTTCCAGTAGTTTGCCAATTTTTTGCAAGCATATATTCTTCCTCTGCATCGAGCATAGGAAATTTTTTTATTTGCGCTAAGTAGGCTGCTAAACCACCCTCATTAGACAAAGCTGGTAAATTATAAGACGTTGTACTCATCGAGGTATTTATTTAATAAAGAAAAGGAAATTTACAATATTTATATTTTCATGTTTTTCTTAGCTTTTTGAGAATATTTTCTAGTTCAGGAGGTAAATTTGATGAAAATTCTAATCTTCTTCCAGTTGAAGGATGATCAAAACCAAGAACTTTTGCATGCAAGAATTGTCTGTCAAGTTTTAATAAAAGATCTTCTAATTCAAAATCAATATTTTTTAATTTTTTAAATTTTTTTTTATATTTTTTATCTCCTAAAATATTATTTCCTTTAAAACTCATATGTACTCTTATTTGATGTGTTCTGCCTGTTTCAAGTTTACATTCTACCAAACTTAATGTTGGTACTTTAGAGTTTTCAAATATTTCAATAGTTTTATAATTCGTTATTGCTTGTTTTCCTTTCGCAAAACGAACTTCCATTAATTGTCTATTCTTTGTGCTTCTGGTTATTAAAGTTTCGATTTTACCATTTTGTGGTCTCAGTTTTCCCCAGATCAGAGCTTGATATATTCTTGTAATTGTATGTTTGGAAAATTGATTAGATAAATTTTCGTGTGATTTATTATTTTTTGCAACTACTACCAGTCCTGATGTATCCTTATCAATTCTATGGACTATACCTGGTCTTAGCTCATCCCCAATATTTGATAGATTGTTATCATTTAAATCCATTAAAGCATTCACAATCGTATTATCATAATTTCCTGCCCCAGGGTGCATCGAAATTCCTGCTGATTTATTAATAACTAATAAATCTTCATCATTATAAATTATGTCTAATTTATATTTGAATGGTTTTAGAGACGCCTTTTTAGGAAGTGGAATTGTTAAAAAAACCTTATCATCTTTAAAAATTTTTTTTGAGGGGTCATTTACAATTTTATTATTAATACTGAGATTTCCATTTATTATCAGGTTTTTGATCCTGGTTCTGCTAAGAGAATCATTTTTTTTAGCTATTACTACATCAATTCTTTTTCCCTGTAATTCCTCCTCTACAACTAAATTAATGATATTTTTCATTTATTGATATAATAGTACATAATGCGCTCGTAGCTCAACTGGATAGAGCGCCAGATTTCGGCTCTGGAGGTTCAGGGTTCGACTCCTTGCGGGCGCGCCATTATTCACCAATATTTATTAGTGTGCCTTTATCTCGTGCTTTATTAAATGAGTAAAAAAATAAAGTAATTGAAATAATGATATAAATCATATTTAACATATAAGCCTCTATTAAATTTGATATATCAACTGTATTATTTATTAATATGTTTCTTGCCTCTTCAAAAATATAAACAAGTGGTAACATATAAGCTATTTTTTGAAAAATCTCAGGAAGAATCTCAATTGGGTAATATATACAACCAAATGGAGCTAATAAAAACATAGTTGACCAAGCAATATTTTCAAACGAAGGTCCAAATCTTAGAAGCCCTGCTGATACTAAAATTCCCAATGTAATCCCAAATATATAAAGACTTAAAAAAAGAAAAAATAGATAAATTCCAAGTTCTAAGATTGAAATTCCAAATAGTGGAGAAGTTAGTAATACAGCAGGTATTAAACCAATTAATGCTCGCACCAAAGCAGTGAAAATTAGTGAGGTAAGAATTTCACTAATTTTCATTGGAGCTATAAAGAGATTTGTAAAGTTTCTGCTCCAAATTTCTTCAAGGAATAACATATTAAAACCAATACTTGTTCTAAATAAAAAATCATAAAGTATTGCACATGTTAATATAACACCAACTGCATTGTTGTAATAAGTAGTATGAGATGCAAAAAAATTTGAAATAAAACCCCATAATGTAATTTGAATTGATGGCCAGTAGATTAAATCCAGTATTCTTGGAAATGACCTAGTGATTAAATAAAAATGCCTTAAAAATAACCCATACATTTTAATTATGCTCATTAGGTCTCCTTGAAAGTTTTAAAAATACTTCCTCTAAATTTTTTCTACCATGTTTCTCTATAAGGCTAGCAGGACTCCCACTGTCAACAATTATCCCATCTTTCATCATCAAAATTGATTTGCATAATCTAGTGACTTCATTCATGTTATGTGAAGCAAGCAAAATAGATATTTTTTTTTCTTTCTTATAATCTTCTAAAAAAGATCTTATAAAATCACCAATTTCTGGATCTAGAGATGCTGTAGGCTCATCTAATAATAGCACCTTAGGATCATTTATTAATGATTTTGCTAAACTCGCTCTATTTTTTTGTCCAGATGAAAGTTCACCAGTTATTCGGTTTAGTATATCACTTAAACGAAGTTTTGATGTTAGGTAGTCAATTCTATCATTTAAATTTTTAATTTTATAAAGTTTTCCAAAGACAATTAAATTTTGTTTCACAGTTAATTTTTTTGGAAGTTCAATATAGGGGGATATGAAATTAATTTTTTGAAGTATTTTAATTCTATCTTCCTCTATTTTATCGCCCTCAATTAAAATTTCTCCACTTGTTGGTTTTAGTAAACCTAACATCATACCAATAGTAGTTGTTTTTCCAGAACCATTTGGGCCTAAAAGGCCTAAAATTTCATTTTCATTTATTTTAAATGATATTGATTTTACAGCTTGCTTATCACCATAGTTTTTTTTTAGATTTTGTACTTCAACTAAAGTTTTCATTTTTTTACAGCTGCCCGTAACAATCTATCATTAATTGCCTCACCGATACCTCGATTAGGAATTTTCTCGATAGAGATTTGTTTAAAACCTTTTTTTTTAACTTTTCTTAATGTTTTATATAAATTTCTCGCTACTTCCTTTAAATTTTTATTTTTACTTAGGTAAAAAAAATTTTTATTTAATTTAATTCTTTTTGAAATTAATAAGAAAGCTTCAAATTTTTTTGGTCTTTTAATATTTAGTCTTATAGGCAATCCCGGTGAGTAGTGAATTCTTCCTTGCCCGGGCATTACTATATTTTTTTTTTTGTTAGTTTTTTTTTTAATTAAATATTTTTCTATTTTACTTCTGTCTAGGCTACCTAATCTTAATATTTTTTGATTACCTACTAAACTAACTATTGTAGATTCTAGACCCTCTTTTGACTTCCCACCATCTAAGACAAATTTGATTTTATTCCCAAACTCTTCAATCACATCGGTTTTACATACAGCACTAATACTCTTAGAAATATTAGCACTTGGTGCAGCTAAAGGAAAATTTAAATTTTTTAATAGTTTTCTAGCAACTTTGTGTTTTGGGAAGCGAACTGCAATAGTACTTTTATTATTAGTAACATTATTTGAAATTTTACTTTTTTCTTTTAACTTCAAAACAAAGGTTATTGGTCCAGGACAAAACTTTGAATATAGACTTAAAAATTGATTGTCAATTTTACAATCATTTTTTAGATCTTTTAAATTATAATAATGAACAATAAGAGGATTTTTTCTTGGTCTTTTTTTTAATTTAAAAATCTTATCTGTTGCTTTATCTGAGTAAGCGTTCGCTGCTAAACCATAAACTGTCTCTGTAGGAATTCCAATACACTCATTTTTATTGAGATATTTTACTGCTTTTTTAATATTTGAAAGATTGATATTCATATAATATTACCAACTATTATATGAATGAAAAAAATTTGCCAGATGATATTAATTCAAAAACTTTGAATG
The DNA here is from genome assembly GCA_902625715.1 of uncultured Pelagibacteraceae bacterium. Lineage (GTDB taxonomy): Bacteria > Pseudomonadota > Alphaproteobacteria > Pelagibacterales > Pelagibacteraceae > Pelagibacter. The sequence goes on along the minus strand of CACOCP010000002.1, from coordinate 44,391 downwards.
AGTTAACAGAAATTGCTAATAAAATTATTCAAAATTTAGAAAATCAAAAAAATTTAGAAGAGTCACTAGATGAATATCAAAAACTTATTAGATTAAACAATTTAATTGAAAAAAAATTCCAAAAATCCTCTAAAGAAATTTCAGAGTCAGCAAAATTTAAAATCAACGAAATATCGATTAAAAATGCAAAAAAGATTAAATAAAATTGCAATAGATACAAATAATTTTCTTATAAAATTTTTAAAAAAACAAAATAAAACTGATTTAATTAAACCAATGTCTTATGGCTTATTTTCAGGCGGTAAGAAGATAAGATCAAAAATAATTTATGATATTGGAAGTATATTTAAAATAAATTATAGATATGTAATCCATATTGGAGCTGCAGTTGAGTGCATACATGCTTATTCACTTATTCATGATGATTTGCCTTGCATGGATGATGACGATTTTAGAAGGGGAAAATTAAGTACGCATAAAAAATTTGGTGAATCTACCGCGGTTTTAGCAGGGAATTCCCTTCTAACCTTAGCCTTTGAAATTTTGTCAGATAAAATTTTAAAAATAAATGATAAAAAAAAAAATTTATTAATTAATTCTATATCAAAATGTTCTGGTCATGAAGGTGTGGCTGGAGGACAGTTTTCAGATTTAAATTTTGAAAAAAAAAAAATATCACTAAATAAAATTATAGATATGCAAATTAAAAAAACTGGTAAATTATTTTCTTTTTGTTGTTTGGCACCAGTTATTGTTTCTGGAAAATTTAAAGAAATAAAAAAATTTGAAAAAATAGGAGAAAAAATTGGACTTTTATTTCAAATTGCTGATGATTTAATTGATTATAATGGAAATATGCAAATTGCCGGTAAAAAAACTCAAAAAGATTTAGCGAGGGGTAAGGCAACTATTATTAGCGTTTTAGGACAACAAAATTCAATCAATTATGCCAATATTCTTAAAGAAGAAATTTTTGCTACATTAAAAAAATATGGTAAAAATTCTAATAATTTAAAGGCATCTGTTAAATATATTTTAAATAGAAATAAGTAAATGAGCAAAACAAAATTCTTAAATAAAATTAATTTTCCAACAGATTTGAAACGGTTGAATAATTCTGAACTTAAAATACTTAAGGATGAGTTAAGGGAGGAAATGATAAATGCGGTATCAGAAACTGGCGGTCATTTAGGTGCGGGCCTTGGAGTTGTAGAGTTAACAGTAGCTTTACATTATGTTTTTGACACACCAAAAGATAAAATTATTTGGGATGTTGGTCATCAATCTTATCCTCATAAAATATTAACTGGAAGAAAAGATAAGATTAAAACTCTTAGACAAGGCAATGGTTTATCGGGTTTTACAAAAAGATCAGAAAGTGAGTTTGATCCATTTGGTGCAGCGCACAGCTCGACATCAATATCTGCTGGATTAGGAATAGCAACTGCAAATAAACTTTCAAATAAATCAGAAGAGGTAGTTGCTGTAATAGGAGATGGAGCAATGAGTGCTGGAATGGCATATGAAGCTATGAATAATGCCGGTGCATCAAAAACAAAAATGATAGTTATTTTAAATGATAATGATATGTCGATTGCAAAACCCGTTGGTGCAATGAAATCTTATCTAGCAAAAATTTTTTCAGGAAAAATTTATTTTAACTTTAGAGAAACATTAAAATTAATTTTTTCATCATTTTCAAAAAGATTTAGTAAAAAAGCTGGCGAAGCAGAAGATTTTCTTAGATCAGTTGTTACTGGTGGAACTTTGTTTAATTCATTAGGATTTTATTACATTGGCCCAATAGATGGACACGATTTGGATGTTTTGCTACCTGTTTTAAAAAATGCAAAAGAGTCAAAACACAAAGGACCAATATTAATTCATATTAAAACACAAAAAGGGAAAGGTTACAGTTTCGCAGAAAAGTCAGAGGACAAATATCATGGGGTATCTAAGTTTAATATAAAAACAGGCATACAGCAAAAAAGCGATTCAAAAGTGCCATCTTACACAAAAGTATATGCAAATACTCTTGTTAAGCATGCTGAAAATGACAGCAAAATAATTGGTATAACTGCCGCTATGCCTTCAGGTACAGGAATGGATATTTTTGGAAATAAATTTCCTAATAGAATGTTTGATGTGGGAATAGCAGAACAACATGCGGTAACTTTTGCTGCCGGTCTAGCAACAGAAGGTTATAAGCCTTATGCATCAATATATTCTACTTTTTTACAGAGAGCTTATGACCAAGTGGTACATGATGTGGCAATTCAAAGTTTACCAGTAAGATTTGCAATAGATAGAGCAGGTCTGGTGGGAGCAGATGGCCCAACTCATGCTGGATCTTTTGATATAACATATCTGGCTACTCTGCCAAATTTTATTGTTATGGCAGCCAGCGATGAGGCAGAATTGGTAAAAATGATAAACACATCTGTAGAAATTAATGACAAACCATGTGCATTTAGATATCCCAGAGGAAATGGCACTGGAGTTCAGTTACCTGATATAAGTGAGAAAATCCAAATTGGAAAAGCAAAAGTTGTAAGAGAAGGAAAGAAAATTGCTATTTTGAATTTTGGAGCAAGATTAAATGAATGTTTAATTGCTGAAGAAAATCTGAGAAAAAAAGGAGTTAATGCAACTATCGTAGATGCACGTTTTGCCAAACCTCTTGATGAAAATTTAATTTGGCAATTAGCAACAAATCATGAGGTGCTAATTACAATTGAAGAAGGATCTATAGGTGGTTTTGGCGCACATGTAAGTAATTTTCTAAATGATAAAAATCTTTTAGATTCAAATCTTAAATTAAGATCAATGATACTCCCGGACAAGTTTATAGATCAAGATAAGCCCGAAAATATGTATAAATCTGCTGGACTAGATGCTTTATCTATTGAAAATAAAGTACTAGAAGTTTTAAACTCAAAAGTAATAGTAAAAAAGATTAATTAGTTTCCACATTGAGCTTTATTTAGCAAGTAGTGATCAAGTATTACACAATGCATCATGGCCTCTCCTATAGGAACAGCTCTTATCCCTACACAAGGATCATGTCGGCCTTTAACAGATATAGTTGTATTTTTCCCAAACTTATCAATTGTTTTTCTATTAGATAATATTGATGAAGTAGGTTTGACCGCAAATGATACAATTATATCCTGACCACTTGATATCCCACCCAAAATACCACCAGCATTGTTCGAATTGAATTTTGTAAATTTGCCTCTTTGATTAATTTCATCTGAATTTTCTTCACCTGTCAATTGAGCAGAATTCATTCCAGATCCTATGTTTACTCCCTTTACAGCATTGATGCTCATCATAGCTGATGCAAGGTCCATATCTAATTTTGAATAAATTGGCGCGCCTAATCCTACAGGTACTCCCTTAGCTCTAATTTCAATAATTGCACCACAAGATGATCCTGCTTTTCTTATACTAAGTAAATATTTTTCCCAAAGCTTAAGCACAGATTTGTCTGGACAAAATAATTGATTTTTTTTGATAAATTTTTCGTTCCAATTTTTTGGATTAGATCCTAAGATTCCTAATTGAGTCACTCCTCCAACAACATCATATTTTTTTCCTAGAATAAATTTTAATATTTGTTTTGCTATACCTCCTGCTGCAACCCTAGAGGCTGTCTCTCTTGCAGATTGTCTTCCACCTCCTCTATAATCTCTAATTCCATATTTTTTAAAATAGGTAAAATCTGCATGTCCTGGCCTAAATTTATCTTTAATATTTCCATAGTCTTTAGATCTCATATCTTTATTATAAATTATCATTGAAATTGGAGTTCCAGTTGTTTTACCTTCAAAAATACCTGATAAAATTTCAACTCTATCATCTTCTTTTCTTTGAGTTGTAAATTTTGATTGACCAGGTTTTCTTTTATTTAAATCTTTCTGAATTTCGTCAATACTTATTTTGATATTGGGCGGGCAACCATCGACTACACATCCAATTGCTGGTCCATGAGACTCTCCCCACGTTGTGAATCTAAATATTTTCCCAAAGGTATTAAATGACATATAATTATTATATAAGTTATTTTGTTAAAATTATGAACGAAAAAAACTCTTTTGGTCTAGATATATGTTTTGGTGAAAAAAATAATCCATTTGAATTATTTAAGGAATGGTTTGATGAAGCGAAAAAAACAGAGTTAAATGACCCAAATGCAGTTGCACTAGGCACATCAGATGACCGTGGATACACCTCGGTCAGAATGGTTTTGTTAAAAGATTTTAATGAAACAGGGTTTGTTTTTTATACAAATTTTAACAGTGCTAAAGGATTAGCTATTAAAAAAAATCCAAATATATCGATGTGTTTTCATTGGAAAAGTTTACTTAGGCAAATAAGGATCGAAGGTGCAGCTGAACAAGTTTCTGATATTGAGGCAGACGAATATTATTCCTCTAGAAAATATGAAAGCAGAATCGGTGCTTGGGCATCAAATCAAAGTTCAGAAATTTCAAATCGAAAAGAACTTACAGACTCAATTAGAAACTTTAAATCCAAATATCCTGAACAAAATAATGTTCCCAGACCAAAACATTGGTCAGGATGGCGGTTAAAGCCAAGATCAGTTGAATTCTGGCTAGATGGTGAATTTAGAATACACGAGAGACTGAAATATATTAAAGAAAAAAACGATTGGAAAAAGATTTTATTATCTCCTTAAAAATTTCTTTCTAAACTAAATGATGTCAGATTTTTAAGAATATTTTTATCTTGGTTCTCCTCGAAGATTGATAATGAGTTAGATGCTAAGTTTATAAAATATTCGGCTTTTTTATAGCATTCATTAATAATTTTATATTTTTTTATTTTTTCAAGAGTATTTCTTAAATCATTTTCATTTCTATTTTGTTTTTCAAACAAATTTTTCAGATATTTTTTTTCTTCACTTGAACACCTTTGATATAACAAAATTATTGGTAAAGTAATTTTTCCCTCATAAAAATCATTACCTATTTTTTTTCCAAATAATTTAAGCTCAGAATTATAATCTAAAGCATCGTCTGCTATTTGAAATGTAAGACCTAAATTTTTTCCATAAAACTCTAAAGCTTCTTTATATTTATTATCTCTATTCGCCAATATTGCCCCAACTTTAGTAGATGCTGAAAAAAGTGCTGCAGTTTTCAAAGAAATAATTTTTAGGTATGTTTCTTCTAGCATATCTATTTCTCCATGATGCTGAAGTTGTAACACCTCTCCTTGTGCAATTTCTGATGAGGTGGAGGAAAGAAGTTTTAAAATTTCTAGGCTCCCATCTTCTACCATCATTTCGAAACATCTGCTCAGTAGATAATCTCCAACTAAAATAGAGGATTTATTTCCCCAGATAGTATTCAGTGTTTCTTTATTTCTTCTAACCAGTGCATTATCAATAACATCATCATGCATCAAAGTTGCAGCGTGAATTAATTCTACACATGCTGCAAGGTTTATATCTCTACCACCTTTTGAGTATCCACAAAGTTTTGAGCTAGATAAAGTTAAAAGAGCTCTTAATTTCTTACCACCTGTATTCAAATGATAGTCTGTCATATTTTGAATTAAATCAACTTTACTTGTTAATTTTGATGATATTTTTTCATTGACCAATATAAGTTTATCCTCGACAGACTTAAGTAAATCCGAATATGAGTTGTTAATCGTCTTTTTTAATTGAACTACAGATCCCATAAATCGAAAATATTACATTAAGTTTATTATAATACTTATCAATTGACGCACCTATTTCTTCAACTATAAGTATGCTTTATTAATATCTAAATTTTTAATAAGCATATTTATGTTTTCCTTTTTCAAAAAAAAAAAAATTGTTAGCCATATCAGGCTATCTGGTGTTATTGGAAATGTTGGAAAATTTAAACAAGGGATTGATTATTCGAGCCAAGAGGAAATTATAAAAAAAGCTTTTTCATTGAAAAAAGCCCAAGCAGTAGCAATCACAATTAATTCTCCAGGCGGGTCACCAGTACAGTCACACTTAATTTATAAACTAATTAGAAATCAGGCAGACAAATATAAAAAAAAAGTGATTGTATTTGCAGAGGATGTTGCGGCTTCTGGCGGCTACTTAATTGCTTGTTCTGGAGATGAAATATATGCTAATCCTAGTTCAATAATTGGTTCTATTGGCGTTATCTATTCTTCATTCGGATTTAAAGATCTTATACAAAAAATTGGTGTTCAAAGAAGAGTTTATACAGCTGGAAAAAATAAAAGCACACTCGATCCATTCCTTGATGAAAAAGAAGAAGATATAAAAAGGTTAAAGAATATACAATTAGAACTTCATCAAGAATTTATTAATGTGGTTGAGGAAAGTAGAAAGACAAAGTTGAAAAAAGATATTGGGGTTGAATTATTTTCAGGAGAATTTTGGTCAGGAAAAAAATCTAAGGATCTTGGTTTAGTTGATGGGTTAGGTAATTCCGAACAAATTCTAAGAGAAAAATTTGGTGAAGACGTTGAAGTGAAAATTTTTGAGAAAAGTAAAGGATGGCTTGCAAAAAAATTATCTTCTTCAGAAAATCAAGCAGATAAAATTTTTAATTTGATCGAAGAAAGATCTATTTGGCAAAAATATGGTTTCTAAAAGACCGAAATTGAAAAAAGAAAGAATTTTATCATTTCAAGATACAATATTTAGCTTACAAAAATTTTGGGCAAAACAGGGATGTATTATTTTACAACCCTATGATGTTGAGGTTGGAGCTGGAACATTTCATCCAGCAACAACATTGAGATCTTTAGGAAAGAAGCCATGGAAAACAGCGTATGTTCAACCATCTAGAAGACCTACAGATGGAAGATATGGAGAAAATCCAAATAGGCTCCAGCACTATTATCAATTCCAAGTATTAATAAAACCTTCTCCAAAAAATATAAAAAAACTTTATCTTAATAGCATTGCATCAATTGGAATAAAACACGAAGAGCACGATATAAGATTTGTAGAGGACGACTGGGAAAGCCCTACTTTAGGAGCAGCTGGGCTTGGATGGGAAGTCTGGTGTGATGGAATGGAAGTAACACAGTTTACTTACTTTCAACAAATGGCAGGAGTTGAATGTGATCCTATTTCTGTTGAAATTACTTATGGATTAGAAAGATTATGCATGTTTATACAAAACAAAAAAAATGTTTTTGAACTTGATTGGAATAATGATGGAATCTTTTATAAAGATGTTTTCCATCAAGCTGAAAAGGAATTTTCAGCATACAATTTTGAATATGCAAATACTGAAAAACTTTTTAAAATGTTTGATATGTTAGAAAGTGAGGCAAGATCGATGATTGAAAATAAAATTTCTCTCCCTGCTTATGATCAATGTTTAAAATCGAGTCATGTATTTAATATATTAGATTCCAGAGGCGTTATAAGTGTTGCGCAACGAGCAGAATATATCTCAAGAATTCGAGATTTAACCAAAGAGATTGGAAAAATTTGGATAGAAAGTCAGAGTTAAAGTGTCTGAATTATTTATTGAACTATTTAGCGAAGAAGTTCCAGCAAAGTTACAAATCAAAGCAAGAGAACAATTAAAAGAAATTCTTTCAAATTTTTTTGAACAGCGTGGTGTAAAATATAAAGGTGAAATCAGAATTTTTTCAACACCAAACAGGATTGCTATTAATGCTAAAGGCCTTCCAAAAGAAGTTTTATTTAAATCTAAAGAGGTAAAAGGTCCAAGTATAAATGCACCAGATAAAGCATTAGACGGCTTTTTAAATTCTAATCAAATAAATAAAAAAAAGATATATAAAAAAAAAACTGAAAAGGGAGAATTTTATTTTTATAAGAAGCCACAAAAGAAGATAAGTCTTTATAACATGTTGAGAGAAAATCTTCCTCACATTCTCTTTAAAATTACATGGGAAAAATCAATGAAATGGGGGGAACATACCCTTCTTTGGGGTAGGCCATTGAAATCTATTTTATCAATATTTGATGGGAAAAAACTTGAGTTTGATTTTAAGCACCTGAAAAGTTCTAATCTCACTTTTATAGAAAAAGATATAGAAGAAAAAACTAAGTCATTTAATAACTTCGACCAATATTTAAAATTTTTTAAAACCAAAGGAGTTATTATTGACCACGAAAAAAGGAAGGATTTCATAAATTCTGAATTACAAAAGTTATCAAATAACAAAAATATTTTAATAAATACAAGTGAAAGTTTATTAAATGAAATCACAAATATTGTTGAAAAACCGAAAGTATTAATTTGTGAGTTTGATAAAAAATTTCTAAACATACCTAAAGAAATATTGATTATTACAATGCAATCACACCAAAAATATATACCGACTTTTGACAAAAAAGAAAATTTAACAAACTTATTTTTTGTAATCTCAGATACGAACGATAAAAAAGGACTTATTAAGTCAGGAAATGAAAGAGTTATTGATGCTAGATTGAGTGATGCAGAATTTTTTTGGAATAAAAACAAATCTCAAAATTTAGTTAAGCAGGTTACAAAATTAAAAAACGTCAATTACTTCAAAGGTCTAGGAACGTATTTTGATAAGGTTCAAAGAATGCGAAAACTCAGTGGTCTATTATCTGATGAATTTATGATTAGTAAAGAAAAAATAGAAATCGCATCAACAATTTGTAAAGTTGATTTAATGTCTGACTTAGTTGGTGAATTTCCTGAGCTTCAAGGTGTAATGGGAGGTTACTTTGCAGAAACACAAGGCTTTGAAAAAGATGTCAGTCTAGCTGTAGCAGAGCATTATTATCCTATTGGTATGGATAGTAAGTTACCAAAGAAAATTTATAGTATTGCTTTATCACTCAGTGATAAAATTGACTCTTTAGTTGGTTTTTTTGGAATTAATCTAAAGCCGTCCAGCTCAAAAGATCCTTATGCCATAAGAAGAACAGCAATCAGCGTTGTACGATTGATAATTGAAAATAACCTAAAAGTAAAACTTAGAGATTTAATTAATTATTCTTGTATGTTTTACAAAGAACAAGGCTTTGAATTTGATTTAAAGAAATTGAATTTAGAACTTAGGCATTTTCTATATGAAAGGGTAAATAATTATCTTAAAGAAAAACAAATTAGAAATGATATTATAGAAAGTGCAAGTCATAATTTTTCAATTGATGAGTTATTAAAAGTTTATAAAAAAACATACGTTTTAAATAAAAGCATAAACAAAGATTTTGGGAAAGATGTTGTTGCTATTTACAAAAGGTCCGCAAGTATTCTATTAAGCGAAAATAAAAGTTTATCCAATTTTAATGGCAATGTTGATCCAGGTTTATTTAAAAATGATTATGAAAAAAATCTTTATAAAAAAATACACGAAATTAAAAAATACTATTCAAGTGTAGGTAGAGATGAAAATTTTGAAGAAAGTTTAAAAATACTTTCATTTTGCAAATCAGAAGTTTACGATTTTTTTGAAAACGTTATTGTAAACGATAATGACGAAACGATTAAAAAAAACAGACTAGAACTTTTATCAATGTTATGTAAAAATTTTGATAACTATTTCAATTTTTCAAAAATAGAAGGTTAATGAAAAAGTATATATTTAATTTTAAATCTAAAGTTTCAAATAAAATAAATTTATCAAAAAATATATTGGGTGGAAAAGGTGCTAATTTATCTGAAATGGGCAGAATGGGCTTACCAGTACCTCCAGGTTTTACAATCTCCACAGAAGTTTGCGAGTTATTTTATAAAAATAAAAGGAAAATAAATCATAGAATTTTAGGGGAGATTGATAAAGAGTTAAAAAATATTGAGAAAGACACTGGAAAAAAGTTTGGAGATTTGAATAACCCATTATTAGTTTCAGTAAGGTCTGGAGCAAGAGTATCTATGCCAGGCATGATGGATACTATTTTAAATTTAGGACTTAATGATGAAACAGTCCACGCTCTTGCAAATAAAACTTCTAATCTGCGTTTTGCAAAAGATAGCTACAGACGTTTTATTCAAATGTATTCAAATGTTGTTTTAGGAGTTGAGAATTATAATTTTGAGGAATTAATTGAAAATTATAAATTAACAAAAGGCGTGTTGTTAGATACAGAATTGGATGAGAATGATTGGGCTGGATTAATAAAAGATTTTAAAAATATTGTTAAAAAAAAAACAAATAAAGAATTTCCTCAAAACGTAAGAGAGCAATTGTTTGGAGCAATTAGTGCAGTTTTTTTATCTTGGGAAAGTCATAGAGCTAAGGTTTACAGAAAGTTAAATCAAATTCCATCAGAGTGGGGTACAGCAGTCAATGTTCAGTCAATGGTTTTTGGAAACATGGGCAATGATTGCGCAACAGGAGTGGTGTTTACAAGGAACCCATCCAATGGCAATCACCAGATATACGGGGAATATTTAATTAATGCACAGGGAGAAGATGTTGTTGCAGGAACAAGAACGCCACAACACATAACTAAAAAAGCAAGAATAGCCTCAAATGAAAGCTTACCATCAATGGAAGAGTCTATGCCCATCGTATACAAAGAATTAAAAAAAATATTATATAAATTAGAGAAACATTACAAAGATATGCAGGATGTTGAATTTACAGTTGAAAATAAAAAACTTTGGATGCTTCAAACTAGATCAGGAAAAAGAACAGCTAAGTCAGCTGTAAAAATTGCTGTTGATATGGTCAAAGAAAATTTAATTTCAAAAAAAGAGGCAGTATTGAGAGTTGAACCAAATTCTTTAGATACTTTGCTTCACCCAACTTTAGATGAAAAATCAAATATAGAAATAATTACAAAGGGATTGCCGGCATCACCAGGTGCAGCAAGTGGCAAAGTAGTATTTACATCAGACGATGCTGAAAGGCTAAACGCATCAATGCAAAATGCTATATTAGTTCGAGTTGAAACTTCACCCGAAGATATTCATGGCATGCACGCTGCTAAAGGCATATTAACTGCAAGAGGAGGTATGACCAGTCATGCAGCTGTAGTGGCTAGAGGAATGGGAAGACCTTGTGTATCAGGCTCAAGTGAAATCGAAATTGATTATGAGAAAAAATTATTCAAAGTTCAAGATAGAGAAATAAAAGAAGGAGATTTAATCACTATTGATGGATCTACTGGTAGGATAATTCTAGGTGAAGTGAAAACTGTTAAGCCAGAAATTTCAGGTGAATTTTCTAAGCTTATGAATTGGGCTGACAATTATAGAAAACTAAAAATACGATCAAATTCAGAGACACCTATTGATAGTAAAACTGCAAGAGATTTTGGAGCAGAAGGAATTGGGTTATGTAGAACTGAGCACATGTTTTTCGACGAGGAGAGAATATTATCAGTTAGAGAAATGATTCTATCAAAAACTAAAGATGATAGACTGTTAGCACTTTCAAAATTGTTACCACATCAGAAAAAAGATTTTATTGATATTTTCAAAATTATGAATGGTTTGCCAGTAACAGTTAGATTATTAGACCCTCCATTACATGAATTTTTACCAAGAACTGATAAGGAAATAGGCGAAGTTGCAAGCTCATTAAATATTCCAATTAGGGAATTAAAGGTAAGAATTACCGAACTTCATGAACAAAATCCAATGCTTGGGCACAGAGGTTGTAGACTTGGAATATCTTTTCCTGAAATTTATGAAATGCAGTGTAGAGCAATTTTTGAAGCTTTGGTTCAATGCAAAAAACAAAAAGTTAAATCAATAATACCAGAAATAATGATACCTTTAGTTTCAACAGAAACCGAAATAAAAATTATGAAAGATTTAGTGATAAGGACTGCGAAACAAGTTGAGAGTGAAAAAAAAATAAAGTTAAATTTTTTGGTAGGTACAATGATTGAATTGCCTAGAGCTGCGATAAAAGCAAATGATATTGCTAAACATGCAGAATTTTTCAGTTTTGGAACTAATGACTTAACGCAAACTACGTTTGGTATAAGCAGAGACGATAGTGGTAAATTTCTAAATGATTACATTGAAAATAAAATATTTGATATAGATCCCTTTGTATCAATTGACGAAGGAGTAGGAGACTTAATTGAAATGGCTTCTGAAAAAGGGCGAATGCAAAATAAAAAAATAAAGTTAGGTATATGCGGAGAACATGGAGGAGACCCAAAAAGTATTGAACTTTGTGCTAAAATAGGACTAAACTATGTTTCGTGTTCTCCTTACAGGGTTCCAGTAGCAAGATTAGCTGCAGCTCAAGCACAATTAAAAAAATAAACAAATTATATTTCTAGTTTTACGTCAATTGCAGAAACGCTCTGAGTTAACATTCCAATTGAAACTCTATCAACCCCAGTTGATGCTATTTTTTTAATATTATTCAAATTAACGCCACCTGAAGCTTCTGTTATATACTTTTTTTTAACTAATTTAACAGCCTCTTTTAGGTTTTGAATACTCATATTGTCTAGTAAAACTGTATCAAATTTTAGTCCGTATATTTTGTTTAATTGTTTTAAATTATCAACCTCTACAGTAATTTTTCTTCTTTTTTTGTTTTTAATCGCCCTTTTAATAATATTTTCAAAATTCTTTTCCGAACTAAGATGGTTATCTTTAATTAAAAATTCATCACTTAAATTAAATCGATGATTAATCCCTCCACCTAATTTGACTGCATATTTTTGAATTACTCTTAAATTTGGGATAGTTTTCCTAGTACAACATACCTTGGTTTTTTTTCCAGCCAGTCTTACAAATTTGTTTGTTTTTGATGCAATACCCGAGATATGGGAAACAAAGTTTAAGGCAACTCTTTCTCCTATTAGTATATTCTTTAGATTACCTTCTATTATTGCTACAATATTACCTTTATGTATATATGAGCCTTCTTTTTTTTTTATTGTAAATTTTATTTTTTTATCAATTAATTTAAATGTTTCTTTTGCAAATGCTAAACCGCCAATAATTCCACCTTGATTACTTATCATTTTAACTTTTTTATTGATGTTATTATTTATAAGATCTGAAGTTATATCACCTGAGGGATAAAGATCTTCATTCAAAGCTAATTTACATATAGATTTTATAAATTTATTGCTTAATAGAATATTTGACACAGATTTTATCTGCCTATTTCTGCCATTCTTTCTACAGACTTTCTTGCTTTTGCAATAGTTTGATCATCCATTACAAGTTCATTAGACTCATTTTCCAAACAATTTAATATTTTAGGCAGTGTAATTCTTTTCATGTGAGGACATAGATTGCATGGTCTAATAAATTCAACATTTGGATTATCTATTTGGACATTGTCACTCATTGAGCATTCAGTTACCATCATAACTTTTTCTGGTTGATTATCTCTCACATATTTTATCATACCGCTAGTTGACCCTGCAAAATCAGATGCTTGAATAACATCAGGAGGGCACTCAGGATGTGCAATTATTTTAATACCTGGATTAGCTTTTCTTATTTCATTTATTTCCTCATCTTTAAATTGTTCATGAACCTCACAAGTTCCTTTCCATGATATAATTTCAGTATCAGTTTGCGAAGCAACATATTTAGCTAAAAAGTCATCAGGTAAAAATATAACTTTTTTGACATTCAGAGACTCTACAATCTTAACTGCATTTGCTGACGTACAACATACGTCAGTTTCAGCTTTTACTTCGGCAGAGGTATTTACATAAGAAACTACAGGAACACCTGGATATTGTTTTTTTAATTTCCTAACATCATCGCCTGTAATAGAAGAAGATAAAGAACATCCTGCTTGCATATCAGGTAATAATACTTTTTTTTCAGGGCTCATTAATTTTGCCGTTTCAGCCATAAAATGAACACCGCACATAACAATTATATCTGCTTTTGTTTTTGCAGCTTCAACAGCTAAAGCCAAAGAGTCCGCAGAAAAATCTGAAATACCATGGTAAATTTCTGGTGTTTGATAATTATGCGCTAAAATTACAGCATTTTTTTCTTTTTTAAGCTTATTGATTTTATAAATATATGGAGCGTGTGTAGCCCATTCAATTTCTGGAATTTTTTTTTGTACTTTTTCGTAAATTGAACTGGTTGCTTTTTTTATTTCAGCAGTGAATTCCATATTAAAAACTTATCAACTTGAATTAGAATTGTCATTCAATTAATCTGAGACATAATTTGCGGCCATGCTGAAATTGGTAGACAGGCACGGTTGAGGGCCGTGTGGGCCTAGCCCATGAGAGTTCGAGTCTCTCTGGCCGCACCATAGATTAGAAAATGAAATTTTAAAAGAGGGGCGTTCTGTTGCCAGGTGCCCCAAACCCCGTAACCTAATTAATAAATTAATTAAGCTGCAAGTGCGTAACTTTCGTTAGCATTTATTAATTAGCCCATCACGGCGGAACAATACCGAACGAAAGAATAACTTTTAGACACCCGTCGATCCTAATTCACCCCCGTAAGTTGAAAATGGTGGAGGTGGTGGGTACTGCCCCCACGTCCGTAATGGTTATTACGAAATTCGTTTATCGTCATAGTTGGAAAACCAACCTTATTAATATAAAACCTAATTATAGAGATTCAATAATTTATTCATGAAATTAACTAGTGAACAAGCACAAGAAATTAAAGATCAACAATCACAGGAATATAAGACTAAAAGAGTAACAGCGCCAGAATTAGAGAAAATTCTCTATGAAGCTCTGCCAATATTAGATCATGGATTTATTAGGGTAGTTGACTATATGGGCGATGACACCTCGATAGTTCAATCAGCTAGAGTTTCATATGGTAAAGGGACAAAGAAAGTTTCAACAGATGAAGGATTAATTAAATATTTAATGAGACACTGGCATAGCACTCCATTTGAAATGTGTGAAATTAAATATCACGTTAAACTTCCAATATTTATTGCAAGACAATGGATCAGGCATAGAACCGCAAATGTAAATGAATATTCTGCAAGATATTCTATCCTTGATAAGGAGTTTTATTTACCTGCACCTGAGAATTTAGCTGCACAGTCACAAAGCAATAGACAAGGAAGAGGAGATGTTCTTGAAGGTGAAAAAGCTAAAGAAGTTTTAGAACTTTTAAAAGGAGACGCTGAGCAGACATACAATAATTATCAAACAATGCTTAATGAAAGATACGATGGTTCTGTAATTGATGAAAATGCAGTGGGACTTGCAAGGGAACTTGCACGTATGAATTTAACTTTAAATACCTATACACAGTGGTATTGGAAAACAGATTTGTTAAACTTAATGAATTTTTTAAGATTACGAGCTGATCACCACGCTCAATATGAAATACGAGCCTATGCAGATATAATGTTGGATACAGTTAAAAAATGGGTACCCATAACTTATGAGGCATTTATGGATTATAGAGTAGGAGGAACAGAAGTCTCTGCAAAAGGAAAAGAAATAATTAAAAAACTAATTAAAGGTGATAAAGTTGACATGGATCAATCAGGACTTTCTAAAAGAGAATGGAATGAATTGATGGAAGCTTTTGATCTTAAAGATAATTTGATTTAATTTTAGTTGCAAGTTCTAAATAAATCTTAGAAATTTCATGATCGGGTTTACTTTCAACTATTGGAGATCCCAAATCACCTTGTTTTCCAACTTCTGAATTAATTGGTATTTCACCTAAAAATTCTTTTTGAAATTCCTCTGCAGTTCTTTTAACACCACCTTCACCAAAGATTGGATATTTTTTTCCATCATCTCCAATAAAGTAGCTCATATTATCTATTAAACCGATTATTTTTACTTTCAATTTTTCAAACATTCTTATTCCTCTTTTAACGTCTGAAAGCGCAATTTCTTGAGGAGTGGAAACAATAATTGCCCCATTCATATTTATTTCTTGAGCAAATGTTAATTGGGTGTCTCCTGTTCCTGGAGGCATATCAACAATAATAAAATCTAAATCTTTCCAAGCAACTTTTTGAGTAAATGTTTTAATAGCACTAGTTACCATTGGTCCTCGCCAAATCATGGGAGTTTGTTCATCAGTTAAAAAACCAATAGACATGCACTGAATATCATACTTAATAATTGGTTTTAAAGTTTGACCATCGCTTTCAGGTTTTTCATTAATTGAAAATAATTTTGGAAGGGATGGGCCATAGATATCTGCATCTAATAATCCAACTTTGCAACCAACTTTTTTTAAAGCTAATGCCAGATTCGTAGCAAAAGTAGATTTACCAACTCCACCTTTTGCACTTGAGATTGCAATTGTAAATTTTGTACCTAGTATAGGGTTTTTTCGAAAGGTTTTTGGCTCTGTTTTAGCCTTCATTGTGTCACTAAGGCCTACTTTTTTCTTATCCATTAAAATACCATTACCTTGTTTTTACTAATAAAGACACTATATAGAGTGACTTATGAATGATTTCAAAAATCAAAGCCCATGGGGCAGCCCTCCAGGAGGAGGTGGAGGTAACGGTGGATTTAGAAGAGGCCCAACCCCACCTGATATTGATGAAGTTATTAAAAAAATTCAAACATTATTAAACAGATTTTTAGGTGGCGGCAAAGGTGGTGCCAAACCAATAATTGTTGGTTTGCTTATTATCGCTACTCTTTGGGGACTTAGCGGACTTTATAGAGTACTACCAGATGAACAAGGAGTTGTTTTAAGATTTGGAAAATTTGTAAATACTACTCAGCCCGGTCTAAATTATCATTTCCCATATCCAATTGAGAGTGTGATCACTCCAAAAGTTACAAAAGTAAACAGGATGGACATTGGGTTTAGATCTGAAAGAGATAGTGGATTTTCATCAGGTGGTGTTGCTGATGTGCCAGAAGAAAGCTTAATGTTAACTGGTGATGAAAATATTGTTAACATCGATTTTTCAGTATTTTGGGTAATAAAAGATGCAGGAAATTTTTTATTTAAAATTCAAGATCCAGAAGGAACCGTTAAAGCTGCTGCAGAAACTGCAATGAGAGAAGTAATCGCAAGATCTGATATTCAGCCTATTTTAACAGAGGGTAGATCAGTAATCGAAACAGAAACTCAAGAAATTATTCAAAAAATTTTAGATGAATACACTTCTGGTATTCAAATTACACAAGTTCAAACACAAAAAGCAGATCCACCAGATCAAGTAATTGATGCATTTAGAGATGTTCAAGCCGCAAGAGCAGACATGGAAAGATCAAAAAACGAGGCAGAAGCTTATGCAAACGATGTAATACCAAGAGCACGGGGAGAAGCACAAAAAATTTTACAAGCTGCTGAAGCATACAAAAAAGAGGTAGTTGCAAAAGCAGAAGGTGAAGCAAGTAGGTTTTTAGCAATTTATAACGAATATGCAAAAGCTAAAGAAGTAACACAAGAAAGAATGTTCTTAGAGACAATGGAAACAGTTTTAGGTGACATTAATAAAATTATAATTGATAAAAATTCAGGGTCAGGAGTAGTTCCGTATTTACCACTTCCTGAACTTAAAAAAGCGGAGAATAATTAAATGAAAGCTGGTAAAATTTTAATCCCGATTTTAATTTTAATTGCTGCAACAATTTTCTTTTCAGTGTTTGTTGTAAAAGAAGTTAATCAAGCAATAGTGCTTCAATTTGGTGATCCGAAAAGAATTTTATTAAAACCAGGTTTAAACTTTAAAATTCCGTTCATTCAAAACGTTGTATTTTTAGATAAAAGAATTTTAAATCTTGATACTCCGCCTGAAGAGGTAATTGCTTCAGATCAAAAAAGACTAATAGTTGATGCATTTGCAAGATTTCAAATAGTAGATCCACTAAAATTTTACATTTCTGTTGGAAATGAAAGAGTTGCAAGATCAAGACTTTCAACAATTATTAACTCAAGAATAAGAAACGTTCTTGGTCAACAGGAACTTCAAACTCTATTATCACAAGACAGAACAAAACAAATGGCTTTAATTCAAGAGGGCGTAAACAATGAAGCTGAAAATTTTGGAATTAAAATTGTTGATGTTAGAATTAAAAGAGCTGATCTTCCACAAGCAAACAGTGATGCAATTTTTAGAAGAATGCAGACAGAAAGGGAGAGAGAAGCAAAAGAATTTAGAGCAAAAGGTGCTGAGATGGCGGTCACTATTACTTCAACTGCAGATAAAGAGGTAACTGTTATTTTAGCAGATGCACAAAAACAATCAGAGATTATGAAAGGAGAAGGTGATGGTAAAAGAAATAAAATTTTCGCTGATGCCTTCGGTCAAGATCCAGAGTTTTTTGCTTTCTATAGATCTATGCAAGCATACGGTAAAGCATTTAATGCAGGTGAAACATCTATGATTTTATCTCCTGATAGTGAATTTTTTAAATTTTTTGGAAATATAAAACCTAAATCAGAATAACCTAATCCTATGAAGGAATTGATCATTGCATTTGGTCTTTTCTTGTTCGTTGAAGGAATTTTATATGCCTTATTTCCATCAAAAATGAAAAATATGCTGTCAAAATTAAATGAAGTAAATGACAGTCAACTTCGTACTGGTGGATTGGTATTTGCAGTTATAGGGTTTTTAATTATTTGGTACTTAAAGTCATGAAAAAATATTTACAGTCATTAGTTCTTCTTATCTTTTGTCTTAATTTTTCAACCCTATCAAGTGCAAAGGATATACCCGCTTCATTTGCTGATTTAGCAGAAAGATTAATGCCATCAGTTGTGAATATCTCAACAACAACAACAATTACAACAAGATCAAATCCTTTCCCGTTCCAATTTCCCCCAGGATCACCATTTGAGGATATGTTTAAAGATTTTGGAACCCCTCAAGAGAGAAAAACAAGTGCATTAGGATCAGGATTTATAATTAGTGAGGATGGAATAGTAATAACTAATAACCACGTAATTCAGGGTGCAGAAGATGTTTTTGTAAGAGTAAAAGGAGACCAAGAGTTTAAAGCAAAAATTTTAGGTGCAGATCCCGGGATGGATATTGCCGTTTTAAAAATTGAAGGTGATGAAAAATTTGTACCAGTTAAATTTGGCGACTCTGATAAATCAAGAATTGGAGATTGGGTAATTGCAATTGGAAATCCGTTTGGTTTAGGTGGAACGGTTACTGCAGGAATTATTTCAGCAAGAAATAGATCAATTGGGTTATCAAGATACGAAGATTTTATTCAAACAGACGCCTCTATCAATCAAGGAAATTCTGGCGGACCCTTATTTAATATGAATGGAGATGTAATTGGAATTAATACAGCAATTTTAGGTCAGTCCGGATCTATTGGAATTGGATTTGCAATTCCTTCAAATAGTGCAGACAGAGTAATTAAACAATTAATAGAATTTGGTGAAACAAAAAGAGGATGGTTAGGTGTTAGAATTCAAACTGTTACAAAAGAAATTGCTGAAGTTGAAAAATTAGATAAACCAAGAGGTGCTTTAGTTGCAAGTGTTGCAGATGGAAGCCCGTCTGACAAAGGTGGAATTAAAGCTGGAGATATTATTTTAGAGTTTGATGGAAAACCAATTAAAGAAATGGTTGAGCTTCCAAAAATAGTTGCTCAAACTGATGTTGGAAAAAAAGTAACTGTTAAAGTTTGGAGAAATAAAAGAGAAATTACCAAAAATATTATTCTTGGAAGATTAGAAACTTCAGAGGACTTTAAGCAAAAAACAATAATAACAGAAAAACCAAAAGAAGTTGATATTGAAGGATTAAAAATAACTGTAAGATTGGTTGATAAAAAAGATTTAGAGGAGAGAAAATTATCAAAGGATGTTACAGGAGTGGTGATAACTAAAATTGCACAAGATAGCCCAGTAAATTATTTGGAAACTGGCAATATAATTGTTGAAGCACAAAAGAAAAAAATTAACACCATTGGTGACTTAGAAAATATTGTAAAAATTACAAAAAGAAGTTCGGAAAAAACTTTGTTAATTGCAATTTATAATAACCAAAATCAAAGAAGATATATTGGTGTTAAATTAGATTAATGGACCTTAAGTCCAAAATCATTTTAATCTCAGGACCCACCGCATCAGGTAAATCAAATTTTGCAATTAGCCTTGCTAAGAAAATAAATGGAGAAATTATTAATGCAGATAGTATGCAGGTATATAAAGAACTTCGGATTTTAACTGCAAGACCTAAACAAAAAGATTATCAAAAAATTAAACATCACTTATATGGATTTTTAAATGTTACAAAAAATTTTTCAACAGGGGAGTGGTTGAAGCTTTGTCAAAAAAAAATAAAAGAAATTCAATCAAGAAATAAAATTCCCATTCTTGTAGGTGGAACAGGTCTTTATTTTAAAGCACTTACTGATGGGTTAGTTAAAATTCCAAACATACCTTTAAAAATTAGAAATAAGATAAGAAATTTACAAAAAAGACTTGGACAAAAAAAATTTTATGCAAAACTTTTAAAACTAGACCCTTATATTAAAGGCAAAATAATTGAAACTGACTCTCACAGATCAATCAGAGCATACGAAGTAAAGTATCATACAAAAAAATCTTTATATGATTGGTTTAAAAATACAAAATCCAAGTTTCAAAATGATGTATTTTTTAAAATTTATATCGATTATCCAAGACCCAAACTAATTGAGAGAATAGCTTCTAGATCAGCTCAAATGTTAAAAGAAGGAGCAATTAATGAGGTTAAAAGATTTATAAAACTTAAAATTAAGAAAGATAATAGCTCAAATAAGGTAATTGGTATTGCCGAGATCAAAGATCATTTGAAAAATAAATTAGATCTTAAAGAAGTTCATGAAAAAATTAGTATAAAAACTAGACAATACGCTAAAAGACAAAGCACTTGGGCAAGAGGTCAGATGTCAAGCTGGAATAAAATTAACTTTATGGACTTAAAAAAATTTTTGAAAAAAATCTAATTTGAACACTCTTAAACTTGACCTTTAAGTACAACTTCAGCTAGATTGGCTGAATGCCAAAATTATTTTCTGGAGCTGAGATCGTATTTAAATGTCTTGAGGATCAAGGTGTATCTCATATTTTTGGTTATCCAGGTGGTGCAGTTCTTCCGATATATGATGAATTAAAAAATCATAATTCTGTAAAACATATTTTAGTTAGACACGAACAAGGAGCAGGTCATGCTGCAGAAGGTTATGCAAGATCAACTGGAAAGCCAGGTGTCGTTCTTGTTACATCAGGACCAGGCGCAACAAATGTAGTCACAGCTCTAACAGATGCTTATATGGATAGTGTACCTTTAGTTTGTATCTCCGGACAAGTACCAACACACTTAATTGGCACAGATGCATTTCAAGAATGTGATACAACAGGAATTACAAGACCTTGCACAAAACATAATTGGTTAGTTAAAGATATAAATGATTTAGCAGAAATAATGCATAAAGCATTTGAAGTTGCAACAACGGGTAGACCAGGCCCAGTACTTGTTGATATTCCTAAAGATATTCAATTTCAAAAAGCGTCTTACAAAAAATTAAAAAGGAAAAATAAATTAAACGGTGCAAGTCATAATAATTTTTCTCAAGAAAGTATAAATGAATTAATTAATTTAATGAGCAAAGCAACAAAACCAATTTTTTATACAGGTGGGGGTGTTATTAATTCAGGTCCTAAGGCCAGTGAATTACTAAGAGAATTAGTTTATACAACAGGATTTCCAATAACTACAACATTGCAAGGATTAGGATCTTTCCCAGGAGATGACAATCAATTTTTAGGAATGTTAGGAATGCACGGAACGTATGAAGCAAATAATGCAATGTATGAATGTGATTTAATGATCAATATTGGAGCAAGGTTTGATGATAGGATCACAGGAAAAATAGATGAGTTTTCTCCAAAATCTAAAAAAGTTCATATCGACATAGATCCATCATCGATTAATAAAAATGTTAAAGTAGATCTTGCAATTGTGGGAGATGTTAAATCAGTAATTACATCAACTTTAAAAACTTTAAAGAAATCAAAACCAAATTTTATAAAGTCTAATAAACAAAAAACATCTAAGTGGTGGGAAAAAATTCAAAAATGGAGATCAAAAAGATCTTTAGACTACATTGGGAGTGAAGAGACGATTAAACCTCAGTATGCAATAGAAAGATTGTATGAGCTTACAAAAGACAAAGACACTTTCATAACTACTGAAGTTGGACAACATCAAATGTGGGCTGCACAACACTATAAATTTAACAAACCAAATAGATGGATGACATCTGGAGGGTTGGGAACCATGGGATATGGTTTGCCCGCAGCTGTTGGAGTTCAAATTGCACATCCACAAAAGTTAGTAATTGATATTGCAGGAGAGGCATCTGTATTAATGACGATGCAAGAAATGTCTACTGCTGTGCAATATAGTTTGCCAATAAAAATATTTATTTTGAACAATGAATACATGGGAATGGTTCGACAATGGCAAGAATTACTTCATGATAAAAATTATTCTGAAAGTTACACAGCTGCGCTTCCAGACTTTGTTCAAATGGCGGAGGCTTATGGATGTGTTGGTATAAGAGCCAAAACACCTGAAGAATTAGACGATAAAATCATAGAAATGTTAAATACTGATAGACCTGTTATTTTTGACTGTTTAGTTGATAAGCAAGAGAACTGCTTTCCAATGATACCATCAGGCAAACCGCACAACCAAATGATATTAGGTCCAAAAGATAAGGAACAGAATAAAATTACAGGCAAAGGAAGAACACTCGTTTAATGCCAAAATCAAAATCTGCATACAGCTTTGCTGGTAAGAAAGAGAAATTAGACACTCATATTATTGTAGTATGGGTTGATAATGAGGCTGGTGTTTTAGCAAGGGTTGTAGGTCTTTTTTCTGGAAGAGGGTATAATATCGAATCTTTGGCAGTTGCAGAAATTGATCCAAAATTAAATATTTCAAGAATAACAATCGTTACAACAGGAACACCCCAAGTAATTGACCAAATTAAACTACAGTTAAAAAAATTAGTTCCAGTTCATAAAGTTGCTGACTTTAAACGTGAAGATAAAAATGTGATTTTTAAAGAAATGGCATTATTTAAACTTGTTGGAAATAACGGGAAAATCGATAAAGCCATTAAAGCTTGTAAAAAGTATAATGCTGTAATATTGGATAGCACAAATAAATCTAAAGTTGTTCAAATAACAGCACTTAGAAGAGAAATAGATACAATGGCAAAAAATTTAAGAAAGTTTGGTCTGGTAAGTGTATCGAGAACTGGAGCAGTCGCTATGACTAGAGGTGAAAAAGTATTTAAATAATTAAGGAGAAAAACTATGAAAATGTTTTATGAAAAAGATACAGACGTAAATCTAATTAAGGATAAAAAAATTGCAATTTTTGGCTATGGAAGTCAAGGTCACGCGCATGCTTTAAATTTAAAAGATAGTGGTGTTAAAGAAGTAGTTGTAGCCTTAAGAGAAGGATCATCAAGCGCCCCAAAAGCAGAATCTAAGGGTTTAAAAGTTATGAACCTATCAGATGCAGCTGAATGGGCTGATGTTGTTATGATTTTAACTCCAGATGAATTGCAAGCTGAAATTTATAAAAATCATATTGAACAGAGAGTTAGAGAGGGAAAATCTATTGCATTTGCTCATGGTTTAAATGTTCATTATGATTTGATTAAAGCAAGAAAAGATTTAGATGTTTTTATGGTTGCTCCAAAAGGACCAGGTCACTTAGTTAGATCTGAGTTTGAAAAAGGAGGAGGGGTACCCTGCCTTTTTGCAGTTCATCAAAATGGCTCAGGTAAAGCAAGAGACCTTGCAATGTCATATGCATCAGCAGTTGGAGGAGGCAGATCTGGTATTATTGAAACAACTTTTAAAGATGAAGTTGAAACTGATTTATTTGGAGAACAAACTGTTCTTTGCGGTGGATTAGTAGAGTTAATCAAAAACGGTTATGAAACTTTAGTTGAAGCAGGATATGAACCTGAAATGGCATATTTTGAAACTGTGCATGAAGTTAAACTAATTGTCGATTTAATTTATGAAGGTGGAATTGCTAATATGAATTATTCTATTTCTAATACAGCTGAATATGGTGAGTACCAATCAGGCCCTAGAATAATCAATAAAGAAGAAACTAAGAAAAGAATGAAAGAAGTGCTTGCAGATATTCAATCTGGTAAGTTCACAAAAGAGTGGATGGATGAGTGTAAAAACGGTCAAAAAAACTTTCTTGCAACAAGGGCAAAACTTGCAGAACATCCAGTTGAAAAGGTTGGAGCTGGACTTCGTGCAATGATGCCTTGGATTTCTAAAAAGAAATTAGTCGATAGCGATAAGAAATAGAGTCAAACTGATAAATTTGGTTCTTAAAACCTAATTTATTTTGCAATCTGAACGAGAGCATGTATGATGCTCATCGGTAATAAATTACATTTTATGGCTGATAAAGATAAAATTTATATATTTGATACTACTATGCGAGATGGTGAACAATCGCCAGGAGCATCAATGAGTGTTGAAGAAAAAATCCAAATATCAAGAGTATTTGATGACATGGGAATTGACATCATTGAAGCTGGATTTCCCATTACTTCTCCAGGGGATTTTGAGGCTGTATCTGCAATAAGCAAAGGTCTAAAAAATTCTATTCCTTGCGGTTTAGCAAGAGCCAAAAAAAAAGATATTGATGCATGCTACGAGTCTTTAAAGCACGCTAAGAGATTCAGAATTCATACTTTTATCTCAACTAGTCCTGTTCATATGAAACACAAACTGAATATGTCTGATGAACAAGTTGTAGATGCAGTTAAAGAAAGTGTAACTTATGCTAAAAAATTTACTGATGATGTTGAGTGGTCTTGTGAGGATGGAACCAGAACAACATTAGACTTTATGTGTAAAACAATTGAACTTGCTATCAATTGCGGAGCAAAGACTATTAATATTCCTGATACAGTAGGTTATTCTATCCCAGAAGAATTTGCTAAAACAATTACACATATAAAAAACAATGTACCAAATATTGATAAGGCAATAATTTCTGCACATTGTCATAATGATTTGGGGCTAGCTGTTGCAAATGCTCTAGCTGGATTATCCGCAGGTGTAAGACAAATTGAATGTACGATAAATGGAATTGGAGAAAGAGCAGGTAATGCAGCTCTTGAAGAAATTGTAATGGCAATCAAAACAAGAAATGATCTGATGCCATATGATACAGGTATAAAAACCGAATTAATTAGCAAAGCATCTAAAATGGTTTCTAATGCAACTGGTTTTCCTGTTCAATTTAATAAAGCAATTGTAGGTAAAAATGCGTTTGCACACGAGTCTGGAATTCATCAAGATGGAATGTTAAAGAACAGAGAAACTTACGAGATTATGTCTCCCGAAAGTGTAGGGGTTAAACAAACTTCTCTGGTTATGGGTAAACATTCAGGAAGACATGCATTTAAAGATAAATTAAATGACCTAGGTTACACAGATGTAACAGATGATGTTATTCAAGAAGCATTTGGTAAATTTAAAGTATTAGCTGATAAGAAAAAACATATTTATGATGAAGATATAATTGCGCTAGTTGATGATAGCTTAATAGTTGATAATAAAATTAATGCAATTAATTTAAAATCACTTAAAGTTTATGCTGGAACAGGCGAACCTCAAAAAGCAGAAATGACATTAGATGTTTTTGGAGACATTAAACATACTGTTCAAACAGGAGATGGACCTGTCGATGCGACTTTTAAATGTATAAAAGAATTATATAATCATGATGTAAAATTGTTGCTGTACCAGGTTCACGCAGTTACTGAGGGCACTGACGCACAAGCAACCGTAAGCGTCAAAATTGAAGAAAATGACAGAACAACCGTTGGTCAGTCTGCTGATACAGATACTTTAGTCGCTTCAGCTAGAGCTTATCTAAACGCTTTAAATAAAATGCTTATCAAGAGAGAAAAAAAATCTCTCTCAGAGAATATAGAACACCAAAAAGTAAAAGGAGGAGTTTAAATGGAACTTTTAGGATCAATTAAAAAATTTTGGAGCCAAGATATGGCGATTGACCTTGGAACGGCAAATACACTTGTTGTTTTAAAGGGAAAAGGTGTAGTTTTAAACGAGCCATCTGTTGTTGCAGTTGTTGATAATAAAGGAAAAAAATCAGTTTTAGCTGTTGGAGATGAGGCAAAGACAATGCTTGGAAGAACGCCAGGTAATATTCAAGCAATAAGACCATTAAGAGATGGAGTAATTGCAGACTTCATAGTCACTGAGGAAATGATCAAACACTTTATCAAAAAAGTTCATAAAAAAACTTTAGCAAATCCTAGAATTCTAATTTGTGTTCCAACAGGCTCAACTCCAGTTGAGAGAAAAGCAATTCAAGACAGTGCTCTTGCTGCTGGTGCAAGAAGAGTTCAGTTAATTGAAGAGCCTATTGCAGCTGCTATTGGTGCTGGACTTCCAATTTCTGAAGCTACTGGTTCAATGGTTATTGATATAGGTGGTGGAACAACTGAGATTGCTGTTATGTCCTTAGGAGGTGTAGTTTATTCAGAGTCTTTAAGGGTTGCAGGTGATGCAATGGATAACGCATTAAGAGATTATATGAGAGAAGAATACAATTTGATGATTGGAGATAGCACATCTGAAAAAATTAAAAAAGATATTGGAACAGCTATTCCAACTAACAATAATACTTATGCAGTCAAAGGAAGAGATATTAGATCTGGAACTCCAAAAGAAGTGAATATTTCAGAAGAAGATACTGCAGAAGCATTAAATCCAATTTTAAAAGAAATTGTATCAGGTATTAAAAAAGCCCTGGAACATACACCTCCCGAATTATCAGCAGATTTAGTAGATATGGGACTTACGATGACAGGTGGAGGATCTTTATTAAAAAATATTGATAAGAGATTTTCAAAAGAAACAGGATTACCAGTTAATATAGCAGACGATCCATTATCATGTGTTGCAATTGGAACAGGAAAAGCATTAGACCAAGAAGAAATATTTTCTACTGTATTATCTGAGTACTAAAAAATTATGGCTGCAGATTCGGGTAGAGATGATTTTATAATTGCTATTCGTTCAGCTTTTCTTAAAAAAGGCACCCGTCAAAATTTTTCATTACTTACCCTATTAATAATTTCAATATTAGTTTTATCACTAGAGTATTTTAAATCAGGACCAATTAGCAAATTAAGATCAATAACTAAAGACCTAATATTTAAGGGATCTTTTTTTGTTTCAGCACCCTTTGTTTATGCAAAAGACCAATACTTCTTATTTCAAGATCATCTTAATATGTATGAAGAATTTACAGTTTTAAGAGAAAAAAATTACAATATTGAAAAAATAAAAAATGAAATTGATTTTTATAAGTCTGAAAATATTCGACTTAAAAAATTAATAGATGAAAGAGAAATTGCATCTGAAAACTATTTAATTGCTAAAGTATTACTTGATCAGCAAAGTCCTTTTTTAAAATCAATGATTATTAACAAAGGATACAAACATGGAATAAAATTAGGAGTAGCTGTTAAGGACCAGTCGTATTACGTCGGTAAAATTATAAATGTTAATTTACTAACTTCTCGAATTCTTCTTGCAACAGATTTAAATAGTAAAATTCCTGTAATCATTGAACCCAATGGTATAAATGCAATTTTATCTGGCAATGGAAATAATCTT
This sequence comes from uncultured Pelagibacteraceae bacterium, assembly GCA_902625715.1. Taxonomy (GTDB): domain Bacteria; phylum Pseudomonadota; class Alphaproteobacteria; order Pelagibacterales; family Pelagibacteraceae; genus Pelagibacter. The sequence continues at coordinate 16,819 of CACOCP010000002.1, read as the reverse complement.
TATGCTGATTTAGAATTTTTACCAAAATTAAATGAAATTGAAGAGGGAGCAATTGTTTATACCTCTGGTATAGATGGTATAATTTCTCCGGCAATACCAGTTGGAAAAGTCATAATTAACGATGAAGTTAAGTATGTAGAATTTTTTGTTAACTATAATCAGCTTAAGCTAATTAGGGTCAACAACTAATATGGCATTATCTTTTCCAAAAAAAGTCTATAAAAATTTTATTCATAGTTTTCCAATACTATTGTTATTTTTCATAGCTTTTACAGGCCTTGATTTATCATTTTTTTTTCTAAACATTAATTTTTCATTTAATTTTATTTACATACTGATTTTTTTTTGGATTTTAAAAAAACCTGAAAGATTAGGTTATGGCTTGGTATTTTTTGCAGGAATAATTAACGATGTGGTACAAAATTTCCCAATTGGTGTATCATCCATTAATTATTTATTATTATGCTCTATAGCTTTATTTATAAGATCAAGAACATTAGTGCCCAGCTTAATGTATGATTGGGCATTTTTTGTAGTTGCAATTTTAATTGTTAGCTCAATACATTATAGTATTTTGACATTAATATTTGATATTCCAATTAGATATGGTGCTTTAATGTTTAATTCAGTATTAACATTTTTAGTTTATCCTTTACTTTCAAAATTATTTTACCAAATTTACATAATTGATTTAAGGCAGGAAAATGCAAAATAGAGCTAGCAGTGTAGAAAAAGGAAGACTGATCACAAGAAGAGTATTTATGCTCGCCGCTGCTAAACTCATTCTGTTGGGAGGTATTACATCAAGGTTATACAGTCTCCAAATTTCTGATAGAGAAAAATATGAATTATTATCTGATAAAAATAGAATTAGAGAATGGAAAACGCCACCTCAAAGAGGTTTTATAACTGATCATTTTAATAATATCTTAGCTGATAATGACAGAGTTTTTCAAGTACATTTAGATTTAGATCAAATTCAAGATTTTAATGACATTGTTTTTAAACTTAAAAATATTTTAGAATTATCAAATAATGAATTAAAAAAAATATACAGAGAGAAAGAAAGACTAAAGCCATGGGATACTTTAGTTGCGTCTGATAATTTAACCTGGACACAATTTTCTAAATTAAATTTATATTTACACGAACTTGAAGGTGTTAAACCAGTAGTTTCTTCATCAAGATTTTACCCGTATAAAAATGATTTAGTTCATGTTGTTGGATATGTGGGAGCAGCTAGTCAAAAAGATATCGAGCGAGACGATATTATTAAAGAAAATTTAGTTCCAGGTTTAAAAGTTGGAAAATCAGGAATAGAGTTTGCTAAAGAACATCAGTTAATTGGAAGATATGGAATTAAAAGGTATGAGGTTAATTCATCTGGTAAAAGGATAAGTCAAATTGATCACATCAAAGAAACTCAAGGAGAAAAAATCAAACTTACTGTCGATTTAGAAGTTCAGCAATTAGCTCAAGAGTTGTTGAAAGGAAAAGCAGGATCAATTTCTGCAATGGATATTTATACAGGAGAAATAATTGCAATGGCATCCTCTCCAACATATGATCCAAATAAATTTACACATGGTATTGGTCATAAAGACTGGAGGGAAATAAGAGATGATCCTTTAAAACCTTTGGTAAATAAATCAATTGCCGGTCTATATTCTCCTGGATCAACTTTTAAACCGTTAGTAGCTCTTGCAGCTTTAGAGTTTGGAACCATTGATCCTGAAAGACCTATTCTCTGCAAGGGTCATAAGCATCCCTATGAACTTTACGGAGTAAAATATCATTGTTGGAAAAAAAATGGTCATGGATACATGAAACTTAGAAATGCAATAAAACAATCTTGTGATATTTATTTTTATGAGATGGCTAGATTGCTTGGGGTAGATAGGCTAGCAATTATTGCAAAACGTTATGGCCTTGGATCAAATATACTAAAAGACACGTATTTTGATGAGAAAAGAGGAGTTGTACCAAATACTTTTTGGAAAAAGAATGCAATCGGTAAGAGTTGGTATTTAGGGGAAACGGTAATTAATGGAATTGGACAAGGATATATTCAAACAACACCTCTTCAGTTGTGTTTAATGACAGCACAAATTGCAAATGGGGGATATAAAATAAAGCCTCATATTATTAAAGACGAAAATATTAATTATGAAAAAGCTAAATTCAGAATTGCAAATCAATTTATTAAAAGTCCTTTAAATTTTTCAGATGAAGATGACGAAAAATATTTAGTAGACAGAAAATATAACCTTTATGAAAGATTATATAAAGATCCAAGAAACATTAATTTTGTAAAAGATGCAATGTTTGGTTCAACTAACGAGCAATATGGAACCTCATATAAATCAAGATACGACAATTTAAAATACCAGTTTGCAGGTAAAACTGGAACGTCTCAGGTTAAAAGAATCACAGAAGAAGAGAGAAAACTTGATTTAGACCAATCTCAAATTGAATACAAAAATAGAGATCATGCTTTATTCGTTGCATTTGCTCCATATAAAAATCCACGATATGCAATCAGCGTTTTAATAGAACATGGAGGTTCAGGGAGTAGCGCTGCAGCACCTCTTGCAAGTAAACTTATTAAAAAAATTATCGATCGTCATAAATTTAGAGAGCAAATTAATAATGGGAGCTCTAGTTTAGCATAATGTTAACAGAAAGATTAAATACACGTAATTATACATTTTTTGAAAAATTGAAGTCAGTTGATTACTTCCTCATTTTGATTGTAATGCTAATTGGTGCGATTAGCGTTTTTGCAATTTATTCAACAGAAAGTGGAGAATTTTCGTTTTACACCAAAAATCACTTATTAAGATTAATTGTTTTTTTTGGTATGTTTTTGGTGCTATCGTTTATTAGAATTACGTTTTGGTATAAGAATGCATATATCTTTTATGTCTTTTGTATCTCATTATTATTAATTACTTTATTTTTTGGTTTGATGGCATCAGGATCTAGAAGATGGTTAGACTTATATTTTTTAAATCTCCAACCTTCTGAAATAATGAAAATTGCAATTATAGTATGTTTTGCAAGATACTATCATCGTATCCAAACCGCAGAGATACAAAATTACAAATTTATTTTAGTTCCACTAATTTTATTATTAATTCCATGTTACTTAGTTATTCAACAACCTGATCTTGGAACTTCAATATTGATTGCAGGTACTGGTATAATAATAATTTGGTTGGCTGGACTTAATGTTAAGTATTTTGTCTACTCAGGATTGTTGTTGATCGTATCATTACCTTTTGCTGTTTCACTTCTAAAACCATATCAAAAATCAAGAATTTTAACTTTTTTTAATCCTGATAGAGACCCTCTCGGCGCGGGTTATCAAATCATTCAATCTAAAATAGCGATTGGCTCTGGTGGTTTTTTTGGGAAAGGTTTTTTAAAAGGTACACAAAGTTATTTGGAATTCCTACCAGAAAAACATACTGACTTTATTTTTACTTTATTTTCAGAAGAGTTTGGATTTCTAGGCTCTATAATACTTTTACTATTATATATTTTGCTGATTTATAGAATTATAAGTATTGGTTTTTATGCAAAAAGCTTCTTTTCAAAACTGTTTTGTTTTGGATTTGCCTCTGCAATATTTCTCTATATTTTTGTGAATATATCAATGGTTTTAGGCTTATTACCAATAGTAGGGGCGCCACTTCCCATTATGTCTTATGGAGGCTCGTCAATGTTATCTATTATGTTGGGATTAAGTATAGTTATGAGTTGTAAGATATACAGCCAGGATCAAATTTCTAATTACTAGCATTTTAATAAATTATTTATATAAATTCTAAAGGGAGGCACAATGGAATTTGTAAAGTTAGTTGGTCCAGCGGGAATGTTTTTTATAATGTTCTCACTTGCATTATCAATTAAAACAGAGGCATTTAAAGCAATATTTAACAACCCATTAAGTTTTTTTTTAGGTCTAGTATTACAATTAATTGGCATGCCTCTAATTGGATTTATTATCGCTTTAACAATACCATTTCCTGTAGAGGTAAAAGTTGGAATAGTTTTAATTACATGCCTTCCAAGTGCCGTAACCTCAAATTATTTATCTAAAAAAATGGGAGGTAATGTTGCATTATCTATATCTTTAACAGCAATTACATCTTTAATTGCGTTTATAACAATACCTATAATTATAAAAATATATTTTTATTTTGTAATACAAGATGACAGTATAGTAATTTTCAATACTAGTCTTATTGGAGCATCATTTAAGTTATTTGCTGTGGTAACAATACCCGTAATTCTTGGAATTATATTTAATACTATATTTTATAATTTTGCAAAAAAGATAGATCCAGTTTTTGATAAATTATCGCTATTAGTCTTCTTATTTATTATTGGTATAGCTGTTTATCAAGATTTACATATAATTCCAGAATATATTAGATACGCAGGAATTAAAACAGTATTCATATTCGTTTTAGCTTTTTTTATGTGTATTTATTTGTCAAAAGTATTTCAAATTAACAGAAAAGATAAAATAACAATTATTGTTGAGACTACACTACAAAACGGTGGAATAGGAATAGTTATTGGTGCTTTGATGTTTGATGACTCAAAATACATATTTCCAGTTGCCGCATATGCTCTTCTTCAATATCTATTTATACTTATCTATTTTACTTATATTAGAATGAGAAAAACAATATAATGAAAAACCTAAAACCTAAAATTTCAGATCAAATATCGATCGACCATATCAATGAAGCTTGTGATAAAAATTATCAATCTATAATGTTGAGGTATTATCAGTTGCAATTTGGATGGTTTCACAATGCCTATAATGCATTTCAAGATATAGAAAAGTATATAATACTTGCCCATCTAGTAAACAAAACTTTAACAACTTATAATAAGTATTTTTATAATCTCACATTTGACGAATTTTATTCAAATAAATCTGTAGAGATTGAAAAAATAAGTGTTAGTGAAATTGTAAAAGAATTAGAAATCTCAAAAGAAACAGCAAGAAGAAAGCTTAATGAGATGACTAAAGATGGAATTATTGTAAGAAATAAAAAAAAAATTACTATTCAATCAAGTGCATTTCGATTTCAAAAGCCAAATATAAGTATTAAAAATTTTTCTAACTTGTTATCTTCTGCTTCTAAATATCTTACAATTAAAAAAAATCAAAATTATAGCTCTGAATATTTTGAGACATTGATAAAGAAAAATTATACTCACTATTGGAATGACTTTTTAAATTTCCAACTCAATTTACTTTTAAGATTTAAAAAACTTTTTATAAATTATGAAAATGGGATGGTTTTTTGTGTTTGTTTATTAAATCAAGCTTATAACATGAGGAATTCCAATAGAGAGATTACAGGAGAAAATACAGATAAAATCTATGATAATTATGCCAATACTATAACGCAGCATACATTGGAACATTCAAAAGGTTTAAATCCAACAACCATTTCAGAGTTAACAGGAATTCCAAGAGCAAGTGTAATTAGAAAATTAAATAGTCTATTAAAGCTTCAATATGTTGTTCAAAACGACCAAAATCTCTATACGACTTCCTCTGCCAAAAAAGGAACTGAAGGATTTAAAAAACTAACAGAATTTTTTTTTACAAATCAACCTCAGATACGAAATATTATTAAAGACTTTTTAAATTATACAATTATCTAATCTTTGCTATCAATTACAACTATTGTCAGATCATCTTTTTGAATATGTCCGGAATTTAAAATATCATCTATAATAATTTTTAATCTTTCATTATTGGGTTTATCTTTATATTTTTTAATATAATTCTGGAATCCTTCTGAACCTAACATTTCACCTTTAGGATTTTTAATTTCAGTAATTCCATCAGTAAAAATATACATAGAGCTATTATCAAAAGGAATAATGTGTTCAGTATATTTCGTTTTTGCCATTATTCCTAATGGAGGTCCAGACTCGTTATAATTAGAAAAATTTCCATCTTTACTAAAAATAATTGGTGGTTCATGACCCGCACTGGCTAAGTGTAATTCTTTTTTGTTACTATCATAAATTCCAATTAACATTGTAACAAACATCCCTCTAGAAATTGTTTCACAAATTTCATTATTCAGTTGAATTAAAAGTTCCGAAGCTGAAAAATTTGTTTTGCTTAGACAACTATATAAACTTGATGCTTTAGACATTAATAAAGATGATTTAATTCCCTTACCTGATACATCCGCTACGCCAAATCCATATTTTCCTTCTCCTAAATCTGAAAAGTTATAAAAATCACCCGAAACTACTTTTGCAGGAATATTAATTCCGGCAATTGGAAAAGAATTTGTTTTATTTTTCGATAATAGAGATTTTTGTATATCACCTACTATTTCAACTTCTTTTTGAATTTTATTTTTCTCAATCATATCTTTGGCCATCTTTGCATTTCTAATTGCAAATGCTGCTGGTGCAGATAATGTTTCTAATAATTGTCTATCGTTTTCCTCAAAAAGTTTGTTATCAGTTTTTTTGTTAAGACAATGTATTACTCCTATACATTCATTTGCAGCAATAAGAGGTGAGCACAACACTGAAAAAGTGGTAAAATTCGTTTTATTATCTAGATCAAAGTAAAATTCTGCAATTTCTCTTACATCTTTTCTTACATCTCCAACTCTTATACATTTTCTTAAGGAAACTGCTCTACCCATAACTCCATCTTTCAAATCTAATTCATATTCATCCAAGTAATCCTGATAAAGAGAGGCAATACACTGAAATTTCTTTCGTTTATCGTTAATTAGGAAAATGTTAGCTGCTTGTGCATTTATTCTTGAAATAATAACTTTTAAGGCCGTATTTAATGTTTCATTTAGATCTAAAGATGATGCAAACTCTTGGTTCATTTTTGTAATGATCTCAAGATCTATATTTGCTTTAGATTGCTCTTGTTCTTTAGGCTCTTCCTTTTTTTTTGGTTTAAATAGAAACATTTATTTACTAGTAATTTAAGCCCATTTTGGTAAATTTTACAACTATGGAGATAATAATTAACTCACCAAACTTATATATTCATCTTCATGACGCGGTTTTGATGGTTCAGTTCTTGATTGATAACATTATTCATGTAACTTCCAACATCAAACTATAAATTACATACATTAGTGGATATCCTTTTTATCATAATCTTAGGCGGTCTATGGGGTAGTTTTGCGAACGTATGCATTGTCAGGTTACCTAAAGATAAAGGTGTAATTGCTGGAAGATCAAGTTGCCCAAAGTGTAAAAAAGAAATTTCATGGTATGACAATATCCCAATTATTTCATTTTTTCTTTTGCAAGGAAAATGCAGGAAATGTAAAAAAGAAATTTCATTTCAATATGTTGTAGTAGAACTGCTAAGCATTATATCATTTTTATCAATTTATTATTTGTACGGATTATCATTAACAACTTTACTTTTAATTATTTTAAGTCTTGCATTCATTACTATTTTTTTTATCGATTTAAAACATTTTATTATTCCAGATATAATTACTTATCCAATGATGGTGCTTGGATTTTTAAAATCTTTCGATCCAAATCTTAATGAAATTTTTCCAAATTACATCTTCTCCTTGATAGGGGGTATTTTCGGTTATGGTATTATTTGGTCAATAATTTATTTTTACAAACAAGTAAAAAAAAAAGATGGTATGGGGCTAGGGGATGCTAAACTTTTAGCTGTAATAGGTTTTTGGTTTGGCTTAGATGCAATCCCATTTATAATTTTCTTATCTTCAACTACAGCTTTGTTAAGCGTTGTTCCAGATTTAATTAAAAAAACAAAAAAACTATCTACCCAGATACCATTTGGCCCATTTATAATTATAGGAAATTTAATATTTTTAGTGTTTGAAAGTAAGTTAAAGTTTTTTGTAATATAATAAGTTTATGTTTGAAACACTGATTAATAATATTTCTAAATCAATCATTGGAAATAAAGAAAAAATAAAGTTAGCACTTGCAGCAATCATATCTGAGGGAAGTATTTTAATTGAAGATAATCCAGGATCTGGCAAGACAACATTAGCTAAAACCATCACTTTGAATCTTGGTCTTAATTTTAAAAGAGTTCAATTTACCTCAGACTTGCTACCAAGTGATATTTTAGGATTTAATATATTACAAAATGATAAATTAACTTTTCAAAAGGGACCAATATTTACAAATATTGTGCTTGCAGATGAATTAAATAGAGGAAGTCCCAAATCACAGAGTGCATTTTTAGAAGCAATGGAGGAAAAAAATGTTTCTATCGATGGTGAAACTTATAATCTGCCTGAACCTTTTTTTGTTATAGCCACTCAAAATCCTATGGACGCATCTGGAACTAGTAATTTGCCAGATTCTCAACTTGATAGATTTATGATTTCATTTTCATTATCAGAATTAGAGGAAAGCCAAAAAATTGAAATGCTTCAAAGTAATTTAGATATATCAAATATAGAAGCAGAAACTATAAATTGGAATGAATTTAAAAGTAAAAAAAATAAAGTGAATGTGAAAAATGAAATTTATAAATATGTTATACAAATAGAGGAAATTATTAAATCTTTAGATCAAAATATTCATGTATCAGCGAGGTGTTTAAAACAAATTATTGATTTAGCTAAAGGATGGGCAATTATTCATGGAAAGGATTATGTAACTCATCAGGATATTAAGGACATATTACCTTACATTTTAAGACATCGAATTAAGTTTTTAAAACAAGAGGATAAGTTTGATTTCGTAAATCAGGAGATACTCAGCAAAATAACAATTGAGAAATGATTGTAAAGACAATCAATAGAATAATCAGCAACCCAATATTTAATTCTATTAAAGAGAAAAATAAATCAAAAATCTTCATATATCCTAATTGGAATGGAATAGGTTTAGGATTTTTTTTATTTCTTTGTTTTCTTGTGGCTGTATTTTATGAAATAAATTTTAGTTTATTATTATCGATAATTTTATTTTTTATTTTTTTTATCTCTATTTTTATATCGCATCAAAATTTAAATAATTTATCAATTCATTTTTTAGATCATTATTTTATTGAGGCAGATAAAAATACAAAAATTGAATTTCAAATAAAAAACCACTCAAAAGATAAAAAATTAAATATTGAGGTTGATTATGAAAACAAAAATGCAGGTAGCTTTAATTTAATCAAAAAATCTATTTTTTATAAAATAAATTATTTAATTAAAGAGAGAGGAACTTTAAACTTAAGTAGGATAGTTTTAAAATCTGTATATCCTTTTGGAATTATAAGAACAAAAAAATATTTTGAAAATAATTCAAAATTGATAATTTATCCAAAATCAATTCAACCCACCCAAGATTTTTTGATTGAATTTAATATTAACATCAAATCTAACACAAACAGTGAGTTTGATGGGATTGAGGAATATAAATACGGTGATAGTTTTTCAAAAATTGCTTGGAAAAAGTCTTCAATTAAAAATAAAAAATTTGTAAAAAATTTCGAAGAACCAAAAAGCAATAATAAATCTATTTTAAATTTAAATAATTATTCAGATATTCCATTTGAATTGTTGTTAAGTTATTCAACATTTATAATTCTTTACTATTTTCAAAATAATTTTGAATTAACCTTTAAACATAACAATCTAGTGTTCAACTTAAATAAAAGCCAATCTTCTTTGAACAATTTACTCAAATACTTAGCAAATGTTAAAAATAAATAAAAACAAAATTTTATCTTTTGTTCTTCTTGGTGCATCCATTTTAGCTATTTCTGATATTATAAATTTTTCGAATAAATTATTTTTCATTTTAATAGTAATTCTAAGTATAATTATAAGTAATTTTAAATTCAGATTTAAAAGTTTTTTGTTAAGTATTTATGCTCTTCTATTAATTTATATCCAGTTCCTCTTTAACCAATATATTGTTTCAGAAGAATTTTTTATAAGTTGCTTAGGTATATTATTAATAGTTAAATTTGCGGAATTAGATGGTAAAAATAATTTGTTATCATATAATTTAATCTGTATGGTTATAAGTGTTACCAGCCTTATAAATGGACAAGACATTATAAGCTCCTCATTATCTTTGCTAATAATAATTTTATTAATAATAAATATGTATTTAGTGCAACAAAAAGAGGTAATGGATTTTAATTTTCGAAATGTGGTGAAATATTTGGGATTTGGATTTAGTATATTTCCTATAATTATAATATTTTACTTAATCTTTCCAAGAGCAGAGATAAATTTAAGATTATTTAATCCAGCCAAAGGGTCATTGGGAATTCCAGATACAATAAATCTTGGATCATTTGAGCAGTTTTCAAACTCTAATGAAAAAGTTTTCACATTAGTAAATAATAATTACAAAAAGGAAGATTTATACTTTAGGGTAAAAATATTTGATTACATGGAGGATGATAAGTCGTGGAGGCCTTCATCACCATTTTATTTATATAAAACTTATAAAAATGCACTTAAAATAAGCAATTCTGAGGATTTAGGTGAAACGTATCAAATAATACTAGAACCATACAAAAGGAAATGGATACCCTCACTTAGCAATTCAGAGATTTTGAACACAGTTTCAAAAATTACCAAGGACCCTTATAACCAAGTATTCATCAGCAAAGATCCAATCGATAGAGAAAAGCAACTTAACTTTAAAAAATACAAAACAGAATATTTACTTAGCGATGAATTAAAAAGTTATTACACCAAATTACCCACAACTATCTCAGATAATTTAGTAGAATGGGTCAAAAACAATAAACAAAATAAAGATGATATTGAATATTTGAATTCTGTTTTAAAAAAATTTGGGGATGGAACTTTCTACTATAATTTAAGTCCACAAAATATTTCATCTAATGGATATGCAGACTTTTTTTTTAATTTTAAAGAGGGTTATTGTGAATATTATGCAGGTACATTTGTGCTACTATCAAGACTTGCAAATATACCAAGTCGATTAGTATCAGGTTATTATGGGGGAGAATTAAATACTGTCGGTAACTTTTATGATTTTAGACAAAAAGATACCCATGCTTGGGCAGAAGTTTGGATTGAAGACAAGGGCTGGTTAAGAGTTGATCCTACATCTGTAATACCACCTCAAAATGTAAAGAGCACACTAAATGATATGTTTGGCACAAATACGGAAGCAAATGATAGTATAATGAATTTTAAATTTTTAAAAAAAATAAGCTATTATTTAAACTATGTAGATTTCATATGGACAAGACATTTATTATCTTATGATAATAATGAGAGAAAATCTTTTATAAATGATCTTTTAAATTTTAAATTTGCTAAATTCGTATATTGGATATTTGCACCATTAGCGGTATTTATTGTTATATTATTGTCGTTAAAATTTAATAAAGCAAATTTAATTAGTTTATTATTCAAATTAATTATTTGGAAGAGCGCCAAAGATAAAACAATTTATAAATCAGATACCCCTAGAGAAATATTAAATAAACTTAATTATGAATATCAAAAAAAATACAGATCTTTTTTTGATATGTATGAAAGTTTTAGATATTCAAATCAAAATATTAATTTGACAAAAATACTTAGAACAATTATTTCAGCTAAGTAACACAAATGAAAAAATTACTTTATTTCATAATAGTTCTAATTGTTCTTATTTATATTTTAGCTGAATTTATTGGAGACAGCGTAATTAAAAGCTCTCTTGAGGAAAATTTATCCAAAAACCTTGACAGACAAGTAAGTATTGAAAGTTTAGATATAAGTTATTTAAGCGGTGAGGCAAATTTAGAAAATATCAAAATTAAAAATAAAATATTTAAAGGAGATCTTTTAAATATTAACAAAGCATTTGCAAAACTAAATATCTCATCAATTTTTAGTGATAAAATCGAAATAGATCAAATTTCCTTAAACGGAATAGATTTCAATTATTATTTTGAACTAAAAAAGATGAAAATAAATGACAACATTAAGTCTTTAAAGGAAAGTGTTAATAAAGAAAATAAATCAACTTCAGCTTCAAAAGAATTTTTAATAAAAAAAATCGAAATTAAAAATATAGTAGTTACAGCTAATTCTGAAAAACTAAATCTTAACAAAAAAATCTCAGTAAAAGATTTAGATTTTGAAAATGTTGGAAACACCAAGGACAGTAAAAGTTATAAAACTGTAATCAAAGAGACGATGGACAACATATTTAAAAACGTAAAAAGTAAAGTTTTATCAAGCAATATTGGCAATAACCTCGATAAAATAAAGAATATAGACCAAGATAAAGTTAAAGAAAAAGTTAAAAAAGAGTTACTGAAGAATAAAGATAAAGTAAAAGATAAACTTAAGAAACTATTGAATAAAAACTAAAAGTTTCCGTCTCTCCACGAGCTTCTAAAGCTTGAAACCTCACCAATGATAGACTCAATTGTAACTAGGTCTTTCTTAGTCTGAGTTGATTCTCCTGCAATGTTAGCAAATAATTTATTTCCAAATACAACTAGTTTCGATAGTACTCCTTTACCTACATATAAACATTTCTTATTTTTATTTTCTCCTTCATTGTCACCAAGTCTACTTGAAAAGTTTGTTCCACATTCATCGTCAACTGCACAGATAAACGCTTTACCCATGTCACATTGATTTGCTGAAGTTGAAGGTTCGTAAGTTGGATAGTATGCTATTCCTTTTGAAACAGTCGGTTCAGCCACAACTTTTTGAGAGTTTTTAAGTTTTATATACCATCCAAATTCTTTTAAAACTATTCCAGTCCCTCTTATATTTACTTGATCTTGTGTCGTTAATGGACAGTTAATTCCTGTTCCATCATTTGATGTATCCTGACAAGCTATCATTGCTTGAGGGCCAAACTTTTTTACGTCTTTAAAGTTGGGATAATTTTTGTCCCTTATTCCAAGCATCAAGTTATCAATTCTAGGATCTTTATAAGTTACTCTTTCATAATCCCCTGTACCTGCAAATAACCATAAATTTTTTGAAGTCTTCCCGATAGCTGCATCCATTGAATGGAACATATATCTACCGTTATACTTGTCAGCATTTACATCAAATAAAATCGTAGAATCATAAAGATTAATTGGTCTTGGATTGTCTGGATCGTTATCTGTTTTCATATTTGTAAGATTAATTTTGGTAACTTTACCTTCAAGATCATTCACATAGACAAGTGCTCCAGTAAATTTAATATCACTCGCTTGGTCTGCTGTAACAATTACAGGAGTTGCAAGAACTGAGTTTATAATATCATCACCTTGATGATCATCAATATTTATTAGTTTTTCAACCTTACCAGGTGCAGATATATCCATTAAATTAATTACATAAACACCTGAACCTTTAGTAGCTGAGGTTGCGCCGTAACCAGCTCCCATCACCGCCACATATATATCATCTTGAATATTATTATCTCCAGCTCCATCATTTGGCATTCTAAATATTCTTGGTGCTGACCAAGTTTCCCCAAGTTTAGTGTAATTATATTCTGAAGGTAAACTTGTACTTAATCTTGTAATTGCATCCTCTGATACGCTAATTTCTAAAATTGTATCATTAGGTCTTGCACCAGGTGCTCCACTCGTGTCTCCATTAAAATGTAAAGATCTATTAAATGTTATTTTAGTATCTCCACCTACAAGATTTACTGAAAAAATATTTTGTTCAACATTATCTATTTTAACTGTTAAATCACTCTTTTGTATCCCCATTAAACCTGACGGTAATGTCCATGTATTACTCTCGTAACATGCAGTTGTAAGGCTTGAATTACAGGTTTTGTCTACACCATTATCATTAGCAAAATTTTCACTAACAATTCTTGTTTCATCAAAATCCATGAACGAATATGTTTCGTCTATATATGGATATGTAAATTGATTATCGTTGTGATCAGTTCTTAATATTTGATTGTTAACATCATCATTAAAAATTGTATATAAATGGAGAGGTTTTGTATCACTTGTAACATCAAGAACTGAAAAACCAGCTCCACCTCTGCCAAATGGAACCATCATTATAGTATGCCAGCCTTTTGTTCCAGTCTTAGGATGGGTGATAAACATATCGTGAGCAACTGGAGATCCATCAACCCCGTAAATTGCACTGGAACCACCTTTGTCACCTAAGGAATTATTATCATTAAGAGCTGTATTTACAACTAACGGTAATCTTCCAGCAATATACGGAGGCACAAAAGCCCATTTTTCTTCTCCACCATCTGCCTTGAATGCATGGAGCATACCATCGTTAGCGCCTACATAAATTGTTTCCTCTCTTTTTGTTGAAGCTTTAAACTGTTTGTAGTTCAATAAAGACCTGTAATAAGATTCTTGATTTGGATTTGTAAAATTAGTATCAGCCGAAGGTTCTCCAACTACAATCATCTCAGAGTGATAAATATCTCCTAGATAACCATTTGTATTTTGATCAGTAACTCTTTTTTCTCTTAAAATACAATTACTATTGTAATCAAAATAATCTTCACCTCTTATAAAATTAATTAGTCCTTTAACATCATCATCATTTCCGTCTTGTATTGTGGCTCTACTATCTCCAGAACCACTACAACGAGCTGTACCAAGATTAAGGTTATTAGTTGGTGTGTCATTATGATAGTCGCTTACCTCATTGCCAAGTATAGTAAATTGATCATTTATCAATATCGAATTTGTATCGACAAAATTATTCCATCCACTTTCTTCATAAGAAGCTTGTTTTAAAGGTGTCCAAATTTTTCGCTGACCTGGTGAAGGCATTTTTGATGATGCTTCCCAATTATCTTTATGGTTTTCATCAATCTCTCCTGATGGAGATATATATGATCGAGTTAATGTTCCTTGCCACTCTTTTTTCTGTCTGTATTTAAATTGAGCTTGGTAAAGGTTACCACCTTCCTCAACAGTTGCGGTGATGGCTGGTGCAGTAAACGCTAATTTATCAGCTTGAATGTTTCTTATAATATCACCTAATCTTGCACGCAAAGCTGCAGGTCCTGCTGCAATAATTGCTCCACTAGGATACCCTCCATTAATTGATATTTGATTAAATGATTGTAAACCTCCCGGAGAAATTCCACTTCCATACGCAATAGCAATTGTTTTAACTTTACCTTTTTGCTTGGCATTAAGATCTCTTATTATTTGAAGCGCTTCAGCCTCTCCCGATGTAAAATCTCCATCTCCAATTACTATAACGTGACTTGCTTGACAGTCTGCATTAGGATCTATGGGGCTATCATCTGGGTGCTCGTAGTACTCTTTTGCCATCATTGCAAAAAATCTTGCATTCGTTCCCCACATCGGCACAACCGTTCTAACTGCTCTTCCTGTTTTTTGAGCCCCATCTCTTTCAACTTTTACAATGTGACTGTGAACAGCTGAGCTTGGAATACCTCTATCTCTATTGTTATTCCAACCCTCATAACCTGGAAGTCTATCTGGTCCCATACCATTTATACCGCCATAAAGAACGCAATGGTCACGGGTCCACCACCAATATCTTCTTAACCAATCTACTCGATATCTATTAACCGCTTCTCTACATCTAATAGAACTTATTCCGTTTACTGAAAATGGGAATCTTCTTGCATAAATTGAATAGCCTGACCAAATACCAAAACCAAAGTTAACGCTAGAAATTAATGCACTATCCGTAACAAGTGATTGTATTGCGTCTTGGGCACCTTGCATTCTGGTTTGTGTACTTCTAAATCCGCTAACAGCTACAAAGTTTAAATCATAATCAAAGCTTTGAACAATCCGATTTTGAAAATCAGGCACATAAATCACTGATTTACTTGGCTCAATTGTGATATTGTAAGGCTGTCTAAATCTAATTTGATTTTTGTTGG
This sequence comes from uncultured Pelagibacteraceae bacterium, assembly GCA_902625715.1. Lineage (GTDB taxonomy): Bacteria > Pseudomonadota > Alphaproteobacteria > Pelagibacterales > Pelagibacteraceae > Pelagibacter. The sequence goes on along the minus strand of CACOCP010000002.1, from coordinate 952 downwards.
TTGGACTATAATTACTATTATTATTCCCTCCTCTACCAACGACTTCAATGTTTGTAATACTTGTACCAGATGTCGTAAATCTTGCTAAAGAGTTTCTATCCCAGCTTGTTGCAAAAAATAAATTATCATTAGTTGGATGAACATCTATACCACTAACTGCAAAAAACTGTGTTGTATTGAAATTTCCTCTAAATGTTTGGTCTGGTTCATCATTAAAACATGTACCGTTTGCATTATATTTGAACAATTCATGCGTTGCTCTACCTGGAACATTAAATTGTCTAAATACGACTAAATTTCCAGCTCCATCAATTGCATATTGCGCGTTGGATTGAAAATTGGCATTGCTACTAAACCGCATAGTTCTTGCTAGGTGAGATGCAAAGCCAATATTACATCTTGATATTTGGTTATTAGAGAGATTTATTTTTATAATTCTATTATCTCTTCCTGAAATAGCAACTAGGTGATTATTATGTAACAAAAACTTTTCAGAAAATAAAGATTCTTGCCAACCCAAGTTAAGATATATTGAACATGTATTTGCTACAAGATCATATTGATAAATTCGGTTAGTAATCTGAGTTGACATAAAATAAATTTTATTTTCGTTATAAATTATATTTTTATGTATATTCGGAGTGAAACATCTATTTGTATTCATCCTTCTTAAAGCTTCTTGGTTTATGTGTAATCTTACTGGAGAGTTATTTGCATGATCACTTCTTCTAATAAAATTATCAGTAGCAAATGTAATTATCTCATCTGTGTTTGGAATTGGAGCAATCCCTCTTACCATATTATAATTTACACCAACAGTAGTGTTCCACCCCATACTTCCAGATGCATCTAACAATATCAAAACATTCGCAGGTACATCAGCAGCTCCTCCTGTTCCAGGCGGGAGTGTCTTTGCATTTACCTGCGAACCTAGAAAACTTAGTAACAATAA
>CACOCP010000001.1 GCA_902625715.1 uncultured Pelagibacteraceae bacterium | reverse complement strand
AGAATATTTAAATGAACAAGTTTGATAAAAATGATTGGTTAGTAAATATTATCAAAAGCTATAAAGGCGCTTATATTTCAATTTTTATATTTTCTGCAATAATAAATATTTTAATTCTTGTGCCAGCCTGGTACATGCTTCAAGTATATGACAGAGTACTAACAAGTTTTGATGTAAACACACTCTTAGGTTTATCATTAATCGTTTTATTTTTATTTTTAATCTATGGAATATTAGATCGTTATAGAAGATTAATACTTGTAAGTTCAACTGAGGGGTTAGATGAAAAAATTTTAGAAAAAATAAAAACTAAATTTATTCATGGTGATTATAAAACCACTAGACATCTTAAAAACTCATTCTACGATTTAAATCAAATAAAACAGTTTTTAACTGGACAGGCTATATTATCTTTTATTGATGCTCCATGGTTCTTTATTTATATTTTAGTTATTTTTTTAATCCATTTTCATCTTGGATTAATTGCATTAATTAGTGCAATTATTTTGTTTATATTGGCTCTTATCAATCAAAGAATGTCAGGATCAAAAATGGATAATGCATCAAAGTCAATGGTTGGTGAAAACAAATTTATAGATAATATGGTAAATTCTGCTGAAAGCTCTCATGTTATGGGTATGAATAAGAATTTGTTTGAAAGACTTGTTGACTCTAGAGAAGATAGTTTAAATAATTTGTATCATGCCAATCAAGAAAGCGCATGGATAAACTCTTTAACAAGGTTTTTTAGAATTCTCGTACAATCTTTAATTCTTGGTTATGCAGCATTTCTTGCAATCAATGATCAAATAACTTTTGGTATGATTATTGCTGCCTCAATTTTACTTGGAAGAACACTTGCTCCTCTTGAGGGTGTAATTAATAATTGGAAACAATATTTATCATTTAAAAAATCTTTTTTTAGACTTAATGAAACATACAAAAATTCTCCTGATATTTATCAAAATGTTGATCTTGGTAAACCTGAGGGAATTATTGAGGCAAAAAATATCAATTATAGTATCAGTAATAATAATCTTAATACAATCAAGGATATCAATTTAAAAATTACACCTGGTGAAAGTTTGGTTATTATTGGACCAAGCGGTGCTGGTAAAACTACTTTATTAAAATCTTTATGTGGAATTTACAAACCAAATACTGGGGAGATTAGTTTAGATGGCGGTCATCTAGATAAAAGAGATAGAAGTAAAATTGGAGAATATTTTGGATATCTTAGTCAATCTAATACATTATTAGAAGGAAGGATTTCTGAAAATATTTGCAGATTTGGAGAAATTGACAACAATGCAGTAATTGAAGCTTCAAAAAAAGCAAATATTCACGATTTTATTGTTAATCTACAAAACGGATACGAAACAGAACTTGGAAATTTTGGATCAGGTTTATCAGATGGTGAAAGTAGAAGAATAGCGATAGCGAGATCTATTTATAAAAATCCACAAATATTATTTTTAGATGAGCCAAACTTATCATTAGACAACGAGTCATTACTGTCATTAATAAAATTAATAAATTCATTTAAAGAAAATAAAAAAACATTAGTTTACACAACTCATATTCCTGATCTTGCAAATTTAGCTGACAAAGCTCTTTTGTTATTTAAAGGGGAAGTCAAAGCTTATGGCAATGCAAATGAAATTATACCTCAACTAAGAGGTGGAAAATAATATGGATAAAAATTTAAGATCTCAGTTTAAATCATTTCAAAGAAATGGATACTTAGTGATTGTCTTTGGTTTTTTTGGTTTTTTTATTTGGGCTTCAATTTATAGTTTAAATAAAGGAGTTTTCGGTAGTGGCTTTGTAATATCGAAAAATGAAAAAATAGAGATTATTTCACCAGTCTCTGGATTGATCAAAAATTTGAATAAAACCTCCGGTGATACCGTTGATAAGGATGAGGAAATTATAATTTTTGATACGGACAGGATCAAAATAAATATTGATACCCTGGAGAAATCAATTGAAATCAGATTAAAAAGTATTGAGGCACTAAAATTGGAGCTAGAAAATGCAAAAATAATGGTTGAAAAAAAAGTAATTACAAAAAATGCATTGCCACCATATGTATCTAAACTATCACTTGCAGAAGCTGATTATATTGAGGCAAAAGGTAAATTAAATGAATTAAGATCTACACTTGATAAAATGAAAATCATATCTCCTTTAAAAGGAACATTAATGAATATGTCAATTAAGAGTGAAGGTATAAATGTAACACAAGGTCAAAGACTATTTGATATATCGCCAGAAAGTTTTGATTACCTTATTCAAGCAAAAATACCTGTTAATCTTGGGGATAAAGTTGAAACGGGAATGGAGGTTGATATATCTTTTCCCACACTAACTGGAAGTCAAACAAAAAGATTAATTGGAATGGTAGAGTATGTCTCAGCTGATAAAATTGAAGATAGCAGAAATCAACAAACTTATTTAGAGACAAAAATTAAAATAATAAATGAAAAAAATATAGAAGGTTTAAGAGCAGGATTACCAGCAACAGTTATAATTAAAACAGGTGCACAAACATTATTAAGTTATCTTGTAAGACCCTTTACAGACCGGGTAAGCAGAGGAATGCAATGATTTTTGTCAAACTAAATGATTTAAAAATATTTTAGATGCAACTTTTGTATTACTCACAACAATAAACACAAAAAATACTTTCAATTAGATTAATTTGAATATTTTACTCTGAACATAGCCTCATTCCTTCTCATAATTGGTAGGGTGAAAGGACTATTGTAAGTTGCTTTGATAGGTGGGCTTTGAACTTGAATATTATCTTTAATTAATTGATCTTCTAAAATACTTTTATGTTTAATAAAATTTTTGTCTGATGCCCTACCAGAATATCTAATTACAGCATAATAGCCGCCTTCAATATTAATTACTTTTACATCGGAGTTTGTAGGATCTGGTACATTGTCTTTATTAAATTTTGATGGAAGATAAAACTGCATCGTTATATTTCCAGATTTTTCTGTTTGGGTTACTGGAATTGTCATTTTGATTTCTTGATTTTTCTTATTTTTTCCTGAGATATAATTAAATAACTTTCGAAAACTATTGTCTCCAGTTGTGGTCACTACTTCTACAGCTAAACGATCTGCATATTTTCGTATTTCATACACATCAGTTGATTTTATAATATCGTATTTTGCTTCCTCGCTAGCCATCACATTAGAATAATTAATAATAAATATACTGTAAAATATAATTAATAAAATTTTTTTCATTTTTAAATATAGTTTAATTACCTTCCTATTTTACCTAATTATTCCATTTAGCTCTGAAATCTTTAGGCGCTCTTTTAAATTCTTTTTCACATTCTTTAAATAATTTATTGAAAAGTTCGTTTGTTTGTAATTCTAATTTAATATCTTCATGAGTTTTAATTTTTTCATAATTATCTGTCTCAACACTTGATTTGTTTTTTGCGCAAGCGCCTATCATCATATCATGCTTAATAATTCGATCTTTTTGTTTATTGCTCTGAAAAATTTGATTAATTCCATATACAATAAGTAAAAGCACAATACTTATTATTATTATTTGTGATTTTTTCTGTTGCTGCATGTTAAAACAAAAATTAATATAAAATTCTTCAATTGATATAATTAAAATTAATATACAATAATTTAATGAAAAAAATAATTAACAATCCAAGTAATTTTGTTGATGAAACAATTGATGGACTTATCAAATCTCACCCAAATATTTATTCACTAGCATCAGATAATTCGAGAGTCATTACTCGTGCAATCAAGTCTTCAAATAAAGTTGGATTAGTAACTGGTGGAGGTTCTGGTCATTTGCCAGTTTTTACAGGCTATGTTGGAAAAGGATTGTTAGATAGTTGTGCGATAGGATCTGTCTTTGCTTCACCATCAGTTGATCAAATAGCATCTGCTATTCGTAATGCAAATAATGGCAATGGAGTGCTATGTCTTTTGGGTAATTATGGTGGAGATGTAATGAATTTTGAAATGGCTTGTGAAATAGTTAAAGACGAAGGTATTGAAACTAAAACTGTTATAGTTGCAGATGATATTGCAAGTGCAAAACCTGAAGAAAAAGAAAAAAGACGAGGTATTGCTGGTATGATATTTGTTTTTAAAGTTGCAGGAGCGTTAGCTGAAACAGGAGTTTCTCTGAATGAAGTATATAAAATAGCAAGTGAAACTAACTCAAATATAAGAACTTTAGGTGTTGCTCTTTCTCCATGTATATTACCAGAGGCTGGAAAACCAACTTTTGAAATTAATAATGATGAAATAGAAATCGGAATGGGTATTCATGGTGAGCCCGGCATTTCAAGGGAAAAGTTAAAGTCAGCAAATGATTTAACAGACGATATATGTAATAGAATACTAAATGATTTTAATTTATCAGATCAAGAGATAGGATTAATGATAAATAGTCTCGGAGCAACTCCACTTGAGGAACTTTATATTGTATCAAGAAGAGTTGTCGAAAATTTTAATAAAAAAAATATAAAAATTTTTAAAAACTATGTTGGAAGGTATGCAACTTCGATGGAAATGGCTGGAATGTCAGTTACTGTTTTAAAGCTTAATAATATTATTAAAGAATATTTATTAGCTCCTACTAATTGTCCATTCTGGACAAATTAAAATGTTAAATAAAGAAAATTTAATAATAATATTGGATAAATTATTTGACCAATCCAAAAAATATTACGATGAATTCAACTCTGCTGATGCTAAAATTGGAGATGGAGATTTAGGTATTACTATCCTTCATGGATTAGAGGAAATTCAGAAAAATAAGGTTTCTTTTAACAATGATATGGGAGTAAATTTTATGGTTTGCTCAAAAGCTTTTGTTAAAAGGTCAGGATCTAGTTTTGGAACACTAATAGCGTTTTCATTAATGAATATCTCAAAAATAATGCAGGGTAAAACACATTGTGATCATGATGATATAATCAGCTTATTTGAAATAGCTCTTAAGACAATTTTAGAGAGAGGTAAAACAAATTTAGGTGATAAAACAATTGCAGATACACTAGACTTAATAATAAACAGAATAAATAAGAGTAATAATTACAATAATGATATTAAATCAGCGTGTTTAGAAGCTTTAGAAAATTTTAAAGGAAAGAAAATTTTGATTGGTAGAGCAAGAATGTTTGAAGACAAAACAAAAGAATTTGATGATCCTGGAATGTTTGCTTTAAGTAAACTGTGTGAAATTTTTTAATTACAACTACCTCTATTTATATTTATCCTCAATCTCATAGTATTCATTGAAACCTACGATATCTCTTAATTCAGAGAATTTTGAGACGTTTGTGTTATAAACTTTATTCTTCATATTTTTCAAACATTCCTGCATAGTTTTTACTGAAGCACTCATTAGAGTAAGTGGCATCACTGCTATTTTATAGCCAATTTCTTCTAGCTCATCTATTCCTAACAATGGTGTATCTCCATCTTCAATTAAATTAATCATATGGTGACCTGGAACCTCCTTAATTATTCTTTTCATATCATCTTTGGATTTTACAGCTTCAATAAATAAAATATCAGCACCAATTTCTGAAAAAGCTTTCATTCTCTCTATTGCATCATCCAAGCCTCTTGTTGCAATTGCATCTGTTCGAGCCATAATTAAAATATCTTTATCTCCAAATTTGCTAGCATCGACTGCTGCTTTAATTCTTGATTTAGCTTCACCTAAGTCAACAACGTCTTTGCCTTTTGTGTGACCACATTTTTTTGGCCATTTTTGATCTTCAATCATCACCCCTGCTGCTCCTGCATCCGCATAACCACGCACTGTTCTAAATACATTTACAGAATTTCCATATCCTGTATCTCCATCAAAAATAATTGGTATAGATGTTGAATTACAAATATTTCTTACCTGATCAGCCATTTCAGAAAATGAGATTAAGCCAGTATCTGGCATTCCAAGTCTTGTAGACGAAACACTAAAACCAGACATAAAACCAATTTCTAAACCTTCTTTTTCAATTAGTTTTGCCGAAAGAGAGTCAAAACATCCTGGCATTACTATAATTTCTTTTTTGTTTAAACGCTCTTTAAGTTTAGCAGCTTTATCCTTTGATTTTATTTTTGAAAACATAATTATAATTTAAAAGGTATATATAAAGCTAAATCAGGAAATAAGTAAACTACAAAAACTGTAAATAACATTATTATTACAAAAGGTATTACGCCTTTCGCTATCTCTGACATTTTTGCTTTTCCAATTGCTTGCAGGACATAAATATTCAATCCTACAGGAGGAGTAATTAATGCACACTCAATCATAAGTGTAAAAATAATTCCAAACCAGATTAAATCTATATTCATTGCTGCAATTGAAATAGAAAATATCGGCATCATAATAAGTATCAATGAAAGAGTTTCCATAATAAAACCTAATATTAATAATGTAATGCAAACAACTAAAATAAATAAACCCTGCTCATTAATGTTGGTTACTATAAATGATGATAATTCTTGTGGAATTCTATAAAGTGAAATTGCCTTACCAAAGATTTTGGCGCCAGCAATAATGATAAAAATTGTTACTGTTGTTTTCATTGTCTCAAGACCAGCTTCAATAAAACCTTTAAAATTCAATCTTTTTTTAGCAACAACATAAATAAATGATATTAAAAAACCAATTCCACCAGCTTCTGTTGGTGTATATATGCCTGCATAGATACCTCCAAGCATAATAAACGCCATCAATAAAATTGGTAATCCTCTTTTAGTGTATTTGATTTTTTCCTCTAAAGTACTTTTAACATTTACAACTTCTTTATTAAAAAATTTTACATAAATTACTGAAAAGAAAATAAAAAATAATGCCAAGCAAACACCAGGGCCAATTCCAGCTAGGAACATGCTTAAAACAGATTCTTCTACCACGAAAGCATAGACAATCATTGGAATTGATGGGGGTATTAAAATACCAAGTGTCCCTCCAGCTGCAAGAATTCCTAAAGTAAAATTTCTATGGTAACCTCTATTTATCATTGCTGGGAAAGCAACTGTTGATATAGTGGCTGCTGTAGCAACAGAAGATCCTGATATTGCTGCAAAAATACTACATGAAACTATTGTGGCTATTGCTAAACCACCAGGAAAATTACCAACCCAACTTTGTGCAAAGTTAAATAGATCTTCTCCAACTCCAGCCTTTAGCAAAATATTTGACATCATTAAAAACATAGGGACTGCCAACAAAATAAAATTGTCAGCAACACTGTAAAATGTCTGGGGTACCATTAATGGTGAAATATCACCAAAAATCATTAATCCTAATCCTATTGTTCCTAATCCAAAGGCAATCGGAACTCCTAGAAATAGAACAAAAAATAATATGAATAAAATTATTGCAACAGTCATTTAAACAAATCTCTAAAATAATTAATAATTTCTAAGAACACTCTTATGACTAAAAAGCCAAAACAGAGTGGTATTGCAAATTCTGTGAGGAATGAAGGAACGTCTAAAATTGTAGAACTGGTTCTCCCAACTTTTAAAGAGTCGTAAGCTATTAACCACCCAAAATATAGCACAAAACAACTAAACGTTAGTATAAATATAGCACTAATAAAATCTAAAAATCTTTTTCCAGCATCATTTAATTTGTCATAAATTACTGTAATTCTAATAAATTCCTTTTTGTGAAATGAATATGTAAGAGCTAAGTAAGTTGCCCAAATTTGAAGAAATCTTGATATCTCATTTACCCATACGGTAGGAGAGTTAAATAAATATCTCATTATAACTTCATAAGAAACTATAAATCCAATAGATATAAATAAAGCTGAAGCTAAATAGCCAGAATATTTTATGACCTTGTTGTAAATTTCCATGAGAAAAACCCCGCATAAGGCTATGCGGGGTTAATTTTACTTAAAGTTTATTTGCAGCTTTTACAAGCTTATCTCCTACACCTCCAGAACCACCTGTTCTAGAAATATAATCTTCAATAACAGATGAAGATGCTTTTTTAAGTGCAGAGACTTCAGAACTAGATAATTTCACAATGTTCATTCCGTTCTCTTTTGCTTCTTTGTAAGCTCCAGCTTCAATATTTGCCATGTCATCTCTTACAGCTTTTTCAGCAACTTTAGATGCTTCTGTAATTGCATCTCTTTGTTTTTGTGTCAAAGAATTAAGCCATTTATCATTTGCAACTACAACAAATTCAATGTCACCATGATTTGTTACAGTTAATGTATCCATAACTTGATAAAGTTTTCTAGATTTTACACCTGATACACCAGTCATACCGGCATCAACTGTTTTTCTTTGGTATGCGAGATACTGCTCTGATCCTGAAATCAGTGCTGGTTTACCACCTAATGAAGTTACGAAAGCTCCAAGTGTTTTTCCAAAAACTCTAATTTTTTTATCTTTAAAATCAGCTGGAGACTTCATTGGTCCACCATTTGAAAGCATAATTGCCGATCCATAAGCTTGATAATAAAGTGGTACTGCTCCAGTATTTGCAATAGCAGGATCTAAAATTGTTCTAATTTCCGATCCAGCGCTTGTTGCTTTCCTAATTTTATCCTCAGAGTCGAACAGAAAAGGTAAATAAAATATATCTACTTCAGGGTTTGTTCCTGCAAACCTAGTAATTGACGCAACACCCGCTTCAATGGCTCCTGACCCGACTGCTTGTGGAACCTCTTTGTCTTTATATAATTGAGCAGAGTCGTAAATTTCAACTTTAATATCTGATCTAGCCTCTAATTCTTTTTTAAACACTAATAGATTTTGACCTAAATGCGCTTTCAAAGGAAGTTGAAGCGTTATTCTCATTTTTGTTTCAGCAAAACTTACACTCGCAATTGAAACAAAGATGAAAGAAAATATTATTTTTTTTAAAATTTTCATTTTTTCCTCTAATTTGTTAGTTTTAACTATTAAAGTCGACTTTAAAAATAAATACAATATTAATAATCAGCTATGAATTGGATTATATTTACAGTTTTTGGAGCTTTTTTCCAAAATTTGCGATCAACGCTACAAAAAAAATTAAATAAAGATCTTTCTTTAATTGCATCTAGTTATGTTAGGTTTGTATTTGCCCTACCTTTCGCTACAATATTATTTTTTGTTTACTTTCAAAATTTTCAAATAATTTCGGTAATTTTATCACATTCAAATTTTATCCTTTTCACATTTTTTGGTTCTGTTTTTCAAATTCTATTTACTTTTAGCCTATTATATTTATTTAAATTTTCAAATTTTGTAGTTGGTACATCATTAAGTAAAACGGAGGTAATACAAGTAGCTATTTTTGAGTACATTATATTAAATGACAAACTTAATAGTTCTGGCGTAATAGGTATAGTCATAGCAACCACTGGGGTTATTATAATGACAATAAAAGATGTAAATTTTTTCGTTAAAAATTTATTTTCAAAAACAACTTTAATTGGACTTATTACTGGATTGTTCTTAGGTTTAAGTGTTGTTTGTTTTAGAGCTGCTGCCTTATCATTGGAAAATATTTCATCTAACTTTGAAAAGGCATTAAGTACTTTATTTTTTGGATTACTAATTCAAACATTTATAATAACTGTATACCTTGTTATTTTTGAAAAATCTGAATTTAAAAAATTATATAATAATAAATTAGAATGTTGTTTTGCCGGTCTATCTGGTTTTTTAGCTACTCTTTCCTGGTTTTATGCATTCACACTTATTCAATCATCATTTGTTAGAGCAGTTGGACAAATTGAAATACTTTTTAGTTTTGCATCGTCTAAATATTTATTTAAAGAAAAATTAACTAAAATTGAATTATTTGGAATATTAATATTTATTTCAGGTGTATCTATTATGCTTTTAACTAGAACAAGTTAGTTTCTTTGGTTTTCTCTTCAATTAACTTTTTTCCTAAGATTTTTGTAATAAATTACATTATTAATAAGCTTATCATTAACCTAAATTGAACATAAATATTCTTTAATAAACAAATTAAAATTGGTTTAATCAGAAAATGTCTTTTAAAAAGAATGTAGACCATTACGTTGAACAATCAGCAAAAAATTTAAATCTTACTCCAGATTTACTTGAACATATTAAAGCGACACATTCATTAATTAAAGTAAATGTCGGAGTTGAAATTGATGGTGGAATAAAAAATTTTACTGGATGGAGAGCAGTTCATTCAGAACATATTTTGCCAAGTAAAGGTGGTTTAAGATATTCAAATTCAGTAGATCAAGATGATACAGAAGCTCTTGCAGCATTAATGACTTATAAATGTGCAATAGTTGATATTCCTTATGGTGGGTCTAAAGGTGGATTAAGAATAAATCCAAATGAATACAACGAAAATCAATTAAGAAATATTACAAAAACTTTTGCAACAAAATTAATTAAAAAAGGATTTATTTCTCCAGCAATAAATGTTCCAGCGCCTGATGTTGGAACCTCTGAGAGAGAAATGGGGTGGATTAAAGATGTTTATAAATCTTTAAGACCAGAAGATATTAATTATAGAGCATGTGTTACTGGTAAACCAAGACATGGAGGAGGAATTGCAGGAAGAACTGAAGCAACAGGAAGAGGTATTGAAGAGGTAATAAGAGAATTTTTTAGAAATAAAGAAGAAGTTAAAAAAGCAAAATTAAATGGAAATTTAAAAGATAATAGAATTGTAATACAAGGATTTGGAAATGTTGGAAGACATTTAGCTTATGAACTTTATAATAGAGATAATGCAAAAATAATCGCAATTGGTGAATACAATGGAATTTTGTATAACGAAAAAGGAATAAATATTAATAAGCTTATCGAATGTGTCTTATTCAAAAAAACTATTGAAAATAATGAGCTTGGAAAATTTATTAAAAATCCAAAAGAAATTGTTGAAGTTGATTGTGATATTTTAGTCCCAGCTGCACTTGAGGGTGTTATCAATAAAGACAATGTTGAGAAAGTCAAAACAAAACTAATTGTTGAAGCTGCTAATGGGCCAATAGATCCTGCAAGTGATAGAATATTATTTAATAAAGGAGTAACAGTACTTCCTGATATTTATGTAAATGCTGGTGGAGTTGTTGTCTCATATTTTGAATGGGTCAAGAACTTATCACACATTAGATTTGGTAGAATGGAAAAAAGATATCAAGAGCATAAACTGTTAGAATTAATAAAGCTTATAGAAAAAACAACAAATACAAAAACAGATCCAGAGTTAATAAATACTATTGTTCATGGTGCTGATGAAATTGATTTAACTAACTCAGGTCTTGAAGACTCAATGAGAAATTCTTTTAATGAAATACTTAGTGTAAAGAAACAAATTAAAAAATCTTTTAGAGAAAGTGCTTATTATTTATCTCTGAAGAAACTTAGAAAATTTTATACAAAAGAAGGTCTGCCAAGACACTAGTTGTTCCTCTTTTTCTCTTTTTTGGCCTTTCTCTTTTCTTTAAGAGTAAGTTTTGGTTTTTTCATAACACTTGAATCTTTAAATGACTTACCACTGTACCTTTTAGACATTAAGATTATTGTTTGAATTGGAATTCAAGTGTTATGAAAAAACCAAAACTTACTCTTAAAGAAAAGAGAAAGGCCAAAAAAGAGAAAAAGAGGAACAACTAGTGTCTTGGCAGACCTTCTTTTAATAGTATTTCTAGATACCATCACAAAGTTTAAGTTTTCTACAAAGTTTTCTGTCCATTCTTTTTCGATTTTATCATTAATCATTTTTTTTAAAAAAATTCTAAAATCTGAACAAGGCATCATTTTTATATTATCATTTAATAAAGTCATAAATAATATTATCAAAAAAATAATTAGTAATCTAGATCTAGATAATTGGTTAGATAATTGTTTTGATCATTATCAATATTGCTGACTATTACAATTCTCTCATTTGCTGTGTCCCTTTTTAGGCATATTTCACCAAGATAGTTGCAAAGAGGAGCATTTATATTTTTTTTTCTTGCCGCAACATCACCATTGTCTTGCTTATATTTCATAACAATATTTATGTGATTTATAAGAATGTCTCTTAATAATCTTAAATTTCTTTGAGAGGGATCTAAAATTTTTTCACATTGATCTGTCAAGTTATCATTTGCTAAATAAACTTTTTCACCAATATTGCATTTTTCAAATTCAGCTTTAAAAAATTTAACTATGATATCATGACGGCTTATATAACTATTTTTTTTTGCACTTGAGGTGTAACCGCTATAAGCAACTATTCCTACTGCTGCTAAAATTCCTATTATAGCTACAACAACTAAGAGCTCTATTAATGTAAAACCTTTATTTTTCACTTTTTTTATTAATTTTATAATTTTCCATCCATTTATCAAAAACAACTATAGCATCATTCATATCTTTTGTTTTATTTGGATGATTTTTGGCTCTACCTAGCATAGTAGCGATAACATTTACTTGATATTTTAATGGTCTTTTTTTTATAGCTGAAACAGTAAATAACGCTTTTGCTTTATCTTTAAAGCCTAATCCTTTTAAAGTTGTCTCCGGTTTATAATCTGAAAATAAGGAAAGATTTAAGGGTTTAAAATTTTTGTCTTTAATTAATTTATTCATTGGCATTTTATCAACTATTTCAAAGATTTTTTTTGTATACACTTTATCCAATTCATTTTTTTTTCTGCCATCAAAACCAATTAAAATAACTTTAAATTTTTTTGATTTATCTAATTTTGTGATTAATTTTATATATCTTTTATGAAAGCCTATAATGTATTTTTGATACAAATCTTTTGATCTCTTATATTCTGAATGACTATAATTGGGTGTATTTAAAACTAGCAACCTACATTTCCATAGATATTTTTTAAAAGTCATCAAACAATTATTACAAAATTCTATCTTCTTTGAGATAGGCTCGCATGTTTTTTTAGAACTTCTGCTGAAATAATTTTAGCTTCTGTAGATTTTTTAATATTCCAAATTTTATCTCTAGCAATTTTTGTTGATAATTGATTATCGACTATAGGAGATGGATAATCTTTACCAATTTCTATATTAATACCTTTTTGCTCAATATATGTAAGTTTCCAAGGTTCATGTATTAATTTCCCTGGAACATTTTTTAACTCCGGAACCCATTTTCTGATAAAATCTCCATTTGGATCCTGATCGGTTGATTGTTTTATAGGATTATAAATTCTGATCGAGTTTATTCCCGTTGTCCCAGATTGCATTTGAAATTGAGAATAATGAATTCCAGGCTCGTAGTCAGTAAATAATCTTGCTAAATGTTTTGAAGTTTTTTTCCAATCTAACCATAATTGGTATGAGGCAAATGAAACTAACATTGCTCTCATTCTAAAATTAATCCAACCATTTTTTTTAAGATATCTCATACAAGCATCTACAAATGGAAAGCCGGTATTTCCATTTTCCCATGCTACATTAAATTTTTCATTAAAATCATTTTCTCTAATTCCATTATAAGCGCTATTCATATTTCTAAATTCTATTTCAGGTTCATCATATAATTTTTGAATAAAATGGCAGTGCCATGCCAGTCTACTTTTAAAAGCAATTAAAGATTTCTTTTTTGTATATGATAATTGAGATTTTAATTTATCATTTGTTTTTTTAAATATTTCTGTGATTGAAATGTTTCCAAATGCAATATGTGGACTTAATCTTGAGCATGAAACTTCACCCGTTATGGGCGAAGACATTTCACGCTGATAATTTTCAGATCTATCATTAAGAAAAGTGTCTAAAAGTTCTATTGCATTTTTCCTTCCTCCTGCCTGAATATCTCCATCCTCTATATTATTTGTTTCTATTTTCGTTAAATCTTGAACATGGTCGTCTTTAATAAATTCGCAATTAATATATGGGCTTATAGGTTCGTTATTTATAAATTTATTCCAATTATATGACCATTTATTTCTAATTCTGTGGTTTAGTTGAACGCCAAATTGATTAGAAATTCTCCAATTAACATTTTTTTCTTTAAATAAAAAACTAACCTCTTTGTCTAAGTTGGTTACGTAAATATTTTTAAATATTATATTTGAATAAATTTCATTTATTTTAAATTTATCAATTAAATGACTTAAGATTTCTAATGTATCGCCATAATATATATTGAGTTTAGAGTTGTATTTCTTACTTAACGTTTTAGTTAATTCCCTTAGTGACGATTTTAAAAAGTCTAAATGAAATGAACTTGAAGTTGGTAATTTATAATATTCTTTGTCAAAAATAAAAATTGGAAGAATATTTCCTGATTTAGTGGCTTCATTAAAAGC
This sequence comes from uncultured Pelagibacteraceae bacterium, assembly GCA_902625715.1. Classification (GTDB taxonomy): domain Bacteria; phylum Pseudomonadota; class Alphaproteobacteria; order Pelagibacterales; family Pelagibacteraceae; genus Pelagibacter. Next base: position 239,769 of record CACOCP010000001.1, on the reverse strand, counting down.
ATCATTGTTGAATATACGTAGATCGTTCCTAAACCACGCGATTTTATTCATCCGTTTAATTAAAGATTTATTTTGAAAGTTCTTAGATTTTTGTCATCAGAAATATTTAAGATTTTAAATTTAGATGTTTTTTCTAATTTCTGACCTTTATTTGTTACAAAAGATTTCATTTTCTTTACTTCGCCTTCAGGCATTTTTCTTGTGTATTTTAAAGTATGTTTTTTTGATCCTATGACAAATATTGTTTTCATATATTTTAATAATTAAATAATTTAGTTATCCTGTAACAAAGTTATTAAATTTGTAAATGAGTCTATGTGTCTAATTTGAACATCGAGATACTACTAAACAGTCTGGTTGTATTCAAATAATATATTTATAAAAAATAGAAATAAATTTGTTGAATACAAACTAACAAATAATTATTTTATGTTATGGAGGTGCAAATGTCTAAATTAACGCCACCTGACACTTAGCTGGTGAGATATCACATATTAAAATAAACAAAAAATTAAATCCATTTGATGGATTTGGCCAAATAGGCATAAAAAAGGGGAGCTCTTTTGGTGTATACTCAAAAGAGCTGAACCCCTTTAGAAATTTTTCAACATAAATTCTTTAATTCTCCTCGCGCCCTCAATTATGTTTTCTGTGCTTCTTGCATAGGAAAATCTGATTGTATTTGAGCCTCTGTTTTGGTCAAAATCCAAACCTGGGGTAATTGCAACACCTGCCTCTTGCAAAACTCTTTTACAAAAATTTAAGCTATCATTACTAAATTTAGATATATCAACATAAATATAAAAAGCTCCATCTGGGGGTGAAAAAGTTGTAAAGCCTGCTTTAGGTAACTCCTCTAATAAAATTTCTCTATTTTTTTTGTAAACGATTACATTTTGATCTAATTCTTCTTTAGCATCTAATGCAGCAAGAGCGGTGATTTGACTAGCATGTGGTGGACAAATAAATAAATTTTGAGAAACTTTTTCAACTTGTCTCACATGATCCTCTGGAACAATCAGCCATCCAACTCTCCAACCAGTCATTGAAAAATATTTTGAGAAAGAATTTATCACATAACAATTATCAGTTATTTCTAATGCCGAGATTGCTTTTTTATCATACTCTATTCCATGGTATATCTCATCACTTATAAAACTAACATTATGTTCTTTTGAACACTCGATAAGATTTGTCAGAGACGTTTTATCAAGCATTGATCCAGTTGGATTTGCAGGTGAAGCAACTAGCAATCCATTTAAATCATTTTTTTTAATATCTTCTGTTGTAGGTTGATATTTATTTTTAAGTTCTGTCTCTATGTTTACCGGTATTAAATTTTGTGCTTTTAATATTTGTCTATAACTTGGATATCCTGGAGAACCTATGCCTACTCTTTCTCCTGCATCAAATAATGTTGCAAACGATAATATAAATCCTCCAGAGGAACCTGTTGTAATGACAACTCGCTCTGGATTTAAGTCGATATTGTACCAATCGCCATACAATTTTGAGATTCTAGATCGTAACTGAGGTAGACCCAAAGTAACTGTATATCCAAGACTATTATTTTTTAATTCTTTAGTTATATATTCATTTGCAAGCTTTGGAGCGGGTGTACCTGGCTGTCCCACTTCCATATGAATAATTTTTTTACCTGCTTGTTCTGCTTTTCTTGCAGCCTCCATAACATCCATTACAATAAAAGGATCCACATTAGATCTTTTAGATTTTTTCATTATTTAATATTTTTGTTAATCTCTTCTTCGCAAAAAACTTTTATTTCCTCTATGGATTTATCTTTTAATATTTTCTTTTGAGCAATCATGCATGACTGGATAGATTTACTTTTACTAAATTCTCCATATTTTCCTTTTGTAAAAAAAAGAACAAGTAAGGCTGTTAATATAAGTAGAAAAATTTTTAAGTTATTATTTATTTTAAACATCAGACCTTGCTCTAATTCTTTCGTAGGCTAATCTAGTGTAAATTCCTAGATTTAAAAAGGGTTGAGGTGGCAACCAATTAGGTTTTTTTCTCTCTTCTATAACAGATATTTCATCTGATTGTTGGCCTGAAGCCATTATTGCTATTTGTTCACCAAATAAGGTTCCAACACCAATACCTGAGCCATTGTAACAACCTGCAGCATAAATATTATTATCAATTTTTTCAAAAATTTGTGAACTGTTACCACTTCTGCAAACAATACCAGACCAGCTATTTTCAATAATATTATCAGGTAAATTTGGAAATCTTTTTTTTATTCCATCAAGGTGTAATTTAGATCTTTTATTTAATTTTGATATGTCCATTGAATAAGGGTTTTTAACTTCAGCAGTGTTTCTAATTAAAATTCTACGATCTTTAGTAGTTCTAATGGTTGCTCCCATTGATCTAATTGGTAAAACGCCCCACTCCTTTGGAGACCCTATTTTTTTAAATTCATTTTCTGTCAGAGGGCGTGTCATGCTAGCTGTTAAAGTTATAGGAAAACTAAAATTTTTTTTTATATTTAGTGATTTTAAAAACCCATTAGTACAAAATATTATTTTTTTTGTTTTAATTTGATTTTTTTCAAATTGGCACTCAATATTATTTGTAACTTTTTTCCAATTTAATAATTCTGTATTTTCATATAATTCAATATTATCTGGTAAAGTACCAATCATCGACCTTGCTAATTTTGCAGGATTTAAAAGTATTCCGCCTTTTGTATAAACTCCAATTTTGTAAAAAGAAGTTCCCAATCTATTTTTAAGTTTTGATTTATCTAATACTTCATTTAGAAAACCCAGTTCATTTAGAAGTTTGCTAAATAATATTGCTTTATTTTCATCTTTTAGATTTGAGGATGCAAAATATTTACCGCATTCATTCCAATCACAATCTACTTGGAATTCTTTAATATACTTTTTGACAGTTTTAATACCTAAATCGTAAATTTTTGTTTTAATTTTATAATTATAAATATCTTTATTTGACGTAAATCCATCATTCAATGTTGTATCCACTAAATAACCAGAGTTTCTTCCACTACCACCTTCGCCTGCCAATTGTGCATCTACAACTATAATTTTTGATGTTTTTTTAATTTCAGAAAGTTTCCTAGCTGCAGATAAACCAGTATATCCAGCTCCAACTATAAGATAATCACAAACTAAATTTTCTGATAATGTTTTAGTGTTATTCCTAGTTTGAAGTTGATTTATCCAAACACAGCTATTGTCATTAATCAGTCTCAAAATTTAAGATTATAAAATTTGTTTAATTAATTTGAGAGTGATTTTTGAGGTTTCATATCCTCTTTTTTAATTCCAGCTACACGAACAGGTTTTTTCATTGCATCTCTTCTAAACGGCTCACCTAATTCTTGATTTAAGATAACTTCGATAAATGTTGTAATTCCTTGTTTTTGATCTTCACAAGATTGTTTAATTGCTGCTGTAGTTTCTTCCATTGTTTTAACAGTAACCCCCTTTAAACCACAAGCAGTTGCTACCTTTGCATAACTTAATTCTGGATCAAGTTCTGTTCCAACAAAATTATCATCGAACCATAATATTGAATTTCTTTTTTCTGCACCCCACTGATAATTTCTAAAAATTACCATTGTAATTGCTGGCCATTCTTTTCTTGCGCATGAACTCATCTCGTTCATAGATATTCCAAATGCACCATCGCCTGCAAAACCAATTACTGGTGTATCAGGACATCCAATTTTTGCTCCTAAAATTGACGGAAAACCATATCCACAAGGCCCAAATAAACCAGGTGCTAAATATTTTCTTCCTTTTTCAAAAGTTGGATAAGCGTTCCCAATTGCACAATTATTTCCTATATCACTTGAAATAATTACATCATCTGGCATTCCGACTTGGATTGCTCTCCATGCTTGTCGAGGAGACATTCGATCTGAATCTCTTTCTCTTGCCTCTTTATTCCAAACCGTTCCTGGATCATCATCCTCGTGATCTAGGCTAGTAAGAGTTTGTAGCCATGCTGATTTTGTTTTATGTATTAAATTTTTTCTTTCGTCCCTATTATTATCGCCAGCGTTTGATGAAAGTTTTTGTAAAATTTGTTGTGAAACTAGTTTTGCATCTCCACAAATTCCAACTGTAACTTTTTTTGTTAATCCAATTCTATCTGGGTTCATGTCTACTTGAATTATAGTTGCATCTTTTGGCCAATAATCTATTCCATAACCTGGAAGAGTTGAAAATGGATTTAGTCTTGTGCCTAATGCTAAAACTACATCAGCTTTAGAGATTAATTCCATTGCCGCTTTAGATCCATTATAACCTAGTGGTCCAACTGCTAAAGGATGGCTTCCTGGAAAACTATCATTATGTTGATATCCATTACAAACGGGGGCATCTAATTTTTCAGCTAATTTTTTACAATCTTCTATAGCTCCACCAATTACTACACCTGCTCCTGATAATATTACTGGAAATTTTGCATCTGATAATAATTTTGCTGCTCTATCAATTGCATCCTTTCCTCCACCCTGTCTTTCAAATCTTACAATTGGAGGTAATTCAATATCAATTACTTGTGTCCAGTAATCTCTTGGTACATTTATTTGTGCAGGGGCTGATCCTCTGAATGCTTTTTCAATAACTCTATTTAAAACTTCAGCCATTCTAGATGGATCTCTAACCTCTTCTTGGTAACATACCATGTCTTTGAATAAATTCATCTGTTCGACTTCTTGAAATCCACCTTGTCCCATGGTTTTGTTTGCAGCTTGTGGTGTTACTAAAAGTAAAGGTGTGTGATTCCAATAAGCAGTTTTAATCGGTGTAACTAAACCTGTTATTCCTGGTCCGTTTTGTGCAATGACCATTGACATTTTTCCTGTAGCTCTTGTGTATCCATCTGCAATCAATCCCCCATTTGTTTCGTGTGCTACATCCCAGAAAGTAATTCCTGCTGAAGGAAAAATATCTGAAATTGGCATGAATGCAGATCCAATGATTCCAAAAGCATGTTCTATACCATGCATCTGAAGAACTTTTACAAAAGCTTCTTCGGTTGTCATTTTAGTCATAATAATGATGTCCTAGTTTCTTTTTTTTTAATTGTTAAAGAGCACGATTAATATATAAGTTGTTGCAAATTTCAAACAAAGAAATCGTCACAATGGCAAACACAGATATAATAATTCATGACGAAAAAGACAATGTAGGCGTGGTTGTCATAGAAAAAATTACTCCAAGCCAAGATTGTAATTGTTGGGTTATGGAGAACGATAAATCTGTTCAAATTCAATCAAAGGATGAAATTCCACTAGGTCATAAAATAGCAATGATTGACTTAAAAGAGGGTGATACAATTTTAAAATATGGACACGATATTGGTAAAGTAGTTAAATCGATTAAAAAAGGTGAGCACGTTCATGTTCATAATGTAAAAACAAAGAAGTGGTAGGATGGAAATTCCAAAAACATTTTTAGGTTATAAAAGAGAAGACGGTAGATCTGGAACAAGAAACCATGTGATAATACTTCCTGTAGATGATATTTCAAACGCTTGTGCAGAAGCAGTTGCAAATAATATTAAAGGTACAATCGCATTACCTCATTCTTATGGAAGATTGCAATTTGGTGCTGATTTAGAATTACATTTTAGAACAATGATTGGGACAGGTAGAAATCCAAATGTTGCAGCAGTGATAGTTATTGGTATTGAACCTAAATGGACTAAAAGAATTGTAGATGCAATTGCAGTAACTGGAAAACCAGTGGAAGGTTTTAGTATTGAAGGTGTTGGAGATATTGATACAATTGCGAAAGTCTCAAAAAAAGCTCAAGAATTTTCAATCTGGGCATCTGAAAAACAGAGAGAGGAAAGACCAATAAGTGATTTATGGATTTCTGTAAAATGTGGTGAGTCAGATACAACATCTGGACTTGCATCAAACCCTACGGTTGGAAATTTAATGGATAAATTAGAGCCTCTAGGTGTTCATTTGTGTTTTGGGGAAACTTCAGAACTAACCGGAGCTGAAACTGTCTGTGAAAAAAGAGGAAAAACTCCAGAGGCACAAGAAAAGTTTAAAAAAACTTGGAATGCGTACAATGATTTTATTTTAAAAGAAGCAACGGATGATTTGTCTGAAAGTCAACCTACTGCTGGAAACATTGCTGGTGGTCTCACGACTATTGAGGAAAAAGCATTTGGTAATTTTCAAAAAATTGGTTCAAGACAATTTATAGATGTTTTGGAACCTGCTGAAGAGCCCACTAAGGGACCTGGTTTATATTTTATGGATACTTCATCAGCTGCCGCTGAATGTGTAACTTTGCAAGCAGCAGGTGGGTTTAATATTCATTTATTTCCAACAGGACAAGGGAATATTATTGGAAATCCAATTGAACCTGTTATTAAGCTAACTGCTAATCCATTAACAGCAAAAACAATGAGCGAACATATTGATGTGGATGTATCAAAAATACTTTCAAGAGAAATGAATTTAGATCAAGCGGGAGATGAATTAATTAAAGCAACTATAAGAGTTGCAAACGGAAGGCTAACTTGTGCGGAAGCGTTAGGACATAAAGAGTTTGTTATGACAAAGCTCTATCGTAGCGCTTAATAACCACACAAATGTTAATTGAAAAAATTAAAGTTTTAGCTCCAGGTGTAATCTTAGCGCTAATATTTTGTTTATTCTCTCAAGGAATAAATAATTTAATTGGAATTGAAATTTTTGGCACCGAAAAAAGCCCGATCTCTACAGTTTTAATAGCAATACTTTTAGGAATTTTTTTAGGAAACGCATTTACACCAAGACCAGGTTTTATGGTTGGATTAGACTTTACACAATCGTATATATTAAAACTTGGAATAATATTTTTAGGAATAAGATTAAGTTTTGAGGAATTAATAAGATTTGGATCTATTGCAATTCCAATTATTTTAATTTGTATCGCTTCAGTTCTAATTTTAGTTAAATTAATTGCCAATAGACTGAAAATTTCTTCAAAAATGTCTTATCTAATTGCAATAGGAACTAGCGTGTGTGGCGCTACAGCAATTGTTGCTACCGCTCCTGTAGTTCAAGCTAGAAAGACAGAAGTTGCTTACGCAATTGCAAATATTACTCTTTTTGGAATTATTGCGATGCTTTTATATCCATATTTTGCAAACTATTATTTTGAAAATGATCCGATTTTAACTGGTCTTTTTTTAGGAACATCTATTCATGAAACGTCTCAAGTAGCAGCAGCTGGATTGATATATGATCAACAATTTAATAGCCCAGAAACACTGGATGTTGCAACAGTTACGAAACTTATAAGGAATACTTTTTTAGTAATATTAATACCTTTGTTTGCTTTGTTATATAATAGAGGACAAAATCATGGATCTAAATATTCTTTATCTGGTATTTTTCCAATTTTTGTAATTGGTTTTATAGGTATGATTTTTTTAAGAAATATTGGTGATCAAGTTTTTTATAATAATGGAGATAGCACAAAACAATGGATATTCTTTATTGAGGTAATTCAAATTCTTGCAACAACATTTCTTACAATGGCGATGGCTGCCGTTGGTTTATCGATAAATTTATCTGAGTTACGTGATATGGGTTATAAACCATTTGTTGTTGGATTTATCTCAGCTGTTACAGTTGGTATTGTTTGTATAATAAGTATTCATATACTAAATACTTATTTTAATTTTTTCAATTAAGATGACTTAAGCTTTGCCTCTCTCGAAGAATTCCATTTTGAAAAGTAGTTTCTGATAATTGCAGCCCCGATACCTAAACCTACAGCTAATATTACTGAAGTCAGACCATAAAATACTGGTAAATCTTTTGAATAATTTAAAATAAATTCTCCAATTTTTCCAAGACTTGTTGATCCATTAATTACTGTTTCAACTATTTTTTCATCTTTAATAAATGTATCGTAAGCAATTGCAATTCCTACGAGTAAAAGAAGAATTGCTAAAATCGTTTTAAATTCTGAGCTGTCAACTTTTTCTCCAAACTTTTGACCTAGTTGTACTCCGATAATTGATCCTAAAATAAGCACAAACACTAAAACTAAATCAATTGTTCCATAATTAAATGCATGTAAAACAGTAACAATTGCACTAACAAATATAGTTACAAATAAAGATGTTCCTGGGATTAATTTTGTTGGCATTCCAATAATATAAATCATGGCAGGAACTAAAATAAATGCACCTCCTACACCCATAATTGCAGCAATAAAACCAACAACCAATCCAATAATAATTGGTGTAAATGCACTTTCATATAATTTCGATTTTTTAAATCGCATCCTTAAAGGAAGACCATGTATCCAATAGTGTGTATGTAATTTCTTTTTTACTTGAATTTTTTTTCTTGCCTTATCAATTTCAGATACACCTTGAATTAACATTAATGTTCCAAGTATTGCTAAAATGTACATGTACGCGAGTGATATCACTATATTAATTTTTCCAATATCTTTAAAATAAGAAAAAGTTAAAATTCCAAGCAATGTTCCAATTGTTCCACCAACAACAATCATTAAACCCATTTTATAATCTAGAGTGCCTTTTAAGTAATGTGTTGTAGATCCTGAAACAGATGTTCCTAAAATATTGCTCGCTTCATTAGGAACTGCGTAAGCAGGGGGAATGCCTAGAAATATTAAGAATGGTGTCATTAAAAAACCTCCACCTACGCCAAATAATCCTGATAAAATTCCAACTGATAGACTTAATCCGAATATAAACAGTAAGTTTATTTCTACCTGAGCAATTGGAAGAAAATACTCCATGCTTTTTGATATTCCTCTAATGAAATAAAGTCAACTAATTGCTTATGATTAAGACCCTAAAAACGTAGTTATAACAATTAGCGTCCAATATATACCTAAACCAAAAAAATACAAATGACTTTGAGTGATTAATTAAATAATTGAGTGTGGCTGATTTAATTTTTTTTTTATTTTTTATAAATAACTTGGCCACATCCGCCAAATATCACAAGATTAATACTTTGCAAGAAATATTTGTGATAATTAAAAAATTGTTGCTCCAAATACTTTGACTTCATTCCCCTCGTCTCCAAGGACCAGTCTACCTAAAAAATCTCCTGATACTTCGGTGCTTGTCTGTTTGTAGACTATGGTAACGTACTTACCTCTTCTAAGACATCCAATAGCCTCACATCCCTCAGATAATGATGACAAAAGTTTATTAGTTGACCATTGTTTGCCTAACTCAACTTCGTTTGCTCCGTAAAGCATTTGTGAAGACAAATCCCGTGTAAAACCACCATAATCTTTAATATTAGAGGATTTAACAAGGTTTTGCCAAATAGGATCGGCAATACTTATAATTTCGGTATCAGATTTATCGACAATGCTCATTGTTAGGATTTTTTATTAAGATGCTTGTTTTTTCTCTTTATCATCAACTATATGATAAACTGGCTTCTTCTCCATTTCAAACTTTCCTGTCTCTGGGTCTCTTCTAGAAACGGTTAAACAATGCCAATTTTCATCATCAAGCTTCATATGATCACCTCTGTAATAATATCCAGGCCAACGTGTTTCCTCTCTAAACAGAGTATGATGAGTGACACATTGAGAGGTCACAGCTCTGTGTTTAAGCTCCCAAGCTCGCATTAGTTGGTGATAATCCTCTGCTCCAACATTTTCTAAGTCCTCTTCTAAAATTTCTAATTGTTCTATACCTTTTTTAAGAAGATTATCATTAGTCATGTAATTATTTGTCAAACCTCCGCAATATTCATCCATAATCTTTTGAAGTCTCTGTAGACCTTGAATAGGAAGTATATAACTAGGTGAAACTGTTCCACCAGTAATTTCATTTCTTCCGACGGTATAATTTTCAAGGGGTTTAAATATTGTTTGCTTTAATTTTTCAAGTTGTTGATCAGAAACCTCAATATTATCTGCTTTTTTGTCCTCGATATATTTTACAGCAGCTTTTGAGGCTAATCTTCCTTCAGTAAATGATCCTGATGAAAATTTATGAGCACTGCCACCTACAGCATCACCTGCTCCAAATAAACCTTCGATAGTCATCATTCTATTATATCCCCAGAAATACTCATCTGGCGCGATATCCTCTGGTCCACTAACCCATGCTCCTGAGCATGTTGCGTGAGATCCCATCACATATGGTTCTGATGTTGTTAGTTCTGGATTAGTATATTTTGGATCAATATTTTGTGATGCCCAAACAACAGCTTGACCTACAGTCATTCCAAGGAAATTTTCCCATCCAACCGTCTCTAGATGAGGATCTTGAAATGCCTCTTTTGTAACCATGTGAATTGGTCCTCCACCTGCAGCTGTTTCTTGGATAAACGCATGATTTCTTAAACATGTTGGAGTTGGATGATGATCTATATATTCTCCAACAAGTTTTTTAGTAGCATCGTACCATTTCTTTTCGTAATTCTCTCCATTGGCATTTTGAGTGTATGTTTTTAAATGTAAAAAATATGCTCCAACAGGACCATATCCATCTTTAAACCTACATAAAACAATTCTGTTTTCCATTTGAGTCATTTTAGCACCAGCTTGGATTGGTAATGCATATGCAGATCCATTACTCCAAGGAGCGTACCAAGTTCTTCCCATGCCTTCACCTACTGCTCTAGGTTTAAAGATATGCGAAGCTCCACCAGCAGCAACTACTACCGTTTTTGACTTAAATACATGAAAATTTCCTGTTCTAACATTAAATCCTACAGCACCTGCTATTCTATTTGGATTTTTTTCATCAGTTAATAAATGAGTTATCATTATCCTGTTATAAATTTTGTCAGCAGATTTTTTTGCAGCTTCAGCTACTATTGGTTTGTAACTTTCACCATGGATCATTATTTGCCATTTACCTTCTCTTTGATATCTTCCAGTCTCTTTATTCTTCATCATTGGAAGTCCCCACTCATCAAACATATGAACAGTCGAATCTACATGACGAGCCATATCGTAGCCTAAATCTTCTCTGACTAATCCCATCAAATCATTTCGTGCATATCTTACATGGTCTTCGGGCATATTTTCACCCCATTGCATTCCCATGTAACAGTTAATGGCGTAAAGCCCTTGTGCTACTGCTCCACTTCTATCTATGTTTGCTTTTTCTACGCAAATGATTTTTAAATCTCTACCCCAGTGTCTTGCTTCAAAAGTGGCACCTGTTCCGGCCATTCCTCCACCAACAACTAGTACGTCACACTCTTCTATTATGGTTTTAGGATTTGCCACTAATAATAAACTCCTTGCTTAAATGAACTTTTATCTAAAGTTGGGAGTTCTTTATTTGTATTTAAGCCATGAGGTTCATTATATAAAATTTGTGAATTTATCTCACCTTGGTTAGGTGTATCTTCCTCTGCTAACTTTGGTATAAATTTTCCCCATGGTTTTGTAGTAATTGGTGAAACAAAATTTTTCTCGGTACCATTTCTAAATTTAATTCTCCAAGAGATTGTTCCTTTTTCTTCTTCTCTTCTCACTCTAACACTGTGACCCATAGGTGCAAAGTCTGCATATCCTCTTACATCTATTGCATGATTTGGGCATGCTTTGACGCAAGAATAGCATTCCCAACAAAAATTTGGTTCAATATTTTTTGCTCTTCTGATTGTTTCATCTATGTGCATTATATCCGAAGGACAAATATCTACACAATGTCCACAGCCATCACATCTAGTCATGTATACAAAAGTTGACATATCTATTTTTTACCTTTCTTAAAAATTTTATCAATCATATTAATAGTGTTTTGGTGCCTCACGTTTTATTCCAAGTCCAAATTGCTCTGGTTCATCAGCTGGTGGGGGTAAATTATCCCTTGAACCATCTGCTTCAGCTAAATTTTTTTGAATTGCTGCACCAGGTTTATAAAACATATGAGCAAATTTCGACCAATATACTCCCCCAAATAAAACAATGTTAGCTACTGCAAATAAAATTAAAAATAAAACACTCAAGCCTGTTGACCCAGAATATTGAAAATATGACCATGCCAGACCAAATGTAGATGAAAGTACTAAAGCTAAAACAAATAAGTCTGCTTTAATAATTCTAAATACTGAGTGTGCTTCAGCAGAAACATCTACTCTTAAAAAAAACCAAAACCAGTATGCTCCAATGCAGGTTAAAATCGCACCAACATGCCAAATAATTGGCCATATTGATGGAGTGACTGCAGTTGGAGAAGAATACCCAAATATCATAACCCCTGATCCAATCCAGAATAAAATTGTGCCATACATTCCTAATACATGTGCTACTCTTCTTTTGCCTAAACCTAATTCAGATGTTGTTCCAATATCATGAACAACTGTTTTTGAAATTATTGCAGTTTTTTCTCCTAAACTTAATTCTTTGCTAGCAGATTTTTTTGCTTTTTTAGCATTATTAAAAAAATATTTGACGTTCTTTTTATGAACTATATCCATCATAGTTCCAATTATTACTAAAGCTAACATCACTACTACAAATGCTTGCAAGGCAATAGAGGGAACTGTTGAAGACAGAACAGCAAATGGATTGGTTGTGAACATATTATTATCTCCGCTAAATATATAATATTAAAAATAGTACTTAATCTATAAAAAATATTAGTTCAACTGACTAATAATCCCATCTAAAGAAAAAAATGTTAATAAAGTTTACTTTTTTCTTACATAATGCTGTTTTGATGAGATTACGGCCCTTACTCCTCCTTGAGGATTTTTTACATCATTAGACCGTCTTGGAATCAGATGTATATGACAGTGATTGATTGATTGTCCAGCTGCCTTACCTGAATTAGTGCCAACATTAAATCCTCTTACGGATTTATCTTTTTTTTCAATATTTTTTTTTAATTTTTTAATCAGTTTATTACATGCTAAAATTTCTTTTAATGTTAGATCGAAATAACTCTTTACGCATCTTTTAGGAATAATAAGTGAGTGAAATTTTGAAACAGGATAAGTATCTTTAGTTGCATATGCCAGATCATTTTCAAAAAGAAATTCTTTCTTTTTTGGAAAACAAAAAATACATGGATTATTTGGATCTCTCATAAATAATTGCTTAAAATTTTTTGTTTCATTATTTTTGTTTTATATTTCTTAATAAAGTTTTTGAATGATTGATAATTTTTTCTCTTCCAATTTTTTTCATTTATGGATCTAACAGTAGACACACCCTTACCAGATCCAATCAAAAGAATTTCCTCATACTGACTTAAACGATCTATATAAATATCGGTTTTATTTATTTTAAAATGCTTGTCAAAAAACTTAAGGTTTACTCCTTTGTAAAATCTATTTATCGGCGAAAAATATTTATTATTTTTAATAAAAATAATATTTGAAGTTCCTGTCTCAAGGATTTTTCCTTTTGAGCAAAGTGCAATATCAGCTTTTGTATTATCTATTTTTGATAAATTTTTTAAGATAAATTTATATTTAAGATTTTTATGCTCAGGATTAGTTCTGTTATAATTAATTAATTTTAGATCAAGATTTTTTTTTATTTTTAATTTATCTCTTAATGAAATTGATATTAAATTTTTAGTTACAGCAATCCTTAACAGATGATTATATTTTTTTTGTTTATTTAAATTAGATTTGATCACTTTTAATATATTTGCTTTTAAATTTTTGTCATAAATTTTATAAGTTTTAGTAGACTTAATAAGATTTGTAATATGCTCTTTAAAAAATAGAATTTTTTGAGGTTTGCCGTAAATCCACATTGTTGTAAAAACACCATGAGCATTCCATAGATCTTTGAATTCTATTTCTTTAAGATCTTTGCGATTGTAAGATTTTTTTAATAAGTATTTTACCATTTGTTGTTAAAAAAGATTCTGGATGAAATTGAAATCCATATATATCATCTTTTTGATTTTCAAAAGCCATAGCAACATTAGATTCTTTTGATCTCATTGTAATACGAAAGTTTTTTGATTTAAAAGGCTCTTTTAATTTTAAAGAATGATAACGTCCAACTTTAAATTTCTTATATTTGCTAAAAATTGATCCTTTGGAAACAACTTTTACTTCAGACTGATATCCATGATAAATCTTGTTTTGTTTTATAATTTTTGCATTTTCACTATATAAAATTTGCTGAAAACCTAAACATATACCAATAATTTTTTTTTTTCCTTTATATCTCTTATAAATTTTTGAGGTCAGTGGATAATCAGATGGAGATCCTGGTCCTGGTGAAAATACAATAGTATTTGCTTTATTTAATTTTTTTGCATCAATTTCAAAATAGTTAGAACAATAAACTTTATCAAAAGCAGAAAATTGGTGAACAACATTCCATGTAAAAGAATCTTCGTGATCGATAATATAAATCATTTAAATAGTTCTAATAAAGATTTTGCTTTTATGTAATTTTCATTAAATTCTTTTTTTGCCTGACTATCTAAAACAACACCAGATGCTGCTGAAATCTCTGAATAATTTTTATAATTTAATATAGATCTAATTATTAAATTAAATCTCATGTCTTTATTGAATTTAATATATCCAAAACTCCCTGTAAAAATATTCCTTTCTTCATTTTCTTGTTCATTTAGTAATTGAAGTGTTTTAATTTTTGGACAGCCGATTACAGAACCCCCTGGCATCATTGATTTAATAATATCTTTAATTTTAATATTTTTATTAATTTTTCCTACAATACTGGTAACGTAATGATAAAGGTGCTTATATTCCTCTACATACTTTTCTTTTTGAATATTTACTGAACCAGGCTTACATATTCGCGATAGATCATTTCTCTCCATATCTACAATCATATTATGTTCTTTAGTTTCCTTAATGTTATTTTTGAAATATTTATATGCAGATTTTATTGAAGTTTTTTTATTTTTTTTTAAGGTACCTGCTATAGGTTTGGTAATTATGCTGTTCCCTCTTTTTTCAATTAAAGTTTCTGGTGAGCAACTAATTATAGAATAGTTTTTATCTCTTATCATAAAAGATTCAGGAGCGGCGTTTACTTTCATTAATTTCCAAAAGAAATTTAAAGGATTAATTTGAGATTTATTTTTATATTTTGTGCAAATTTTTATTTGATATGTTTCTCCTTTTCTTATTTTCTTTGAAAATAAATCAAATATTTTTTTATATTTTTCAAAATTTATATTGGTTTTAAATGGCGATAGAATTTTAGTTGAGTTGAATTGATCTTTAAATTTATGTTTTTTAATATTTGAAGTAATACTGATTTTATCTCTTATTTTTATTATTGTTTCTGGTTTGTAAAATATACCTTTATAAAAATTTATTTTTTTTTGATTTTTAATTTTTAATCCAATTAAATTACATAGTATTTCGTACCCAAAAAAGCCAATGAGAACATCGGTTTCTTTTTTATATTTTTTATTATTAAAAAAATTAAAAAAATTATTTATATTATTGTTATTTAAAATTATTTTTTTTGAAAAATCTGTATAAATATTATAACCATTTGAAACTTTATAGATAATCAAACTTTTATTTGAATTATAAAGTTTATCTAAATAAGGATTAAATTTTAGTTTATATTTTTTGTAATCTCTCAACTGGTTTTTCTATAATTGGTAAATGTATTATTGCTGCAAATATAGAGAGTAAAATTGCTAAATACCATGCGTAATCATATGATCCGTATAAGTCATGGAATAATCCTCCTAAATATGCTCCAAAGAATGAACCAATTTGATGGCTTAAAAATACAATTCCATAAAGAAGACCTAAATATTTAGTACCAAATAAGTGAGCAACAATGCCACTAGTTGCAGGTACGGTTGATAACCATAAAAAACCAAAACTTGCACCAAATATAAATGCAGAAAGAACACTTGGTGGAGTAAATATAAAAAATACTATTGAAAAACCTCTTAATAGATAAATCGCACTTAAAAGAACTTTCTTGCTTATTTTCGTAGAAAGGTAGCCACTTAATAATGAACCAAAAATATTAAATAAACCGATCAAGGATAAAATTGCTGCTGCAGTCCAGTCCTCTAAACCTCTATCAATTACATATTTTGGAACATGTGTTCCGACTAATGTAATATGAAATCCACAAACAAAAAATCCTAACACAAGCAAAATATAGCTCTTTGATTTAAAGGCTTCGCTTAGTGCATCTTTAAAAGATTGGTCAGATTGGTTTTCAATAATTTCATTATCTTTTGGAGATCTCACAAAAAAAGCTGCAACTAATCCGCTAATTAAAAATAACCCAAATAAAAATAAAGTATAATTCCAACCATACTCAATAAGTGAGTAATTTGTAAATATTGGAGAGATAAAATATCCAAATGAACCTACTGCGGTTACAATACTCATAGCTATTGTTCTATTTGAAAGTGGGAAGTGTTTGCCCACAATTGACATTGGAATACTTATAGCCGTTCCTCCTAATCCAATTCCTATTAATAATCCTAAATGAATTTGAAAAAATATCCCAGTGTTTGGTCCAGAATACAAAAAATAAATACCAAATGTATAAAATATAAATGCAGAAATGATCGCTATGTGTCCTCCATATCGATCTGCAACAGCACCAAAAATAGGACCAGTTAAGCCCCACATTAACATTTGAGTTCCAATTGCAAAACCAAAAGCTGTATTACTAATATTTAAACTTTCATTAAAATCGATAAAAAATAATCCAAAAGTCTGTCTTACACCCAAAGATATTAAAACTACAAAACATGCTGCTATTAAGGTAATCAAGGCACTACTTGAATGAAAAAATTTTTCAGATTTCATTTAAGATGTTTGAGTGCCTGTTTAATGTCATTAATTATATCTTTTGGATCTTCTAATCCTATGTGTAATCTTACCAAGTGTTCGTCTTTTGCTAATTTAAGGTAATTTCTATTACCAATTTCTAACTTATCTTGATGTAAAGCTAAACTTTCAAATCCACCCCAGCTATAACCATAACCAAAAAGCTTTAAAGAGTTAACAAATTTTGTCACTGATTTTTTATTTTTTGATTTTATTTTTAAACCCATTAATCCAGATGATCCTGAATAGTATTTTTTCCACATTTGATAATTTTGAGAATTTTTCTTAAACGGATAGAGTAATTTAATTTTTTTATTTTTAGATAAAAATGCAGCAACTTTTTTTGCATTATCTTGGTGTTTGTCTAATCTTACATCTAAAGTTCTCAATCCTCTTGTTATTAAATAAGCATCGTCTGGTCCTAAACGTAATCCTGTAATATTATCTGCTAATTGAACTTTTCTAAAAACTCTTTTATTTACTGCTAAAGATCCTCCCATTACATCAGAATGACCTGAATAATATTTAGTTGCTGAAACAATGGACATATCAAAACCTAATTTTATTGGTTTTAGATAATATGGTGTTCCCCAAGTATTATCTATTGCGGTATAGATTTTATGTTTTTTTGCAATTTGAATTATTTTAGACAAATCTTGAAAGTCAAAAGTATTGCTTCCTGGATTTTCTACAAATATAAGTTTTGTATTTTTTGATATATTTTTTCGGAGGGTATTTAAATCACTTGGATTATAGAAAATTGTTTTAATATTAAAATCTTTTAAAAAATCTTGAGTTAATCTCCTAGTTGGTTTGTAAGATGGATCTGCAACCAAAATTTCGTCACCGGGTCTTACAAGGCTAAAAATTGCAAGAAAAATAGCCCCAAAACCTGTAGGTGTTAAAAAAACATGATAACTTTCCTCTAGTTTATTTAATATTTTTTGTAAGATGTAAGTTGTTGAAGTTCCCTGTCTTCCATAATCAAAATGTCCTCCAATTGGATTTTTTCTAAATTTAGACTGAGTTTTTCTAATATCCTGCATTGACTTAAAGATTATTGTTGATGCTCTAACAACTGGTGGATTAACTGACTGATTATGAAAATCTTTTGCTGTATGCTTTAAAAATGTTTTAAATGAATTGCTCATAAATAAATTTGATTATTTTAAGGACAATGCTATATCAACCAAATAAGTCAATAAAATAGTAGAACTAAGGAAGTTATGGGATATCCAAAAAAACATAGGGGTCGAAGAAAAATGGGCTCTAAAAAAAGACGAGCAAGAAAAAAAAATAAGAAAAAATAAATACTTTAGACTAATAATGTCCAAGCAGTTTAAAGCATTGTCATTAGTATGCTTTTCTCTACCAATCATTACAGTAATCTCTTCATACATTTTATCAATAAAGTTTAATTTAGTGGTTTCTTGTATTCCTAATCTTGAAGGATGCACATCTATATCTAGAGTTGGAAGATATGAACCAGTAAAATATTTTTTTAAACCATTGATGTATTTATTTTGTATTTTTTTATTTTTTTATTGGATCCAGTTATTTAAAATTCTTAAAGAGTATAAAATTAGAAGTAAACACACATATCGCATAGCAATATTTTCTGTTATCTCTTTGTCTCTTTACGTCACATTTTTAGGAGAAAATAACTTTTATACTTTTTTTAAAAAGATAGGTATCTATCTTTATATAATATCAGTAATATTATGCCAACATTTTGAGAGTAGATTGATGTTTAAAAATTCAAACCTGCTTAGAAAAAATTTTTATATAAAAATGTTGAAAATTAAATATTATTTTTCCTCATTAATTATTATCTTTGGATTAATGCTTTTGCCAATTTTATTGATGAATATTGAAAATTATCCAGGTATAAAAAATATTATCTCTTGGAACTATTTTTTACTTATTCAATTATATTTTTTTTTAGTTTTTTTATCAATCAAAGTCCATCAAACTATCCAACCTCCACCTAAAACTTTTTCACCATAATTATCATGTCTATAAAAAACACAGGCTTGTCCAGGTGAAATGCCATTCTCTGGATTAACTAATTTTACTTCTGCTTGATTGTTTTTATTTAAAATTACTTTAGCCTCCAATAGACTTCCTGTAGATCTTACTTTTACAAATAATTTATCGTTTAATTCATTTTCCTCACATAATAAATTTATATCTCTCAGTTTTAGAGTTGTTTTTCCAAGTTTTTTTTTAGGACCTACAATTATTTCATTTTTATTTGAGTCTATTTGAATAACATATAAAGCTTCTTTATCAGAAACCTTTATTCCTCTTCTTTGACCAATTGTAAAATTTATAATACCATCATGAACACCTACCACGTCTCCATCTAAATTTTTTATATTTCCTTTTTGAAATGAATCTGGTCGAAATTTTTGTATCACAGATGCATAGTCTCCATTTGGAACAAAGCAAATATCCTGACTATCAGGTTTATCTGCCACATTAAGTTCAAGTTTTTTTGCAATTTCTCTTGTGGTATCTTTTAGCATTCCCCCTAAAGGAAACCTTAAATAGTTTAATTGTTGCCTAGTTGTATTAAATAAAAAATAACTCTGGTCTCGATTTTCATCAATTGCTCTATACATATTTGTAGATTCATTCTCGGTCACACTTTTTACATAATGACCTGTTATCATAGCATCAGCTTTTAATTCTTTTGATACTTCAAACAAATCTCTAAATTTTACTGTTTGATTGCATTGAACACATGGAATAGGTGTTTCTCCTTTAAGATAGCTATCTACAAAATTATCAATAACTCCTTGTTTAAATTTGTTCTGATAGTACAAAATTTTATGTTCAATATCTAATTTATGCGCTACTCTTTTTGCATCCATTATATCTTGGCCTGAACAACATTGTTTTGAATTAACAGTCTCTTTACCGTCATCATATAATTTAAGAGTAATACCTATAACTTTATAACCTTCTTTTTTCATCATACCTGCGACAGTAGAAGAGTCGACGCCACCTGACATTGCAACAACTACAGTTGTATCAGACGGTTTTTTTTTTAAGCCAATTGAATTAATTTCATTATTCATTTTGTGGTATTTATACTTAATTCTAATATAAGTTAAGTTAAATGATTTTAGATTTTGAGCCAGGTGACAAAGTAATAAATCCAAGTAATAAAAACTGGGGTATTGGGCAAGTTCAATCCATAATAAAAGAAAAAGTGACTGTAAATTTTGAAAACGTAGGTAAAAAAGTAATAAATTGTAAAAATATTGAATTAGAAAAAATTTACAATAATGAATGATATAAATATTAAAGACGTAATCATAAATTTAATAGATACCTTTTTATATGCCGGTAAAGTATCTCTTGAGCTTAGAGAAGAAGGATTAACCAAAGAAATTAAATCAGATAATACTCCGGTTAGTAATGGTGATTTGGAAGTAAATAAAATTGTTACTCAAAAACTTTTAGAACTTACACCCAATATTCCAATTGTATCTGAAGAAACATCACATAACAAATCTTCAAGTAATTTACAAAATTTCTGGCTTGTTGATCCAATAGATGGGACATATGATTATATAAATGATTTAGAAGAATTTACTATTAATGCAGGATTAATAATAAATAAAAAACCTGTTGCTGGACTTATAAATGCACCGGCAAAAAATAGAATGTTTTACACCTATGGTAAGAATTATGCTTACGAACTTACAAATGGAAAAGAAATTAAGTTAGATTGTTCAAAAAAGACCAAAAAAGAATTTATCAAAGTAGTTTCATACTCAAATAAAATTAAGCCCGAAATTGAAAAAATACATAATCTTTTAGGAGTTAATGAGTTTGTGAGAATGAAAAGTTCATACAAATTTTGTGTAATAGCCGCAGGAGAGTATGATGGATACGTCGCTGAACCTAGGGCATGTGAATGGGATATTGCTGCTGGTCATGCTTTACTTGAAAATGCCGGAGGTACAATTACAGATTTTGAGGGTAATGAAATATTGTATGGAAAAGAAAATTTTAAAAATCCAAGTCTTATTCTTAAAAGAAGTGAAGATTTAAAATATTAGTAAATGAGTGAGCAATTAAGAATAATTTTAATTATAATTGTTTCTGTTTCAATATTTGGTTTGTTGGTTTTTGTGTTTGTTAAAAATTATATAAAAAATAAAATTCAATATTATCTAGAAGAAAAAAATAAGAAAATTAAAGAAGATTAATTATTTTTATATATTCATCTTTATCAAGATCCATCACTCTTCTAGAAACTTCAAAGTCAAATCCTGATCTAGCCAATACACCCATATCTTTTTTATAAAACAAAAGTCTATTATCCTCCTGTCTTGAGGGCCCAATTCTTTTTTTTTTACATATTTTAATTGCAGAGAAAAAATCTTGATCTTCATTATTCTCGCGAATTTGATCAATTGTATTTTTTATATATTTATCTCCTACACCTTTTCCAATTAAATAGTTTCTAATTTTATTTATTGAAGAACCTCTCTGTATTAAACTTTTTGCTTTAGACTCTGAATAAAATTTGTCGTTTATGAATTTAGATTTTTCTAAATCTTCTAGTACTATATCTATTAAATTTGAGACATTACTTCTATTTATAGGAGTTTTAGATTTTAGATATTTTTTAAGTAAGTATGTTTTTAATTGTTGTTTAGAAGGAGCAAATTTTTCAATATAATTAAATGCAAAATTCCTCATTTCTTCTACCGTAACCTCTAATGTTTTTTTTTTATTTTTTATAGGAATCATTAATTCATCTAATATAATGCAAAAAAATTATGATAGAACAAATAGCAGCATTTTTTACGATAGAAATGATCTATTTATGGTTGAACATAGGTGTTTTGCCATTTTGGTTTGTATTAATTTTTTTTCCACAATCAAAAATATGTAGCTTATTAGTTACTTCAATATTTCCATTTTTAATACTTGGGGCTACGTATTGTTATTTAATATTTTATTATTTTTCTACTGGTTACGATTTTTTAGAAAACTTTAATCTTTACAAAGGTTTGTTCGATCTTGGTTCATTATTTGAGAATGAGAGTTTTTTAATTTTATTTTGGACCCATTTTTTGGCAGTAAACTTATTTTGTGGTGCCTGGATTGTAAGAGATAGTCTTAAATTTTTGATATCGAAGCATATAATCTTGGTCCCTCTTTTAGTAACTTATTTTATTGGTCCAGTTGGACTAATTATGTATTGGATAATAAGGATTTTTTATGCAAAAAAAATAGGTCTTATTGATTAAATTATTTAATAACTTTAAATCCTGAATTCTTCATTGCTCCAAATCCTCCATCAATATGGCAAATATTTTTAAAACCCATATCTTTTAAAGACTTAGTTGCAAGAGCTGACCTTAAGCCTCCTGCGCAAAAAAGAACCATTTCTTTGTCCATATCTATCTTGCCCTCTTTAAAGTAAGGGCTATCTGGATCCATCCAAAATTCCAACATACCTCTTGGAATATGATTAGAATTTTCAATTCTTCCTAAATTCTCAAGTTCTCTTACATCTCTAATATCAATTAGATTACATTTGCCATCATTTGACATTTGCAAAGCCTCTGAAGGTGAAATAGTTTTAATTTCCCTTAAGGCATCTGCGACCAAAGTTTGTGCTGATTTTATTGTCATATAAGTTATTTACCTTAAAAAAATCAAAAAACAATTAACAATATAAAAAATTATGAATTTAAAAAAAGTGCCAAATTTTAAAATTCCATCAACAAATGGTGAAACATTTGAACTTAAAAAAATAAAAAACAAATTTACAGTTTTATATTTTTATCCGAAAGATGACACACCTGGCTGCACATTAGAGACAAAAGATTTTAATGCTTTATTGTCTAAATTTAAAAAATTAGATTGTGCTGTATTTGGTATTTCAAAAGATGACATTAAAAGCCATGATAAGTTCAAAGAAAAATATAAAGTAAAATTTGACCTTTTATCCGACGAAAAAAAAGAAGCCTTAAAAGCTTTTAAAGTTTGGGGAAAAAAGAAGTTTATGGGAAAAGAGTTTATGGGCGTTATAAGAAGTACTTTTGTAATCAAAAATAATAAAATTATTAAAGAGTGGAGGTCTGTTAAAGTAAAAGATCACGCTAAAGAGGTGTTAGAATTTATCAAAAATAATTAAGAAAATCTGGGGTATTTTAACCCCAGATTTTTAGAGAGAGAAATTAATCTCTAATTGAGTAAGCAATTACACCAACCTCGGCTTTATCTGTTCCAAGTTTTTCAGCTTCCTTACTTATTCTTAAGCCTATAGTTTGCTTAAGAACTTTAAATACAACATAAGAAAGAATAAAACTAAATACACAAACTGAAATTACTCCCAAAAATTGTGTGCCAAAGTTTGTATCAGGATTACTCATAGGAACTGCTAGTGTTCCAAATATACCAGCAAACATGTGAACTGGAATTGCTCCAACAACATCATCTAATCTTTGAAGTTCTAGAAATTTAGTTCCAAAGTACATGATTATTGATCCTATTGAGCCAATAACTATTGCAAGTATAGGAGATGGCATTAAAGGTTCTGCTGTTATTGCAACTAAACCAGCTAGAGCTCCGTTAAGCATCATAACTATATCTGTTTTTCCACCTAGTAGTCTTGTTACAATTGCAGCTGTTACAGTGCCTGCCGCACCAGCTAAGTGTGTATTAACTGCAATTTTACTAATAGCATTTACATCATCAAAAGTTCCCATCGCAAGTTGACTAAATCCATTGAAGCCAAACCATCCAAACCACAATAAGAAAGTACCAAGAGTGACTAAAGGAATACTTGAAGCTGCAAATGGAACTAAAGATTTTTTTTCTCCTTTGGCACCAAATCTACCCTCTCGAGCACCTAAAACTATAACACCTGCTAATGCTGCTGCTCCTCCACAAGCGTGTACAAGAGTAGAGCCAGCAAAATCTGAAAAGCCAGATGAAGCTAGCCAGCCGCCGCCCCATTGCCATCCCATTGAAACTGGATATATAAAACCAGACATTGCGACTGCAAATATAAAGAAAGGCCATATTTTTATTCTTTCAGCTACTGCACCTGAAACAATAGATACAGTTGCGCAAACAAACATTACCTGAAAAAAGAAATCGGAACTATCAGAATAACCGGTGTCTATTGCTGATCCATCAGACCACAAGGAAAAAGATCCTATATAACCACCTTCAGGTATCCCATATGCCAGATTATAACCAAAGAAAAAAAATATAATTGAACATATAGCAAATTTTCCTATATTTTTAGCTCCAATTGTTGAAACACTTTTTGTGGTCACTAATCCACTTTCTAACATACAAAAACCTGCAGCCATAAAAGCTACCAAAACTCCACCAATATAAAATGCTAGTGAGTTGAATATATATTGCCCCTCTGCAGACAATGCTTCTGCCGAAGCTATCTCTGTTAAAGAAAGAAATGTTATTGAAAATATAACAATCTTATTTAATATTTTTATCATCAAACCTCCATTAATTAAAAAAGGTTTTTATAAATTTTAAAAAAGTAAAAACTATTGATTGTTCTCAAAAATAGGTATGCAGTATTTGCATATAGAAACAGCCTTTATTAAGTTTTTTCTTAATAAAGGCTGTTTGAAAAAAGTTTACTTATTGAAAACTTCTTTGAGCGCTTTGGCAGGTAAAAATTTTACCTTTTGAGAAGCAGCTATTTGGATTTGCTCTCCAGTTCTTGGATTTCTTCCAATTCTTGCTTTTCTTTTAGCCACTTTATACGTACCAAAACCGGCTATTTTTACTGAATCATCATTCTTCAATGCATCCAATATAGTGTTTGTTATGGTATCAAAAGTACGCTCCGCATCAGCTTTACTTTGGTTTAAAGAACCAGCTAATTTAGCGACTAATTGTTTTTTATTCATTTTTTTAGCTCCAGGTTTAATAGACTAATACTTAACAAAATCGTTGATATTTCAAGTTTTTTTTTAGTGTGTGATAAAATATTTTATACAATATATAGTGATAGAAAACCTTTGATTTTATTGGTTTTTTTAAACAAAAAAACCCTTTAAAATAAGCCCAAATCTCGAAGGTCATTAAATGTCACAAAAAACATCAATGAAAGCAACAAAAACATTCCGATTCGAAAAAAACCCTCTTGAGTTTTTTGGCTTAAGGGACGTCCCAAGATTTTCTCAAATCCGTAAAACATTAAATGACCTCCATCTAACATTGGAATGGGAAATAGGTTAATTAAACCAAGGCTTATTGAGATATAGGCCATCATACTAATAAATGGAATAATACCAAATTCCGCAACTTGTCCCGATATTTTAGCAATTCTTATTGGCCCACCTAGCTGAGAAGTATCACCTTTGCCAATAAACATTGATCCTAAATATTTAAGTGATGAAGTTGTGACGAAGTAAACTTCATTCATTGAATGCATAAAAGCTTGAAATGGACCTAATTTTACATGGTTTATCTCATTATTATAAGGACTTAATTTTATTCCAACCATTCGTTTTTTTAATTTATTACCTAGGTTATCCTCACTTTCTACAATATTGGGTTTTACTTTTAATAAAATTTCTTTGTCATATCTTGATATTTTAAAATCAACAAAATCTGATGTCGACATAGCTATAAATTTCGAAACGTCTAAAATGCTTTCTACCTTATTATTGTCGATCTCTAAAATAATGTCGTTTTTCTTCATTCCAGCAATTTCAGCAGGGCTATCTTTTTGTACTTCATCTATTACGGCTGGAGTAAAATCTTTGCCAATAAACATGTAAATAAAAAGAAAAATTAATATTGCTAAGATAAAGTTGGCTAACGGGCCACCAAAAACAATCCACGCACGTTGATATAATGGTTTTGTAACAAATAATTTAGCTTGATCTTCTTTATTATATTTTTTTAGTAGTTCTTCTTGATCTGCTTGCGAAAAAACATTCCTATCTCCAAAAAATTTGACATATCCACCTAAAGGTATCCAACAAATCTTCCATCTTGTACCAGATTTATCATTCCAGCCAAATATCTCTTTTCCAAAACCAATAGAAAAATCAGTTACTCCAACTCCATATTTTTTAGCAAAATAATAATGACCATATTCGTGAATAAATACGACTATTAAAATTAATACCAAGAATGGCAAAAGGTAAGTTAACATAATTTAGGTATTATCTTATTCAAAAAAGAATATATCGCAACTTGTATAAAAGTAAATTTATCCTTTGATAAGTGTTAGTCCAATATTAAGCAAGTCCTCGGAATTTTTATGATTACCATCATCATGTGCTTTTTTTCCTAGATCTCTTAATTTTTGTATTGCTTTAATTTTAGCATCAGACATATTTGCATCTTTCGCTGCTTTAATTTCATAATCTAATTCTGCCCACAACGCTGGACAAGAATAAGCAAATGCAGAACTTGTCATTAATGTAAGTATTAGTGTTATAATTGTTTTTTTCATTTTTTTCCTTTCGTTTTATGATTTAATTTTATTTAAAAATTTATTTCCCCATTCATCTGAACCTTCATCAGATCCATCACATTCTTGAATCTCGATAATTTGATTAGCGCCTAATTCTATAAGTTTTTTATTTACCTTATTGCCTGCGCCACAAAATATCTCATGAGATCTGTCTCCTAGTGCACACACACTATAATTTACTTTTGAAAAATTTTTATCACTTTTTTCTAAATCTAGCCAAAAATCATCTCCATTTGTAGGTAAATCTCCTACACCAGTAGTAGAAGTAATAATTGCAACATTTTGCATTTTCTCAAGATCATTCATTGAAACATCATTAAGTTCTAATAAATTAGTTTGAAATCCCATATCTGATGCTTTAGTCTCAAAGTTTTTAGCAACATCCTCTGCTGTTCCAGACATAGATGCCCAGAGTATATTTATTTCATTTGCCATTATTTGATTACCCTTTCTAATATTTATTCTTGACTAAGTTTTTTTTCTTGAGGAACAGTTTTATCTGTTTGGGTTTCTTTTCTTCTTTCAAGAATGTCTGCAAAGCTATGATTAACGTCTCGATGACCAGCTTCATCATCTCTTATAACTCTTACAACATCTTTTAAAGTAGCATGTAAAGGAAGATTCCAATAATTAATTGCAATTTCTGGTGCTGGTTGATCTTGAATTTTTCCTGTTTCTAATTCATTTAAATAGTCTGTATAGCTCACTACTGCCTCTTCTTCGAAATAACCAACAATTCTGTGTGCAGTTTTAGGTGATACAATATAAATAAATAGGTACATTATAATAAAAATAAACTGAGCCATCATAATAATAGCTCTTTCTAATAAAGTTGGTTTTGCAACTTCTATAAATGTCATTAAGTGCATTCTTTCATTTGCTGCTTCATCTAGTAAAATTTTAATCCAACCTTTATCGTCTTCCATTTTTCTTAAAGATTTTAAGTGCAACAGCATACCTCCAACCATACCGGGGACTGCTGCAACAGTTTCTAACACTACAGCTCTATGGCCATATCTTTTCTTAAAGAAAGTATCAGCTAAAAATCTTAAAAACTTCGTAAAACCTAACGCTACTCTGTCACTAAAGTTTTTGACTTCATAATGTTTTTTTAAGTTGTCCATACTATCAATATGGATATTTTTTCAGTTTTTGCGAGTTAAACAAAAAAATTGTCTACTAAATTGGGTTTATTTAGGTTGATTATTAAAGCTGATATTATGCGACAATCTGCAGATAATACTAAATTTTCTAGGTAGATAAATAGCCTGATGTTTATAGCAATGAATAGATTTAAAATAGTACTTGGAAAAGAAAAAGACTTTGAAAAAGTTTGGAGAGAAAGAGATACACATTTGAGTAATGTAGAGGGCTTCAAGGAATTTCATTTAGTAAAAGGTGAGACGAATGACGAATATTCTTTATATGCATCGCATAGTGTATGGAAATCTAAAAAAGATTTTATAAACTGGACTAAATCTGAGGCATTTAAATTAGCACATAAAAACGCAGGACAGCATAGAGATTTATATTTAGGTGCTCCAAATTTTGAAGGTTTTGAAGTAGTAGTTTAGTAATATGTTTGAACAAGCTGTAGTTTATTTATCATCAGCAATTCTTGCAATAATGATTTTTTTTTCATTTGTTGTTGCTCCGGTTACTTTTACATCACTTGATGAAGATAATGCCCGAAAATTTATAAGAAAAATATTCCCGTATTATTACAACGTAAACTTATTTTTAAGTATCATTTTAACTTTAGTATTCATTATATTGAAATCGTATCAACTAAATTTTTATTTAATTTCTTGTGTTACAGTTCTGTTTGTAATTTCAAATTATGTATTAATGCCACTAATCAATAAATACAGAGATGAAAAACAAGAAAAGAAATTTAAATACTCACACATGCTATCTGTAATTATAAATTTCTTACAAATTGGGCTACTACTTATTATAATTATTTAAAAAATTTATTTAAATATCAATCTTTAATTCTCCAAATTATTGCTGGTACAAATGTTGCTGTTATAAATGATAAAAATAACAGTGATTGAGAAAAAAAATTTGGAAATAAATTTGCAGGAAATAAAATTCCAATTAATATTGATTTAGAAAAATCTGGACTTGGAAACAACAACAATCCAGCCAATAAACCAATCAAAATTGAAACATAAGCTTTTTTTTCTGAAAAGGATTTTGAATAAAATCCATAAAATATACTTAGTGCAGCTGCACAACAAAATAAATCAGCCAATAAAAATAAGTACAAAATACTAAAACCTTTTGATGCAACGAATAAAGATATTAAAGATAACAAAATAATAATTTGTTTTGATAATAAATCGTAATTATTATTTTTAATTATTTTATTACCATCAACAATTATCAAACTTGAAATTGCATTGATTATAGTATCAATACTACTAATAGTTAATGAAACTGCCAAAAATATTATTATTATTGAGATACTTAAAAATTGATCTTTGAGTAATAACTGAAAAAAAGCAAGATCTGGATTTGAAACTTGACCTGCAGATATAGCCACTAAACCTGAAAATCCCATAAAAAAAACTACAGGAATAATAATTATAAATGAAATTATTAAACTTTTAGTTAAAACTTTTTTGTTTTTTGCAGCATAAACACGCTGCCAATTTCCTTGATGAAACAAATTTGTAGCCGCTACAGCTATAAAAAATGTTAGTCCTGCAGTAAAATTAGGGAGATAATCAAAAGATAATAAGTGAGGTTTTGTTTCTTTTATAAAATTAAAATTAAAGTGACTTAAATTAAAGTTAATAAGGAAATTAAAAGATATTATTAATAATAAAATTAAAATAATAAATTGTATATTATCAGTGAAAATTGATGCTCTTAATCCCCCATATAATGTATAAATTAATGAGCTAATAATAATTATAAATGCCGTAACCCACAAATCTGTCCCAGAAATGTAATTAATCAATAAAGAAACAGCAGTAACTTCCGCAATTAAGAAAATTGTCATATAAAATATAGATAATAGTAAGATAAGTTTAAAAAGACTTTTTCCATATCTTAGTCTAATCACCTCAATTAATGTTCTGCCTTTTGGATAAATACCTCTAAATTTGTTACCTAAGTAAATTAAAATAAATAATGGGAAAGCTGCTCCTAAAGCATATCCAATAACTGCTCCTATCCCGCCCCAAGTTGCAGCTGAGGCTGGACCAAATAATATCCACGCACCTAAAGCAGATGCAACTAAACTTGATGTCAAAGAGAAAGTTTCTACAGATCGATTAGCTAATAAATAATTATTTAATCCTTTGAACTTTTTTGAATAAAATAATCCAATTATAACAAATGAAATTGATATACCTATAATTAGTAAAATTGATGATAATTGACTTAAAAAATATAAACTATTCATTTTTCCCTTTCTGAATTACCGGACAGGTTCAAAGAGTATTTCTCAGTCCAAATGGACACCCCTAAAAACTTTATACATAATTTATTTTTTTTTGAAAGATTTAAATTAAAAAATCATACATTAACTTAGTACTTGTTAAAAAGATTAGACAATAAATTATGTTATAAAACAATGTTTCCTCTATTATTTTTAATAACTTAAAACCAATATAAATTCCTAAAATTGACAATGGAAATAAAATTATAGAACTAATTATTGTTTTAACATTCATCATCGACAGTTGAATGTAAAGTGGAAGTTTAATTAAGTTTACAAAAGTAAAAAAGATAACTCTTGTTCCAACATAAATTTCTTTTTTCATTCTTAAAGGTAATAAATAAATACTTGTAGGAGTTCCACCAGCGTGGACACAAAAAGATGTAAATCCTGCGATTGTTGTAAATATTGATCCTTTCAAAAAATTTTTTTTTTTAGGTATTATTTTATTTTTTTTGAATAAAAAATAATGACCAGAAAATAGAAATCCCATCAATGCAACAATAAATTTTAATAAATCTTCAGAAAAATATGAGAATGTGAAAGATCCAATTACTATACCAACTGCAGCTGATGGAACTATTAATTTTAATGTATCAATATCATACTCCTTCCTAAATCTATACATGGCAATAAAATCAGAAAATATTAGAATTGGTAAAATTATCGCAAGTGCCTCTGTTAATGACATTGAGAGTGTCATTAGCGGAATTGAAATCAAAGCAATGGATCCACCTAAACCAGATTTAGCAATACCAAAAAGAATTATAGCTGGAACTACAGTTATGAAAAAAAGTAGGTTTATTTCCATTGATTGCGATGTTTTGAACGAAACATTAATTTATTTCTAAATATCTTTAAATATTCAAATTAGGAAGTTGTTTTTTTATTTAATCGTATAATAATATTCCAATAATAAATGATGCAATTATTACAAATATTAAAATTATATAATTAATTTTAATTTTAAATTTATTAAAAAAAAATTCCTCAACTTTTTTCCAAAATATAACTAAAAGTAATAAAGCAATTACTGGAATAATAATTTTTAACATTCAAACAAAATAAACCAATAAGATTAATTTTTAAATTGTTTAAATAGTCTTAAAAATTAATTTCTTTGCATACAACTTACTATCTGTTAATCACACGGAATGATGGATAAAAATTTTGGTTTTGGTACACAAATAAGAAAATCTCCTTTTTTTAATGCTACGGTAAGATGGGGTGCTAAAGGATTTTCTGTATATAATCATATGTATATTCCTAGGGATTTTGGAGATCCTGAGCAAAATTTTTGGAATTTGATTGAAAAAGCAATTCTATGTGACGTAGCTGTTGAAAGACAAGTAGAAATAACAGGACCAGATGCTTATAAGTTTGTTCAAATTCTTACACCAAGAGATCTGTCAAAACTTTCAGTCGGGCAATGCAAATATATTTTAATAGTCAATAGTAATGGTGGTATTTTAAACGATCCTGTTCTTTTGAGATTAGAGGAGAAACGTTTTTGGCTATCTTTAGCAGACAGTGATATTCTATTATGGGCGCAAGGAGTTGCTGTGTACTCAAATCTAGATGTTAAAATTTTAGAGCCAGATGTTTCTCCTTTACAATTGCAGGGACCTAACTCCAAAAAAATTATGATAAAATTATTTGGCGAAAGTATAAAAGATTTAAAATATTATTGGTTAAAAAATTATAATTTAAATGGCATCCCATTAATTGTATCAAGAACAGGTTGGTCAAGTGAACTTGGCTATGAATTATATTTACAAGATGGGTCAAAGGGTGATGAGTTATATGAAACGATAATGGAAGCTGGAAAAGAATTTGAAATTAAACCAGGTCATACATCTTCTATTAGAAGAATTGAAGGTGGAATGTTATCTTATCATGCTGATGCGGATATTAATACCAACCCTTACGAATTAGGTCTTGATAGATTAGTGAATTTAGATAGTAAAATAAATTTTATTGGCAAGAAAGCATTAAAAAATATCAAAGAAGTTGGTGTTGCAAGAAAACAAGTCGGTTTAGTGTTAGAATGTGAACCACTTTTAGGACCAAATACAAAGTTCTGGCAAGTTTTAAATGAGAAAAATATCAAAATTGGAAAGATTACATCTGCGATTTATTCACCAAGACTAAAAAAAAATATTGCACTTGCAATGATTGATATTCATTACACAGCAATTGGCCATAAATTAAAAGTAAAGATAGAAAATGAAATTATAAATAGTACTATTGTCGATAAACCATTTTTTGATCCAAAAAAAAGTTTAGTAGCTAGTTAAAAATTATATAAGAAATTAGACTCACTAGTAAAATTACTATAATCCAAATTGATAAATTTTTTAAAAATTGTTTTAAATTTGAATTTGTCTTAATAAATGCTGGTAATACTAATATTAAAACTGCAATTAGTGAGATAGCAGGTATTAATTGTTCTAAATTCAAATTATTTATTGTTTAATATTATATCCTTTTTTAAGTAGAACAGATACTGCTGTTACACACATAACAAGAAAAATAACCATACAAGTTATACTTATCCATATATTAAAATCAGAAACACCATAAAAAGAAAATCTCATTCCATTAATTAGATAAACAACTGGATTAAAATAAGTTACTGTTTGCCAAAATTGAGGTAGCATGTCTAGGGAATATAGACTTCCTCCTAAAAAAACCATGGGTGTAATTACTAGAGTTGGGACTATAGACATTTGTTCAAAATTAGAACTCATCAATCCAATTAAAAAGCCAAATAGTGCAAAAGTGAAAGCCACAAGAACTAGTAGAAATATCATAAGAAATGGATACTTAACTGAGACGTCTACAAAAAATAATGATGTGATAAATATAATTACACCAACTATTAAAGTTTTAGTTGCTCCGGCACCAACAAAAGCTAAAACAACTTCAAAAGTTGAGATTGGTGCTGCCAATATCTCATAAATAGTTCCATTAAATTTTGGAAAAAATATTCCAAATGAGGTGTTGCTGATTGACTGTGTTAACAAAGTTAACATTAATAATCCTGGTACTATGTAAGAACCATAGCTAATTCCATCAATATTTTTTACATAATCCCCAATTACTGAACCAAAAACGATAAAATAAAGAGAGGTGGACAAAACAGGAGAAAGTAATGATTGATATAGAGTTCTTCTAAAACGATCCATTTCATGAAAATATATTGCTTTTAAAGCATGAAGATTAAATTTCATTATTTTCCTTTACTAAATTTACAAATATTTTTTCTAATGTATTTTGCTCAGTTTTTAAGTCCCTTAGTTTTAAGCCTGCTTCTCTTAAATCTTGTAGTAAATTTGTAATTCCAGTCCTTTCTGCTTCAAGGCTATAGGTATAAATTAACGACATTTGATCTTGTCCTAAAACTAATTCATATTTAGATAATTCTTGAGGGACTGAGAAAATTTTATCTTGTAATTCAATTAAAAGTTTCTTATGACCCATTTTTTTAAGTAGCTCCTTTTTGTCTTCTACAACTACAATTTCTCCCTGATTTATTACTGCAACTCTATCAGCAATAGCCTCTGCTTCTTCTATATAATGAGTTGTTAAAATAATTGTTACACCACTTTGTCTTAATTTTTCTACAACCTTCCACATATCTTGTCTAAGCTCAACATCTACTCCTGCGGTTGGTTCGTCTAAAAATAAAATTGAAGGTTCATGAGATAATGCTTTGGCAATCAAAACTCTCCTTTTCATTCCACCTGACAACTGTCTTAATCCAAGATCTTTTTTATCCCATAAACTTAAATCTCTTAAAACTTTTTCGATATGCTCTGGATTTGGAGATTTTCCATACAAACCTCTAGAGTACGAAACATTATTAAAAACAGTTTCAAATTGTTCAAGAGTAAGTTCCTGCGGAACTAAGCCAATCCTAGATCTTGTTTCACGGTATTGCTCAATAATATCATAACTATCTACAGTTACATTTCCTGAACTAGGAGTAACTATCCCGCAAATGGTACTAATTAAAGTAGTTTTACCTGCACCATTTGGGCCTAACATTGCAAGGATTTCTCCTTTTCTAATATTTAAGTTAATTTTTTTTAAAGCCTCAAAACCATTGCTGTAAATTTTCGATAAGTTTTTAATTATTATTTGATTTTCAATCATTAAAGTTGAAAAATATATAATTGTTAAAAGAATTATTACAAGAAATTAAGGTTTATTTAATATTATTATTACTTATTTTATCTGCTTTCTAAGTTTAGCTAATGGCAGGCTATATTATATTTTTTTAATCTCCAATAATTATAAGGCCATGGTGTTAAAAAACCCATTACAAGCATAATTGGAACAACCCACCAAGTTAGTACAGCGCCACCAGTAAGAAAAAAATCTGTGAGATTCATTGTCACTTCCATACTAATCATTGAGATAAAGCTCATACCGAATGCAGTCTGAATTGCATTTTTAACAGTAAAATTCTGTCTGATTAAAATTATAGTCTCAAGTATTATACTTGTTATCAATCCATTTAATATTGCTAATAGCATTATATATAAAACAGGAAATGGGATTTGGGTTATTTGAAAAAATAAAATTGTACCTAAGTCTCCTATTGAACATCCTAAAAGACACCACCCAGTATTTGCAGCACTTCGACGCCATGTGTGTTTGCATGACCAAACAATTCCAACGCTTTCAGAACTCATTTGTTATGATCTGTTCCCTTTTATTAAGAAAAACAAACCGCCTATGAATAAAAATATCTGAGAACTAGTAAACAATGTTTTGGTTATAAACCAATCTGGATGAGCAACTATAAAAATACCTGTCATCAAAATAACAATATTTAAACCAATTAAACGAGTGATTATATTCCCAATAGGATTTTTCAAAAAACCACTAAAAATTAAAATAATACCTGAACTAAGCTCTGATACAGCTACAACAGAAGCTATGAAAGGTGATAAACCAAAATAATCTATCAGACCTTCCGGGGGTAATGGGAATTTACCATAACCATGAATTATAAAAGCAATTCCAATTGCAAACCTTAAAAATAATGATGCAAGGGCTTCAAAGTTATCAAAAAAACTATTTATTTTTTTTATCATGACTAATTAGAATCTTATATTTAGATTTAAATATACATTATTAATAATATTTAAATAACAACTGTTTATTTTAATTATATTGTAATTTATTATTTAGTGAGGTTTTCTGAACTTGCTATGACATGTATTGCAATTTTGCCACATATATTTTTTTAAAGTACCTCTAATATCTTCAGCTTCTTCGATCAAACTAGCTAACTGAATTAAATCATCAGCAGACTTTTGCATCAGCAAGTTAAACTCATCTTTATTTTGCCAAATTGTCGGTAGTGACTGAGTGCCAAATCCCTCTTTAGTATTTTCAGGAAAATATTTTAAAAGCTCTATATAATTTTTTTGCATGTCGAGCATAAATTTTTTTGCATCCTCAAATTCTAAATCTTTAGATAGTATGTCTACTCTTTTTGCAGTTTTATAATTTTTACTAAAAAGTGCTTTTCTGCCTTTAATTATCTGCTCTATACTTTCCTCAGAATGCGCAATAAAATTGGCGCTAAAAAATGAAGCAACAACATAAATAATTAATAAAATTTTATTTTTCATAAATATAGATTATGAGAGATGTTAACATTATACAAAGATATAATATTTCAACAAAGCTTTTACATTGGATGAGTGTCATAGGTCTAGTCATTCAAATACCTCTTGGTTTTTATTTAGTGCGACAAGAATTTTCTGATTTTAGAATAACAATTGAGGAAATTCACGTATTTATCGGAATTGTAATTTTTTACATTACTTTATTGAGACTTTTATTCAGACTTTTTTTTAAATCTCCTGATGATCCAATTGAGGCATTTTCAGGTCAAATGATAATTGCAAAATTAAATCATTTTCTATTATATTTAACACTTCTAACAGTCACTTCTTCTGGGATATTAAAAAAGTTGTTTAATGGTGAAAAATTAAATTTTGGGATCATTGAAATCAAACTAAAAACAAATTTTGATTATGCTGATTTGAGTTATGATGTGCATATATACTCAAATTATACTTTAATCGCTCTGATATCTTTGCATATCTTGGCGGCATTGTTACATACTTTTGTTTTTAAAGATAATGTTATTAAAAGAATAACATGACTAAACTAAAATATTTATTATCTGTAATTTGTTTTACTTTTTACTCATTTTCAAGTTTTAGCTTTGAAAAATCTTCTAATTTTTCCTTGAACGAATTTGATAAATTAAATAATCAAGGAAAAACAATTGTAATTAATTCTTGGAATGAATGGTGTTCAGTTTGTGCAACCCAAAGTTCTATTTTTAAACAAGCAAAAAAAGATTTTCCTGAGTTTGAGTTTCTTTTTTATGAACATGATAAAAATAAAAATATTAATGAAAAACTAAATATAAAGTTTTGGACTACTATAGTGATTTATAAAGATGGCAAAGAAATAGCTAAGGAAATTGGACTAGATAATAAAGATGATATTTATAATTTATTAAAAAAAGGAATTTAAACTATTCATTTCTAACTAATGGATAAACTTTAGGACTTAAATATTTCAAATTAGCAAATATAATTAGCATCAAAGTTACCAATGCAATTGAAAAAGATATATTAAGAAATATTGTAAAATCAAACTCCCAATTTAATTGGAATATACTCTCGATTATATATTTTGATGTAATAACTGCAAAAAAAGTTGAAAATAAAATAATAGAAATAAAATTTATTATAAACTCTATAATTGAGGAAAATATAATTTCCTTTTTTGAAAAACCTAAAATTTTGAAAACTAAGTTTTGATATTGTTTTACCTTACCTTGAACCATAATGGTGCTTGAAATTACGATAAGACCAATAACAATTGTTACTGCCGAAATTAAAGTTACAGCAATGAATACTTTATTTATTACATCTGTTACTTTGTTTAAGTAATCTGATATTTTAATCATTGATAAACTTGGAAGAACTTCAAGCATTTTAATTTCATCAAACTTTTCGATATTATCAAATTTTGCTGTTGCCAGATATTCATGAGGAATGTTTTTTGCAAATTGTGGATTAAACAACATAGCAAAATTTATGTTTAGATCTCTATAATCTACTGCCCTAAAGTTAACAATTTCACCTTCTATTTCTCGACCGTAAATATTTAATGTGAATATATCCCCTAAATTTATATCTAAATCTTCTGCAACTTTTGCATCTAAAGAAATCTGAAGTTTATTAGGTTTAGTTAGATCCCACCACTCACCTTCAGTTAAAGGATTGTCTTTCGGAACCTCATCTACCCAGGAAGATCTAC
Source organism: uncultured Pelagibacteraceae bacterium (assembly GCA_902625715.1). Taxonomy (GTDB): domain Bacteria; phylum Pseudomonadota; class Alphaproteobacteria; order Pelagibacterales; family Pelagibacteraceae; genus Pelagibacter. Next base: position 202,668 of record CACOCP010000001.1, on the reverse strand, counting down.
GATCACTTCCGATCACCCAGTAACTATCATTTTCTGGTTTAATATAGGTACTTGGATTAACGCCATTAATTTTAATAATACCTGAAGATACCATAGGCACCACTTCAATATTAACATTAGGATCCATGCTTATTATATTTTTTTTAAAAATATTTTTCTGTTCATTTTGAATTCCAACAAAAAAGTAATCGGGTGCAATATTTGGTATTGATCTTGCTATTTCTCTTTGAAAATTAATTCCAACCAAGGCAAGTGTTAAAAGTAATGTTACTCCTAATCCAAGAGACATAATTGTTATTGGAGTAATACTTTTAGCTTGAGTAATATTTTTAATAGTTACTTTTAATGAAATATTTGAAGTAGATTTAAATTTTTTTAAAAATAGAATAATAATTTTTGAAAGTAAAAAAAATACAATTAAACAAATAAAAAAAGCTACGAAATATCCAATACTATAAACAGGTCTTTCTGATTCAGCACTAAATAATAATATTAAAATACTTAATAAAATTAGACTTAAAAAAATTGATTTTTTTGAATAGTAAAATTCTAAATTTTGAAATACATTTCTAAATAAATTTGATGCTTTTACTTGATCAATAGAATTTATTGTGGGAATAGAAAAAATGACTAGTACTAATAATCCCACTAAAAATATTTTTAAAAAATTTATTATAGAAAAAACCGGGGATACGCTCAATCCTAGTCCATTTGACAAATATTTGTCTACGATTGGAACAATTAAAAAACTTAAGCAGTAAGCCAATGTGGTAATTATTAAAAGTAATATTAATAGTTGTAGGTAATATAAGTTTTTAATATTTCCTGAATAAAATCCTACTGCTTTTCTAACTGCTATAGACATGTTATTTTGATTAACAAAAGATAAAAGAGTGTTGGCGATACCAATTCCTGCAATTAACATCGCACTTATTGATACTAAAGATAAAAACTGCGAAAAATTATTAATAATTCGTTTTAAACCACTTGCAGAATTTTCTGGATATCTAAGTTGTACTTTTTCATCATTTTTGAATATATCCTGAATTTTTTTTTCAATTTTTCTAGTATCATCACCTTGATTAAATTTTACTTTATATTCATAATTTAAAAAGCTACCAATCCCATTTAATTTCAAAGTTTCTAATGTTTGTTCGCCAGCAAGTGCCCAATCACCAAAGGCTACAAATCCACTCACATCTGGAACAGATTTTACTATTCCAATAACAGTAAAAATTTGATTTTGAACTTTTATTTTATCGTTAATTTTTACATTGAGATTTTTTGACAAACTTTCATTAATTAAAAGAGTATTTAGCTCTCTATGTATTCTATCAAACGACCTGGAAGGTTCATAATTAACAGAACCATATAATGGATAGTTTGTATCAACAGTTTTAATCCTTGTAAAAAGTGATTTGTTTTTTTCTCTATCTATTGTTGAGACCATTGTGCTGAACTCAATCATTTGGGATACAGTTGCAAACTTTTTTACTTCATTAATAAGTTTAAGATTTCCTTTGTTACGATTATAATCAATTTCAAGATCACCTCCTAACAATGCTTTAGCATTATCATTGAGTTCTTTTTTCAAACTATCCTCAATAGTGAAAATAGCACTTAATATGAAAAGACTTATAAAAAGAGTAGCTATGATACTGGAAATTTTTTTATAATTCCTACTTAAATCTTTTAAGGCATATCTAAAAATTAAATATCCCACTGATGAATTATTTAATTTTTCCATCTTTAATTTTTATTTTTCGTTTTGCTTTTTTTGCTAACTTTGGATCATGAGTTACCATAATTAATGATGAGCCTTCTTCTTTTACATAATTAAACAATATATCCGAAATCATTAATGAATTTTCGGTATCTAAATTTCCAGTGGGTTCATCAGCTAAAATTAACTCTGGTTTCATTGCAATAGCTCTAGCTATCGCAACTCTTTGCTGCTCACCTCCAGATAATTGGCTGGGTAAATTATTAAAACGGTGATTAAGTCCAAACCGATCTAATAAAATTTTTGCCTCTTTTTCAGAATTTTTAAATTTGTTTAACTCGAGTGTTAAAGCAACATTTTCAACTGCTGTATAATTGGGGATTAAGTAAAATGATTGAAATACTATTCCAATATTTTTTCTTCTTATCTCAGAGACCTTATCCTCATCAAGTTTTGTAATTTCATGATTTTGAAAAAAAATTTTACCTGATGTTGCTTTTTCTAATCCACCAATTAACATTATAAGACTGGTTTTTCCTGATCCACTCTCACCTACAATAGAGATTGTCTCTTTTTTTTTTGTAGTTAAATTAATATCTTTTAAAACTCTTATGTTATCTTTCCCAGTTTGGTATTTAAGATTTACTTTATTTAATTTAAGAAGAGTGCTCATGAACAAAAGTTTAATTATTAAAATATTTATAATCTGTTTAATGACTATTAATGCAAGTGCGGTAGAAAAAATAGTTTTATTTGGTGATAGTTTAATGGCTGGTTATGGATTGAAAAAAGAAGACCACTTATCAACAATATTAGAAAATGAACTTAGAATTAAAGGTTATAATGTAAATATTGTTAATGCCAGTGTATCTGGAGATACTTCTGCAGGAGGTTTAAATAAAATTAATTGGACTTTATCAGAAAATGATATTGATATTTTAATTTTAGGATTGGGTGCAAATGATATGCTCAGAGGGATTAAACCTGAAGAAACAAAAAAAAATTTAGAGAAGATTATTAAAATAACTTTAAATAAAAAAATTAATTTAATCTTAGCTGGAATGGTAGCACCTACTTCACATGGCGAAAAATATAAAAAAGAATTTGATGAAATCTATACATCACTCTCAAAAAAATATAATTTAATTTTCATACCCTTTTTATTAGAAGGTGTTGCTTTTAAACCAGAATTTAATCTTGAAGATGGAATGCATCCAAATCCTAATGGTGTTAAAATAATTAGTAGAACTATTGAGGAGAAATTAATTTCTTTATTAAATTAGTTTAACACTTCATTTGCACTTTTATAATGATGGCCGAAAACATCAGCAACAGCTTTATAAGTGACTTGTCCTTTGTAAATATTTAGCCCAGCTAAAAAATTAGGATCATTTTTTAAAGCTTTTTGATAGCCGTCTTGAGCAAGCTTTGATAAAAAAGGTAAAGTTGCATTATTTAATGCTATTGTGGATGTTCTTGGTACACCACCAGGCATATTTGCTACACAGTAGTGAACGACATCGTCAATAATATAAGTTGGTTCTGCATGTGTTGTTGGTTTACTAGTTTCAACACATCCACCTTGGTCAATTGCAACATCTACGATGACTGAACCTCTTTTCATGTTCTTTAACATATTTTTTTTAACTAACTTTGGCGCTTCAGCTCCTGGAATTAAAACTCCACCAACTAATAAATCACATTCTGAAATCAGTTTCTCTATATCGGTTTCATCGCTTAATTGAGGAATTATTTTATCACCAAACATTTCTGTTAATTGTTTTAATCTTTTAGCTGATTTATCAACTATATGAACTTTTGCTCTCATTCCAGTTGCAATAATCGCAGCATTTTCTCCAACAACTCCTCCACCTAAAATAACTACATTACCAGGTTCTCCACCAGGAGCACCTCCGAGCAATATTCCTCTTCCTTTTTGATTTTTTTCTAAACAATGTGCTCCAGCTTGAACAGACATTCTACCTGCAACCGCACTCATTGGTGCAAGCAATGGAAGTCTACCATTATTATCTGTGACTGTTTCATAAGCTATACAAACTGATTTCGAGTTTATTAGTCCTTGTGTTAATTCTTTTGCGGCAGCTAAATGCAAATAAGTAAAAACTATTTGATTTTCTTTAATCATTTTTACCTCATTTGCTAAAGGCTCTTTGACTTTAACAATTATTTCAGAGTCGTTAAAAATATCTTCTGCCTTATCAATTATTCTACCTCCAGCTGATTTATATTGATCATTATCAAAACCAGCTTCAAAACCACCATTATTTTCAATTAATACCTCATGACCATTTGAGGTTAAAGTTTTTACACTTTCTGGAGTAAGCCCTATACGATTTTCTTGCGGTTTAATTTCCTTAGGAACACCGATTTTCATAAATTGGAATTAATTTTTTTTACTTTTTGCGTAGTTTGATATTCCAGTTCTGAGTTTTTCAATAATTTCATCTATATGTTTTTTTTCACAAATGAACATTGGAGCGATAATTAAACAGTCCCCAGTTGCTTTAAAGTTAACTCCTGCTTCATAACAATGTTTAAAACATGTAAATCCAGCAGCTCCGGGCTTCTTATCCATTTTCATATCAATTCCACCCATCATTCCATATCCTCTAATGTTATCTACTGCTTCTAAATCTTTAAGAGACATCAATCCTTCTTGGAAATAAGGACTCATTTCTTTTGCTCTATTAAATATATCTTCTTTCTCAAATATATCTTGAACTGCTAAACCTGCTGCAACAGAGATTGGAATTCCAGAGTATGTATATCCATGGAATAACTCTATCGTTCCTTTTGGTGCACCATCCATTATTGAGTCATAAATTTCTTCTTTACACGCTACTGCACCTAGTGGCGATATACCATTCGTAGTTGCTTTTGCCATTGTAATTATATCTGGTGTTACGCCATATTCTTGAGATGCAAATGGCGAACCTGTTCTTCCCCAACCTGTAATGACCTCGTCAAAAATTAAAATTATACCATGCTTATCGCAAATCTCTCTTAATCTTTGTAGGTATCCTTTTGGTGGAACTAAAGTTCCAGTTGATCCAGCAATTGGTTCAACAATACATGCAGCAATGTTTTCTCCTCCAAAGTTTGTACAAATTCTTTCTAAATCTTCAGCTAACTCTGCACCTGTTTCTGGCTGACCTGAAATAAATTTATGATCTGGTAAATGTGTATGCCTCATATGAACAACACCTGGCATTAATACACTTGCAAATGTTTTAACATTGTTAATCATACCACCAACAGATGTCGCTCCAATATTCATTCCGTGGTATCCTCTTTCTCTGCCTACAAATCTAAAACGGTTACCTTCTCCTCTAGACTTATGATACGCTATCGCAATTTTAATTGCCGTTTCAACTGCAGTTGATCCGCAAATTGTATAAAAAATTCTATTTAAATTTCCTGGGGTATGTTTTGCAATTCTTGTTGCAAGTTCAAATGAACCTCCAAAACCTTGTTGAAATGGTTGAGCGTAATCAACAGTTTTTAATTGTTTAGTTATTGCATCAATAATTTCTTGTCTCCCATGACCTAAAGGATTGCAGAATAATCCAGAGCTTGCATCAATTTGAGTTTTTCCATGATGATTTTTTAAATAAACTCCTTTTGCTTCAACTATTAATCTTGGATTTTCTTTAAAATCTTTATTGGATGTAAATGGCATCCAATGTTCATTTAAAGAATTTGGAATATTTGGTTTTTCTGAACTCATAAAATTTTAAAAAAAGTAAGTTTTTATCCTCTTAGACTAATTCATTTTGATTGGACAGAAAATAAATATACCATACAACTCAAAGTTGTCTAAGTTTTTAATGTCACCCCTCATGCATAATTCATCATTTACATCAATCTTATAATGAACTTAAATATGTCACGTAAATTAAATTTAATTACAGGAGAAATAATGAAAAAAATAATTAGTTTTATTTTAGGAAGTATTTTTGCTCTAAACCTTACAATTACTGCCGCTAATTCAGCAGCGAACGTAGTTAGAGTTGCATACTTTTTAGAATGGCCAAGTCCTAATTTAGAGGACATGCAGAAAAAGAATTTTGCAAAAGCTCTTGGAGTGCCGGTTAAATGGACAAACTTCACTAACGGTGGTGCAATGACTGATGCGATGTTAGCTGGAGATATTGATATTTCTTATTCACAAGGACTAGTTCCTTTCATCAATGCCGTAAAATCAAAAGCTCCAATTAAGCTTGTTGATATTGCAATGGAGTATGGAATGGGTGGAACTACATGTGTAACATCGAACGCTTCAGGTATTACAAAAGCAAATGCAACGGAACTAGAGGGCAAAAAAGTTGCTGTTCCACTTGGAACAATGGCTGAATATGTTTTTGATGAAAGTATGAAGGTTGTTGGAGCTGACAGAGGTAAAATGGATATTATTCAAATGGACCCTGAAGAAGGTGCTGCTGCTTTAGTAAGTGGTGATGTTGTAATGGCATGTTTATTTGGTGGTAACTCAATCAAGGCCGCAACTGCAGTTGGATCAAGACTTTTAACTGTTCAAGAAGCAAGAGATGCTGGTATTTTAGGAATAGACATCACGTCAGTAACAGATAAATTTATGAAAGAGAACCCTGGAATGTTAAGAACATTTATCGAAGTAACTCATGAAGCTAATGATAGATATAGAGCTGGTAAAAGCGATATGAATTCTATGTCAAAGGCATCTGAGATGAAAGTTGCAGACATGAAAGAAACCTTAGATGGTTTCAAATTTTTAACTCCAGAAGAAACTAAACAATCTATGGAAAGTGGTAATCTTGATGCCTTCTTAAAAGGTATGGGAACACCAGACGGAGCAGTAGATACAAGTTTCTTACCTCTATAATTTTGTAGGGTAAAAAATTTAATAGGCGCCAATTTTTAATTGGTGCCTATTTTTTTGATAAAAATTTTAATATAAAGCCATTTAATGAGTGATTTAGTTTCTGAAAATCTCAATATGATTTTTAAAACTCCAAAAGGAGAAACTGTTCATGCATTAAAGGATGTAAGTTTTACTCTTAAAAAAGGAGAACTTCTTACTGTTTTAGGCCCATCTGGTTGTGGAAAAACAACTTTATTAAATATTACTGCTGGATTTTTAAGACCAACATCAGGAAAAATAACTTTAAATAATAATGAAATAGACGGACCTGGTGTTGAAAGAGGTATGGTTTTTCAACAAGGTGCATTGTTTGAATGGTTAACAGTTGCAGAGAATGTGAACTTTGGGTTAAGAATGAAAAAAGAAGACCCAGAAATTACTGCAGAGAAAGTTGACGAATGGCTTGATATAGTTGGTCTAAAAGGATTTGGAAATACTCCTACCTATCAGCTGTCAGGTGGGATGCAGCAAAGAGTTGCCTTAGCAAGATGTTTAATAAATGATCCCGATTTAATTTTAATGGATGAGCCTTTAGGTGCTTTAGATGCATTAACTCGAGAAAAGATGCAGTCTTTAGTTTTAAAGATTTGGAAAGAAACAGGAAAAACAATTATATTAATTACTCACTCAGTTGAAGAGGCCTTGTTACTTGGTGAAAGACTTTATGTAATGGCGCCAAGACCAGGAAGAATACACAAAGAGTATAATCTTCCCTTTGCAGAGATGGGCTTAAAAGAAGACTTAAGGGAAATTAAAAAAAACAAGGATTTTTCATCTAAAAGAGAAGAAATTCTATCTATGATTTGGGATATGGAAGAAGAAATTATGGGGAAAGATAATTAAATGTTAACCCAATTTGCAACAATACTAATATTTGTAGCGATAATTGGATGTATTCTTTACGGAAGAAGATTAATAAAAACTGAAAAAGTTGATGCAGTTTTTGGAAACCCAGAAAGAGCAAAAGGTGGCACACATTGGATTGTTGTAGGCAGTAGCGCAATCTTGTTAGTCTGGTTGTATTATTCCTGGGATATAGCAAAAGGGTTTTACCCAAAATCTGCAAATGAGTTATGCCAAGTTGCAAAAATAAACGAGTCATTGATGGGTTTAAAATATCAATTTCCCATTGAGGAAAGAGAGTTCAAAAGTACGTCAATTATTAAAATCGAAAATAAAAATCTTAAAAATATAGCTAATGAAATTCAAAATTCAAATGATCTAAATGATCAGCAAAAAAAGATATTAATTAGTTTTATTGATAAAACTACCCAGCTCATTCCTTTGCTTACAAATAATAATTTAATGGAAATGGATACAAAAATTAAGATTAAAGAAATGACTGAAGAAATTAAAGTTTTGAGCTCAAATTTTAAAAAAAAAGATTATCCATTTGAAACTGAGGAAGAAAAAAACGAGAGACTCAAGGCTGTCTCGGAACAAGGTGGATGGGGTATTACTACTGTAAGAACTGGAACTGGCTCTATAGAAAATACACTTGAAGTTCCATTAGTTCCAGGAACAAATAGAGGTTTAAAATTTCATGCTGCAGCAGCAGAACTTAAAGTGATAAGTGACAAATTTTTTAAATTAAGAAATCATAACTCATATTTTAAAACTTCAATTAAAGAATTAAAAAATGAAATCAAGACGTATAGAAAAAGTTTGGATGATAGTGACGAAATAGCATCAACATATGCAAAAAATATTGTAAAAATAGCAAGAAGAATAGAATTTGCTAGCATCTATCCTCCAACAGCTCTTAATGAAATGAAAGATGCAATAATTGAATTTGATAATCTTCAAATATCTGAACAAGGTGGATTAAGATTAATTGATATACTTTTGTTTCCTGCAGGAACAATAGTTGCGAGTGGTCCAAGTTGCTCTGAACAAGGTTCAGGTAGATGGCTACCTAAGCCATCTGATACCTTTAACAAATTCATTCTTATGTCTAAACCAAGCGTTGGATATAAAAATATTCCATTGCTTTGGATTGAAATGGTTGATGTTAGTTCTATGATTGGCTTTATCCTGCCAGATTGGATTGCAGATGTTTTACCTGGAGAGTATCCAGTTCACACCAAAGATGGAATTGTAAAGGAAAATTTTAAAAGCAAAGTATTAAAGCTTGTAACAGGTGATTTTAAATTATTTAAAGTTCCTGTTCCGTACGGACATATTTGGGACTCTTTTTTAAGAGTATTTTTAGGATTAGTTTTTGGAATTATAATAGGAGTGCCTTTAGGTTTATTTATGGGGCTAAACAGATTTGCTAAAGGATTTTTTGATCCCTTAATTGAATTATATAGACCTGTACCTCCTTTAGCCTGGGCACCTTTGATAATTTCAGTTTTGGGGATTGATAATACTGGTAAAGTTTTTCTATTATTTATGGTTTCATTATCGATAATGATAATATCAGCTAGAGCTGGGGCATCAGGTACCCAGTTATCAAAAATTCATGCAGCGCACTCTTTGGGTGCTTCTAAAAAACAAATTTTAAGACATGTTATTTTTCCTAATTCTCTTCCTGAAATATTAACAGGTATAAGAGTTGCTGTTGGAATGTGTTGGGGTACTTTGGTAGCTGCAGAGTTTTTAGCTGGTACAACAGGTATTGGTTTTGTTGAAAACGTTGCTAAAAAGTACTTTCAGTATGAGGTAATTTGGATCACAATATTTATAATGGGAATGTTAGGTCTTTTGTTTGATATTACTCTTAGAAAAATTATCGATAAAACTATACCTTGGAGAGGTAAAGGTTAATTTCAAATCATAAACTTAATGAACAAAAATAAAATATTAGAGTGGTCGGGCGTTATAACTGCTATTGTTTATTCACTACTAGTTGCCTTAAATATTGGAGCTGAATTTCTTGGTTTCGCATTATTATTAATTTCTGCAATTTTAATTGGTTTGTGGGCATATTTAGGAAATCATAGAGGGATTTTACTGCTTCAAATTTTTTATGCCACAGCTGGTATCATTGGAATGTTTAGATGGTTTTAATGAAAAAAGAAAAGTTAAAAAAATTATTAACTAAAGTATTTCTAAAATATAAATTAAGTAAAGCACATGCAAAGATTTGTTCTGATGCACTAGTTAATGCAGAATTGGTTGGCGCCACTGGTCATGGTGTTTCTAGATTAAAAATGTATTGTGAAAGAATAAATAAAAAATTAATTAATCCAAAGCCAAAGTTTAAATTTAAAAAAATATCTCAATCCATAATGCAAATTGATGCTGATGACAGTATTGGTTTTGTAGCTGCTGATATTGGAATTAAAAAAGCAATTGAGAGCGCTAAAAAAACAGGATTAGGGTTGGTTGGTATAAAAAGAAGTGGTCATTATGGGTTATCAGGATACTACGCAGAAAAAGCAGTTAAAAAAAATTTATTAACATTAATTTTTACTAATGCTCCCCCCGCTATAGCCCCACATGGTGCATTAAAAACTTTGTTTGGAACAAATCCAATTTGTTTTGGAACACCTACTTCTTCAAAAGTTCCTTTTATTTTAGATACATCTGTATCAATGATAAATAGAGGTAAAATAAGAGTTGCAGCAAGAACAGGATCTAAAATACCAGAAGGAGTTGCATTAGATAAATACGGAAGACCAACTACAGATGCAGCGAAAGCTCTAAAAGGTGTTCAGTTGCCTATTGCTGGATTTAGAGGATCAGGTTTAGCATGGATGGTTGACATTTTAAGTGGTGTTTTTACAGGTGGAAATCATGGAGGAAAAGTTAAAGATCCATTTGATGATTTTTCAGGTCCTCAAAACATTGGTCATTTATTTATTGTTATGAAGTCAAATTTATTTGTTAAAAATTTTAATACAAGAATTAAAGAAAACATAAGAATAGTTAAAAAACTACCAAAACTTAAAAATGTAAAAGAAATTATGTATCCAGGACAAAATAAGTTTAACAGATATAAAAAAAATTTTAATAAAGAGATTAAAATTACCGATGATATTAAAAAAGATATTGAGAAACTCTTAAATTAAGTTGCTATAAAAAATAAAACTGCAACAACACTTATAAATAAACCAGTAAAAACTCGATTTTCAATTTTTTTATTTTTCTCTTGAATTTTGAGTCTGTTATTTAGTTTATTTATACAAGTCTTATTTTTACTTTTTTTATTGTCTATAAACTCAACTTTATTTAGCTCACTATTTAAATTTTTTGGATCAGAAACGTTTGCATCTGATCCATTGGGGTCAAATTTGGAATTGATTAAAATTTTTGGATTTAATTTAGTTAAAGTTTCAGTACTCATCTAATTTATTTAATACCTGATTATAGTCAGAAAATTTTAAGATGCTCAATCTATGACGTCACCAAATTAGGTTTTTTTACAGAATTTGTTCATTTTGGGTCGGGATATATTGTTTTGATACTAATTAATCTTTTTTAAAAAAAGAACAAAAATTATTGATGTGACAAACATGATCAAAGCATAAGAAGCTGTTGGTATTAAATAAGTGATATCATCGAATAACTGTGTAGATACAAATACTGCTAAAGTTCCATTTTGAAGTCCACATTCTAGTGAAATACATTTTCTTTGTTCAATGCCACTTGTGAAAACTTTAGCAACATAAAAACCTATAACCATCATTATCACATTTAATATTAAAGTTATTATTCCAGCTCTTGATATATACATAATTATATTTTCCCATTCCTCTAACCAAATTGATATAAAAACTAAAATAAAAAGGATTAATGAAATTTTTTCAATTAAAGCTGTCTTTTTAATTATAAAATTTTGCGCAAACTTCCTTATTAACATTCCAATTATTACAGGTAGTGTTACTACCAAGAACATTTTGACTGAAATTCCGCTCATAGAAATTTTCCCAGATATGTAATTAATATTAAGTAGATCGGCAGATTGAATTACAATAAATGGAACAGTCAAAATACTCAGTAAACTTATTATAGCTGTTAATGAAACAGAGAGAGCTACATCGCCATTTGCGAATTTTGTAAGAATATTAGATGTAACACCTCCTGGTGCTGCAGCAATTATCATTACTCCTAAAGCTAATGCTGGTTGAACATTTAAAATTTTTATTAAAACAAAAGCAATTATGGGAAGTAATATTACTTGGCAAATCAATCCAACTAAAAAATCTTTTGGTTGTTTAATTACTCTTGTAAAATCACTCAATGTCAGACCTAAGCCCAACGCTAACATAATTAATGCAAGAGCAATTGGAGCAATTTTTGTTACAACTTCCATATTTCTGACATTATCAAAAAATAAATGATATGTTAGTTTTTTTTAATTTTGATATAAGATTTTAGATGCTTTCAGATAAATCAACAGTATGTCCAAACAATCTACTAGACCTTGCTCATCAAAAAAAAGGTATTAAAGTTGCAATAGCAAATGCTGGAAAGACACTGCCGATGATTTCAGTAATGGATGCGGTAAAAGAAAAACTGATTGTACCAGTTTTAATTGGTAACGAGTCTGAAATTAAAAAAAATGCAGATGATATAAAGTTTGATATATCTGAATATGAAATAATAGACGAACCAGTAGAAAATAATACTGCCAAGATTGCAGCGAAACTTGCCTCAGAAGATAAAATTAAAATAATTGTTAAAGGACATATTCATACAGATGTTTTGATGAAAGAGGTTTTAAAGCGAGAACATGGTTTGTTAGGTAAAAAAAGGCTTAGTCATATATGGCACATGACATTAGAAAAAGATGATAAGCCACTTATAATTACAGATGGAGCATTAAATGTTAATCCAAATGTTAAAACTAAAATGCACATCTTAAGAAATGTAATAGATTTTTGTCATCGTATAAATATTCCAAAACCGAAGATATCAATTTTGTCAGCAACTGAAGAAGTATTAGATAGTATGCAAAGTTCTCTTGATGCAAAGGAGATTACAAATTTAGCTGCAAAAGAGGTTTTTAATGCTGATATTTTTGGTCCTTTGGCTTTTGATAATAGTATATCTAAAAAGTCAGCAGGTATTAAAGGTATAAAAAATATTGTTGCTGGAGATGCGGATGTTTTGCTAGTTCCAAATGTTGAGACTGGAAATGCGCTTGTAAAAATGATGATTTATTTTATGGGAGCCTGTGCAGCAGGCGTCGTAGTTGGAGGTAAAGTTCCAGTTGTAATTACAAGTAGATCAGATGATGCAACAGCTAGATTAGCCTCAATAGCTGCTGCAGTAGTTGCGTTGGATTAAATTATTAAGAAATTAATTAAAAAATATCTTTGTTGAAATGAGTATTTTAATACATTAAATAACTTGATCAAAATACTCATCAATGACAATTAAATACCTTAAAAAATCTCCTAAAACATCCTCAACTGATGATAATAAAACAAGGGATATTGTTCAAAATTTACTTAATGAGCTAGAGAAATCTAAAGAGGAAGGTTGTAAAGAATTAACAAAAAAATTTGACAAGTATGAAGGTGAAATAATTGTATCCAAAGATAAAATTGAGGAAATAAAAAAAAATTTAGATCAAAAAATAAAGGATGATATTCAATTTTCTTATGAAAGAGTGAGAAAGTTTGCTGAGGCTCAACTTAAAAACTATGGAAATGATTTCGAAGTTGAATTATCTGATGGTTTGTATGCTGGTCAAAAATTAATTCCTGTCAATACTGCGGGTTGTTATATTCCAGGTGGAAGATATGCGCATATAGCTTCAGCGGTTATGAGCGTGACCACTGCAAAAGTTGCTGGAGTAAAAAATGTAATTGCTTGTAGTCCACCGAAAGCTGAAGTGGGAGCCCACCCCACTATTATATATACTGCTGATTTATGTGGTGCAGATATTATTTTAAATTTAGGTGGAGTTCCTGCAATCGCCGCAATGACTTATGGTTTATTTGGTAATGCTCCAGCAGATATTTTAGTTGGTCCTGGTAATCAGTTTGTAGCTGAAGCAAAAAGAATTTTATTTGGAAGGGTTGGAATAGATTTATTCGCTGGTCCGACAGAAATTGGTATTATTGCTGACGAAACTGCTGATCCTGAGATAGTTGCAGTAGACTTAGTTGGGCAAGCTGAACATGGTTATAACTCTCCTTGTTGGTTGTATACAACAAGTAAAGAGCTTGCTGAAAAAGTGATGAAAAGAGTTCCTGAATTAATTTCAGATTTACCTGAACTGCCAAGAACTAGTGCTGAGGCTGCATGGAAAGATTATGGTGAAGTAATTCTTTGCGATACTGACGATGAAATGGTTAAGGTAAGCGATGAATATGCTCCAGAGCATCTTGAGGTTCAGACAAAAAATTTAAAATGGTTCCATGATAGACTAACAAATTATGGATCTCTATTTGTTGGTGAAGAAACAACTGTAGCTTATGGAGACAAATGTTCTGGAACAAATCATATTTTACCAACTAAAGGAGCAGGCAAATATACAGGGGGATTATTCGTTGGAAAATTTATAAAAACACTAAGCTTCCAAAGAATGACAAAAGGCTCAACAAAGCTTGTGGGTGCTGCTGCAGCTAGAATTTCTCGATACGAAGGTATGGAAGCTCATGCACGAACCGGCGATGTAAGATTAAGAAAATACGGATTTTCTAATTAAAAAATTTTAAAATTTCCAAAATCACATAAATTGAAATTAGGCTCATTATTAAAGAAATAACCCATTTTACTATAACCCAAGCCCTCACATTATTAAGATATTTTGAAAAATAATTTGCCAAATATCCTAATAAGTAGAAAAATAAAAAAGATGCAATAGAACCTCCAATACCAAAATAAATTTTATAATGAATCGGAAAATTTTTTGAAAAATTGCCAAGAAAAAAAACTGTATCAGAATAAACATGTGGATTTAAATAAGTAAAAGCGAGTGTTTTTAATATAATTTTTTTTCTCTCATTATGTTTCTGATTTTTGTCTATTTCTATATTTTTAAATTTTTCAGAAATTTTTGTGTAAATGAAATAAATTAAAAATATTAATAATAAAATATTGAAAATTAGTTCAGTTATTTCATTAAAATATGTTCCAAGATACTGAAAAAGAAAAATTCCTAAAAAAATTAAAATTGTATCTGAAACTGAACAAATTAAACATATTAAAAAAATATGTTGTTTTTTTATACCCTGCTCTATTACAAAGATATTTTGTGGTCCTATTGCTAATATTAAACTTAAACTAGTTAAAAAACCTAAAATTAGAAAACTCATCTTTTTTTATCTGCATTCATTATTGATAAAATAATAAGAATTAAAAAAGGAATACAAAATAAATTGACTGTTTTCCAGCTGACAATAGAAATTAGTATACCTGCCAACAAGCTTGCTAGAGCCATAGAGGAGAAAACTAATAAATCATTAAATCCTTGAGCTTTAAATTTCTCATCTGGCTTATAAGTTGTGACTAATAAGCTAGTGCCAGATATAAATAAAAAATTCCATCCTATGCCTAGAAAAATTAAACTTATAAAATAATTTAAAAAAGAAGGTTCAAAAAAACTTAATAAAATTGTTAGAATATAAAATACAACGCCCACGTACATCATATTACTATAACCAAACTTCTTGATTAAATTTCCAGTAACTAGTGAAGGTAAAAACATTGCCATAACATGAAATTGAAGAACTATTCCTGTTTTTTCTAAACTCAAATGATGAACAATATGCATACTTATTGGGGTAGCCGTCATTAAAAAAGACATTACTGCATATGCAAATGCAGCTGCGGTAATTGCTTGTAAAAACTTTGGATCAGAGAGAAATTCTGAATAATTTCTAGATTTAATATTTTCATTAGAACCTAAAGAAACTTCTCTTATATCTTCGAAAAAAAATAATAAAAATGAAGGCACTACTGTTAGAATTGCTAAAGTTAAATAAGAGCCAACATATAAATAATCACTTACAAAATTTTTTGTGTAATTAGACAAACTTATACCGAGAAAAGCTGCAACAATACCTGCTAATAATAATGAAGAAATTGCTTTAGGGGCTTTTTCCCTCTCAACACTTTCTGCTGCAGCAAAACGATATTGATGGGTAAAAGCCATTGTGGCCCCTAAAATAAATTTGGCGAAACAAAATATATAAAAATTTTCTACCACTATTGCATATGCGCCTATCAAACAAGAAATTGAACCAGCAGCAGAAGCGAATATAAATCCAAGTCTTCTTCCAATTAAACTCATTATTTTAGCAGCAACAATTGTAGCTGCAGCAGTACCAACAACATAAATCGATGGTGGAAGAGTCGACAAAGTCTTTATAGGACTTAGTTGTGATCCAATAATACCACTTATAAAAACTGTAACTGTGGCAGCTGTAAAACTAAATACTTGGCTTAAAACGAGTAAGAAAAGGTTTCTATTCATCTCTAATGTATATTTCTTGCATAAATTAAATTAAAATATAGTTCTACTTATTAATATATAGATTGGAAAATTATCATTTATGATTGGTATACTTGGAGGGATGGGAACGCAAGCAGGATTAGATTTTTGTAGCAAGCTTGCAAAACTATATAGAGGTAAGTTAGATCAACAATATCCGATGTTTGTTCTATACAATAAGTCAGATACACCTAAAAGACCTGAAAATCTTGAAAATTATAAAAAAGTCCTCGATGAATTAGTTAAAGGTTGCAAAATGCTATCAAAAAATAAATGTAAGTTTATTGTAATGCCATGTAATACTGCACACTATTGGCATGAGGACATTCAAAAAAAAATAAATATTCCATTATTAAGTATGCCAAAAGAAGTTTTTAACTACACAAAGAAAAACTGTAAAAAAAATACAAAAGTTGGTATTCTTTGTACAGAGGCAACTCTAAAGACAAAGGTTTATCATAAATATTTTGATAGAAAGTTTAAATTAATAAGTCCTACAAAACAGATACAAAAAAACTCAGTAAACAAAGCTATTAAGTTTGTAAAAATGGGAAAAGTCAAAGAGGCTGAGAAAGTGATGCGTCCAGCGGTTAATCAGCTGATAAACAAGAAATGTAAGAAAATTATTCTAGGTTGTACTGAACTTCCTATTGCATTATTTGCTTACAAATCTTTTAAAAAAGCAAAAGAGTCAAGGTTGTTTATTGATCCAAACCTTTTACTAGCTCAAATTTCAATGAAGAAATACAATAACAATTAAATTTTTTTATTACAAACCATATACAATTTTCTTGGGAATTTACCTTCAACAAAGTTTTCAATAAATATGTTTTTAAATCCATCCAATAAACTATTTACTTTTTCAATAGAAAAAAAGTGGACTATAAATCCATCATTTTCATATAAGTTTTCTCCTCTGAAAATGCCTTTTTTGTAATCTCCATCATCCATATTCCTTGCAGTATAAATATTTAAACCACCAGGTTTTAAAATTCTCTTAATCTCTTTATTTAAATTTATTATTTCAAAATTTGTTAAAGCCATGCAATACAACATATGAGAATAACAAATCTCTACTGAATTATTCTTAAAAGGTAATTTATTCCTTACATCAAAATTTTTTGTTTTAATTAGTAAGTTTAAATTTTGTTTTTTTACTTTATCATTAATAATCGAAATACCTTTAAAACTATAATCAAGTGCGATAACTTCAATTAGGTTTTGGCCAAAAAATAAAGTATCACGTCCTAATCCAGAGCCTAATTCAACTATTTTAGAAATGTTATTTTCTTGTAAAATTTCTAGGGTTTTCTTTGCGGGATAACTTGGTTCTAAACCAAACATCTCAGGCTTATTTGAGAAATTTGTTTCCCAATGCTGAGATTGTTGGTTTAATATATTTTTGTCCAAATTATTTTGAAGGGTCTGGAACCTTTCTTAGATAAGGTTTTACAGTTTCCCACCCATTTGGATATATTTTTTTAGCTTCTTCATCTTTAACAGCTGGTAAAATAACAACATCTTCCCCTTTTTTCCAATTTGCAGGAGTTGCAACTTTATGTTTTGCTGTTAACTGCATGGAGTCTATGGCCCTTAATATTTCTAAAAAGTTTCTTCCTGTTGCCATTGGATATGTAAGGTATAAACCGATTCTTTTGTCTGGTCTTATAACAAAAATTGTTCTTACTGTTTCATTGTCAACGGCTGTTCTTCCCATCGATGTAGTACCAGCATCAGCTTCTAACATATTAAACAATTTTGCAACTTTAAGATCTTCATCTGCAATTATTGGATAATCTGGTTTTGAACCTGAAACATCCTTAATATCATCTAGCCACTTTTTGTGATCATCTACTCCATCCACACTGAGACCTATCACCTTCACATTCCTTTTATCGAACTCATCTTTCATTAAACCAAGAACTCCAAGTTCTGTTGTACAAACTGGCGTGAAATCTTTTGGATGTGAAAATATTACTCCCCAGCTATCGCCCAACCATTCGTGAAAAGAGATATCTCCCTCTGTAGTTTTTGCCTGAAAATCAGGACACATACTATTTATTTTTAACATTATTAATCTCCTTCTTATAAAAATAATTATATGAAAAAATGATTTATGAAGCAAATTATAAGAAAACTAAATAACTTTAAATTCAATCATTAATAACTATATAACCAACCAATGAGTGAATTTTTGCAATCAATTATTGATCGTGATCCAGCTGCAAAATCTAAGTTGAGTTTAATTTTAACTTACCCTGGAGTTAAAGCAGTATTCTTTCATAAGTTGGCCAATTTTTTTTCAGTAGCTAAATTTGATTTAATTGCGAGAATTATTTCACAGTTTTCAAGATTCCTAACCGGTATTGAAATTCATCCTGGCGCAAAGATTGGTAAAAATTTATTTATAGATCATGGGATGGGAGTTGTAATAGGTGAAACATCTGAAATTGGTGACAATGTAACGATATATCATATGGTCACTTTAGGAGGTATATCTCCAAGTATTAACTCAAATAATCAGAGAAATATAAAAAGACATCCTACATTAATGGATAATGTAGTTGTTGGATCTGGTGCACAAATATTAGGTCCTGTGGTAGTTGGTAAAAATTCAAAAATTGGAGCAAATGCTGTAGTAACAAAAAATGTTGAAGAAAATGCTGTGATGATTGGAATACCAGCAAAGAATGTTGGAACTGCTACAGAAGAGTTTAAGCCCTACGCTGTTGAAAATGATAATTCAGAAAAAAATAATGATTAATAGCAAAGATAATTTTTTACAGTCAATTGGAAATACCCCTTTAATAAAATTAAAAGCAGCTTCAGAGATTACTGGATGTAATGTTTATGGAAAAGCAGAATATTTAAACCCAGGAGGATCTGTAAAAGACAGAGCAGCCTTAGCACTTATAAAAGATGCAGAAGAAAAAAAATTAATATCAAAAGGTGGAATGATTGTTGAAGGAACGGCAGGTAATACTGGTATAGGTTTATGTCTTCTAGGAAATTCTTTAGGTTACAAAACAACAATTGTAATGAACGATAATCAAACACAAGAGAAAAAAGATACTTTAATAAACATCGGTGCAGATTTAAGGTTAGTCCCACCAAAACCCTACAGTGATGATGGAAATTATGTAAAAGTTGCAGGTAGACTTGCAGATGAATTAAAAAATTCAAACAATTATGGAGTAGTATGGGCAAACCAATTTGACAACATTGCAAATGCTAAAGGTCACTATGAAACAACTGGTCCTGAAATATGGAACCAAACAGAGGGTAAGGTTGATGGATTTGTTTGTGCATCAGGCACTGGTGGAACAATTGGTGGAATAAGTAGTTATTTGAAAGAAAAAAATAAAAATATAAAAATTTATTTATCTGATCCTTCAGGTTCAGCTCTATATAATTTCATTGAAAATGGTGAATTAAAATCTGAAGGTGGTTCAATAACCGAAGGTATTGGCTCCAGTAGAGTAACAGCAAATTTTGCTGAAGCAAAAATAGATGGTGCATTTTCAATTGATGACCATGAATCTTTACCTTTACTTTATAACTTAATTAAAGAAGAGGGACTAAGCTTAGGCACTAGTTGTGGTGTAAATATTGCTGGAGCAATTAGACTTGGTAAATTAATCGGTCCTGGTAAAACTATTGTAACAATTCTCTGCGACAAATCAGATAAATACAACTCAAAGATGTTTAATAAAAAGTTTTTACAAGAAAAAGGGTTACCAACACCAAGTTGGATATAAAAAACCACATATCTGAATTGTTAAAATTTATTTACTATATTCAAAAAAAACAATTAGCATTTACAAAATAATAATTAAAATTAAGGAGTTATAAATGGACGCAAAAGAAAGAACAAAAATGGGTTATGACCTTTTTAACAAAGGTGACATGGAAACTTTTTTCAAGGAAATGGTTGATGAAAACACTACTTGGACATTTCCAGGAAAAGAAGGTGTACACCCTTTATCAGGAGTTCACAAAGGACCTCAAGCAATGATGGCTGCAATGGGTAAAATACCAACACTCTGGTCCAATTTTCATTTAACTCCTATTGATATGATAGCAGAAGGAAATAAAGTTTTTGTCAGAGCTAAGGCAACTGCAGATGGCATGGATACGATGTTTGGTCATTATTTTGAAATTGGAGAAAATGGAAAAATGTTAACTATGATGACGTTTGATGATACTTTAAGCATGTTTAATGCTATCAAAAAATAAAACAGATCAAGTGTAATTATGAAATCAATTAAAAAATACATTTTTATATTTTTAAGTTTTACAATAGTAAACAATGCAAATGCAGGAGTTTTGAGCAAGAAAGATACTAAAAAAGCATTAGATTGTGTTGGCATATATATGGCTAACTATTTTTTACCATCGGGAGAAACTTTTGAATATAGTATGAAAGAAAAATCAATCTCATCAGCTAAAGTTTGGAAAACGTATGCATTGGAAACTGGGATTTCTGAAGCAGATTGGGATGACAGGGTTAACAAGGCTGTAGATAAACATTACGGTTCAAAATATAACAAAGAATTAACTGACGATTGCCATGCTTTTTTAGAAAAGACCATACCAAATGGTAAAGAACGTGTTGAGAAGGTTGTTCAAACTTTATATTAAAATTTCTGATAATGACTGGTTACGTAATTTTTAATATTAAAATTACAAACCCAGAAAATTACAAAGAATATATTGAAAAAGTAAAACCAGTTGCAGAGAAATTTGGAGCAAAATATATTGTAAGAGGTGGAGAATTTGAGTTAGTTGAGGGTAAATGGGAGCATCCAAGAACTATAGTGATAAAGTTTCCTAGTTATGAGAAAGCTCAGGAGTGGTATAACTCTGATGAATACAAACCAATAAAGAAAATCCGTTTAGATAATGCAATATCAAATGGAATAATAATAAAAGGAGAATAATAATGTCAATTTTAGCTAAATACAATAAAGCCATGGAGGATAAAGATGAGGCGGCATTAAGAGATATAATTCACGACGATTATACTTTTACAATGCATAAATCAGGAACTGTTTTAAAAAAAGACGATGTGGTAAAATGGGCAATGAGTGGAGATATCAATAGAGACAAAGTTAGAGTTATTTATGAAAATGATGAAATTGGTGTTGAACACGCATTTGTAACATTTAATGATGGAAATAAAGAAGCGGTAATGGCTGTTTTTAAATTTAAAGATAATAAAGTGTTTACACTTGAGACTGGTGCAACCCCAATGAACAAATAAAATATTTAAATTTGTTTTCAAAAAAATACTCAAACCTATTATTTATAGTTTTAATGGGATGTGGGATGAGTTTTATGATGACTCTCCTAATAACCTATATTAACACTGGCTATGACAAAGATTATTTTAATAGATTTATAACTGCATGGTCTGTGAGTTTTCCAGTTGCAATGTTAGCAACCTCAATTGTTGCTCCTTTAGTAAAAAAAATTGTAGATAAAATCACAAAATAATAGGTTAATATAAGTGATGAAAAAAGTTGATTTTTATTTTTCAATTGGAAGTACTTATACTTATCTTACAGTTACAAGGATATTAGATGTTGAAAAAAAATCTAATATAAAATTTAATTGGATCCCATTTAGTGTAAGAGCAATAATGAAAGAAATGAACAACATACCTTTTCCAAAAGATAAACAGAATAAAGTTGATTATATGTGGAGAGATATAGAGAGAAGAGCTAAAGGTTATGGTTTTTTTGCAAAAACTCCTGTGCCTTACCCATTAAGTGAATTTGATTTAGCGAATAAACTTGCAATATTAGGATTAAAGGAAGGCTGGGGAGTAGATTATGTAAGATTGACTTACAAGAGATGGTTCCAAGATGTAAAAGAACCAGCTACGGAGCCAAATCTTTCTGAGATATGTAATGAGCTTAGTTTAGATAAAGAAAAAATTGTAAATAATGCAAATTCTCAAGAGATAGAAAATCAATATTTAGAAAACACTGAAAATGCAAGATCACATAAAATATTTGGAAGTCCTTCTTTTGTTTCGGGTAACGAAATATTTTGGGGAGATGATAGAATGGAAGATGCAATAAATTGGTCAAAAAATAATGAGTAATTTAAATGCATATATATATTTAATTGTTGCAGTAATTTTAGGAACAGCATCAAATGCTTTTGCAAAAAGCGCTCAAGGTTTTACTCTATTAATTCCAAGTATTTTAACTGCGATTACAATTGTTGGCTGTATGTTTACACTTTCACTTGTAATGAAATCAATTTCTGTAGGAATTACATACGCATCATTTGCGGGATTATGTATTATAGCAACCAGCGTAGTAGGAGTTTTAAAATTTAATCAAATTCCGAACTTTACAACTATTATTGGTTTATTTTTAATAATTACTGGTGTTTTAATTGTAAACCTCTTAGGTAACACAAAATAGTTACCATGAAGAATTGGGTTGATCTAAAAACTCAATTTCTTCTGCTGTAGATCTTCTTCCTAATATTTTATTTCTGTGAGGATATCTATGAAATCTTTTAATTACCGCTGTATGATCTTTCCAAAATTTTTTAATTTCTAAAAAATTTGGATGATTTGATAAATAATTTGTTAATAATTTATATGCTCTGTCGTGATCAATAATTTCTTCACTATGAATATAAGGAAGTAGCATAAAAAATCTTTGGTATTCATCCATTTGATCAAGATATCCATTATAAACTGCATCATTTACAATCAATCTTGCTTTAAAATCATATTCAAAAGACTTTTTATCATTTCTATAAAGGTTTCTAGAAAATTGATCCAATAAAATAATTAAAGCTAAACAACTTAAAGGTTCATCTTGCCAATCATCATATTCATTCAAAATTGCCTTCTTGTAATCTTCTTCAAATTTATCTCTAATTAACTGATCAAATTTTTCATCTTTCTTAAATCTTTTTTCAACTATCAGATCATCAAACCAGAAGTCTAGGATTGCTTGTGCCCTATCATTCATAGATTTCGTCTACTTTTACTTGATACGACTCAACCAATTTATTTGTTTCATTTGCCATTCCGACCACAGCATTAAGTTCAGCAAGCATATCTTTTGTTGCACCCTTCTTAAGTGCAGCTGCACTATGAGATTTTATACAATATTCACAACTATTTGTAATTGAAACAGAAATATAAATTAATTCTTTTGTCATCTCATCTAGAGCACCTTTTTTCATTACTTGCTGTAATGAATTCCAGGTTCTTTCTAAAGTTTCTGGTTCATTAGCTAACATTTTCCAAAAATTATTTACAGATTTAATGTTTCTTTTTTGTTTTATGTCCTCAAAAATTTCTTTTACCTTCCCTTTGGCTTCATTTTCTTGGATTGGTGAAAAAATTGGCATTTATCCTCCTTATTTTTTAGTATTTTATTTAGTTTAACAAAGTAGAGGAAAAAAATTCTCTCACCAGTTTCTCGTTCTCTTCTGATGCTACTTTATTATAAGCTAAAATATTTGATTTGCTAACGCAGGTTCTATCGTATTGAAACTGTGGAATTCTCCAACCCATTTTGTGTCTCATTTTAACCCTTTTAAAAATTTTTTTCTTATCTTTGTTAGATGCACTAGCATACCAATCATCAAAGCCAACCTGGGATAATATAGCAACATCATCTGGTGCCATTTCATCAACTGGTAATAAATGATTTTCCTCATAATAACATTTTCCATCGTTTTGCCCTTTAATCTTCATTGACTTCTTTCCAGAAATTGTTGCCTCAAAACCGTGGTGAGCACCAGGATAAACTTTAATATCTACATTTTTTCCTTTTGCCTTAAGTCGCGCAACATAATTTACACATGAATCAACTGGAAAATATGTATCTAATTCTCCAACATGGATACGAATTGGGGTATCTGTAATTTCGTCATCTTCTTTAAAAGAAGCATTACATGGTGGATACATTGGCACGCTAGCTGCAAAATCCATACCTGGAGTTCCCCACATTTTTTGGAATCTTATTACATTTGAATACAAGCATCCTTTTGCACCAAGAGAAATTCCTATACAACCAATATTTTTAGAATCAATACGAGGATGATTTGATAAAATATTTAATGCGCCATATGCATCTATAATTCTATTCATGCCTCTATTCATTGCAGCGCACCAAGGAATTTCTTTTTTAATTTTATTATCCTTCTTACATTTACGACGTGCCCAATTACTATCAACCATAAATGTAGCTATTCCCATGCTATTTATTACTTTAATCCAGTGCTCTTCGGCATCATTAACACCACCCATTCCATGCAATATAACAACTGCTGGAACATTTTTATCTTCTGCATTGTCAGGAAAATTTAATGTACCCCATATTTTTATTTCTCTACCTGGTTTTTTTCCTAATAAAAAATCTCTCATGGTTAATGTTGGCAAAGATTGAAACTTAATCTTTTCACCTGTCCCTTTCCATTCTTTAGCTTTAGGTGGTCCACCCTCCTTTTGTTGAGCGCTAAGAAAAGTAGAGGTTAAAAATAAACAGATTAGTATTAATAATATTTTTTTCATAAGTTATAAATTGACTCAATTTTTGGCATTAATCTTAATAATTCTTTTGTGTATTCATGTGATGGATTTTTAAATAATTCTTCAGTTTTTGAAACTTCACAAAGTTTTCCATTTTTTAATACTGCTATTCGATCACACATTTGTCTTACCACGGGTAAATCGTGACTAATAAACAAGATTGTCAAATTTAACTGCTCTTGTAAATCCTTTAATAAGTTTAATATTTGTGCTTGAATACTTACATCCAAAGCAGATGTTGGTTCATCACATATAAGAAGCCTAGGTTGAGTTGCAAGAGCTCTAGCAATTGAAATTCTTTGTCTTTGACCTCCAGAAAATTCATGAGGATAGCGATCTGCAGATTGTTGAGTTAATTCAACAGATTCTAATAAATCATTAATATAGCTATTTAAATCTTTTAAGCTTATTGAGGGATTGTGAAGTTTTATTGGCTCAGCAACTATATCTTTAACTTTTAATCTTCCATTTAACGAAGAGTATGGATCTTGAAATATCATTTGAATTTGTTTCCTAAATTTCATCATTTCTTTGTTACTTTTAATTTTTGTTATACAAACATTATCAAAAAATATATCTCCTTTGCTTGGCCTAAATAAATTAACAATCATTTTAGCAATTGTTGATTTCCCGCTTCCACTTTCTCCTACTAGTCCAAATGATTGACCTTCTTTAATTTTGAATGATATATCATCTACAGCCATAACAGAATTTTTGGAACTTTCTGTAAAAAAACTATCATTAAATGTTTTACTTAAATGTTTTACTTGAACTAAATATTGATTAATAATTTCTTTTTTGGTCCATCTATTTAATATCTTAATATTGGTTTCACTTTGTTTTTTATTTTCTTTTTCAATAATTATAAATCTATCTATTTTTTTATTTGTAGGTGGTACAGAGCTTACAAGACTTTTAGTGTAAATTTCTTTTGGGTTTGTTAGTATTTTTTTTGTTGGTCCTATTTCAACTAAATCGCCATTTTTCATCACAGCTACCCTATCTGTTGTTTCAGAAATAACTCCCATATCATGTGTAATTAAAATTACAGCTAAATTTCTCTCTTTGGTTAATCTTTTAATTAAATCTAAAATTTGTGATTGAATTGAAACATCTAATGCTGTTGTTGGTTCGTCCGCTATAAGTAATTCAGGTTCACAACAAAGTGCAAGAGAAATAACAACTCTTTGTCTCATACCGCCAGAAAATTGGTGTGGATAATTATTAAATCTTACTTCTGCATCTTTAATTCCAACTTCTTTTAACAAACCTATAGCTTTATTTTTTGCTTCTTCTAACTTCAAATTCAAATGTGTCTGTATTGTCTCAATAAGCTGTTCGCCTATTGTAAATATAGGATTTAATGATGTTTGAGGGTCTTGAAAAATTAAACCAATTTTATTACCTCTATAATTAACAATATTTTCTGGATCTTTGTGAACATTTATATCACCTAAAAATATTGTGCCATTTGAAACTTTTCCTGGTTCATCAATAAGATTTATTATGGCATTACCTACCGTACTTTTGCCAGATCCAGATTCTCCAACTAATCCTAAAATTTCTCCCTTGCTAACCTCTATATTAACATTTTTAGCAGCATTTACTGTCTCTCTTCTCATTTTATAATCAACGCTTAAATTACTTATTTTTAGAAAACTCATTAATTTAGTTTTGGATTAAGAGTATCTCTCATCCAATCTCCTAAAAGATTAATTGAAAATGCTAATATAACTAGAAAGATTGCTGGAAAGAAAGTAATCCACCACTCTCCGGAAAATAAAAAATCATTACCAAGTCTAATCAATGTTCCTAAAGAAGGTGTTGTTGGTGGAACGCCAACTCCTAAGAAACTTAAAGTGGATTCTGCTATTATTGCTAGTGCTAGGCCTATTGTTCCAATTACAAGAACTGGTCTCATTATATTTGGCAATATATGTTTAAACATAATAAGTATATTTGAAACGCCAATTATTGTAGATGCTGAAACGTAATCCTTATTTTTTTCAACCAAAGTAGCAGCTCTAGATACTCTTGCAAACTGTGGCCATTCAGAAATTCCAATTGCAAATATTAAAACATAAATTGCCATTTCGTCATGAAGTTCTCTAGAAATAATTCCTCTAGCTATACCATCTACAAGTAGTGCCATCAAAATACTTGGTACCGTAAGCTGTACGTCAGTTAATCTCATTACAATCATTTCATACTTCCCACCAAAGTATCCTGATGTAAGACCTAAAAAGACGCCTAAAACTAAACTGAAAATAATTGCAGAAAAACCAACAATTAGTGAAATTCTTGATCCATAAAGTATAGTTGATAACATATCTCTTCCTTGTCCATCAGTACCTAAAATAAATTTAGCTACTCCTTCCTCTGTCCAAGATGGAGGTGTAAATGCCTCCATTAAAGATAATGTAGATGGATCAAAAGGATCATATGGAGATAAAAATTCTATAAAAAATGAACAGAAAAAAATAATAAATAGAATTACAGATGATATTATTGCTGTAGGTGATTTTATAAAACTAAAATAAACATCGCTTTCTTTTATTCTTTCCCAAGTATTTTGAAATTTATTATCCAATTATTTTATCTCCTTTAACTCTTATTCTTGGATCGATAAAATAATACAGGATATCAACAATAAAATTTATCATTACAAATACAAATGCTATAAAGACCAAATAAGCAGACATAATTGGTATATCCACAAACTGAACGGCTTGAATAAACAAAAATCCCATTCCAGGCCATTGAAAAACTGTTTCAGTAATAATTGAAAACGCTATTAAAGTTCCAATATTAATTCCTGCGATAGTAATTACTGGTATTAGTCCATTTTTCAAAGCGTGTTTGTAATAAATACTTTTTTCATTTATACCTCTTGCTCTAGCAAATTTAATGTAATCTGTTTGTAGAATCTCCATCATTTCTGCGCGAACTAATCGAATGATGTAGGTCATTTGAAACAAACTCAAAGTTACAGAAGGAAGTATTATAGCCTTTAATCCTGAAATTGTTAAAAATCCGGTTGACCAAAAGCCTAGATCTACTACTTCTCCCCTTCCAAAAGAAGGTAGTACTCCAAGAATTACGGCGAATAAATAAATGAAAAGTATACCAATTACAAATGTAGGAAGTGAAACTCCCAACAATGAGACAGCTAAAATAATATCACTTAATAATCCTTTCCTGTTTATGCTGGTATAAACCCCAAGTAATGTTCCAGAAATTAAAGCTATAAGAGCAGAAATTATCACTAATTCAATTGTTGCAGGCAACCTTTCTATAATTAAATCAGAAACAGGTCTTCTTAATTGATATGAAATTCCAAACTCTCCTTTTGAGGCGTTTACAATAAACCTTGAAAATTGTACATAAACACCATCATTTAGACCTAAACTTTCTCTTAATTCTTCTCTTTCCTCATCAGATGTCTCTTCTCCAACCATGTTATTAATTGGATCACCAACAAAATTAAATAAAGAAAAAGATACTAAAGCAACAACAAGCATTACTAATGCAGATTGGAACAGTCTCTTGAAAAAATATTTTATCAATTTTAGAAAGTTAAGAAGTTACAGGCCCTTATTAAAAAAGGGCCTGTACAAAATTATTTAGTTAAAACTAGCAAAACGGAATAACGGTTCGTTATTCGGTCTTATTGGAACATCAACATTGCTTTTTGATGCCCAAGAAATAACTTGATGATGTAGAGGTAAATAAGAAATATCATCTTTTACAATTTTCCAAGCTTTTGCAATAGCTTCATTTCTTTTATCTAAATCTACTTCACCTTCCATTACTCTAATAGCTGCGTCTACCTCAGAGTTACTGAAATTTACTTTATTCCAGCTAGCACCAGATTCATATAAATAGTGGAATACATAGTGGCTATCTAATGTTGGAACACCCCATCCAAGCATATAAAAGTCACCTTGATTATCTTTAAGTTCTTTGAAATGCTTTGATTTTGTTTGTGCAAATAAACTTACATTAACTCCAATTTTTCCAAGCATACCTACAACTGCTGTACAAATTGCTTCATCGTTGACATATCTGTCATTTGGACATCTTAACTCAACATCGAAACCATTTGGATAGCCTGCATCTGCCAAAAGTTTTTTTGCAGCATCAACATCGTATGGTAATCTTGCATCTAGCTCTTTTGTATATCCATTAACACCAGGAAAAGTAATAATACCAGCCGGTTCACTCAAGCCTCTCATTACTTTCTTTTTAATTGCTTCAATGTCAATTGCTTGATACAGAGCTTGTCTCACTTCTTTTTTCTTAAAAGGATTGTCACCAGTGTTACCTGTTCTTAGTTTATCTGCAGCTTGGTCCATACCTAAAAATATTGTACGCATTTGTGCAGTACTATTTACTTTGTGAGCTGATGAGCTACCAATTCTTGCTAAGTCTTGAACTGGAGCATCTGTAACTAAATCAACTTCACCTGATAAAAGTGCTGCCACTCTAGTAGCCGCATTTTTAATTGGTAGCAAATGAATTTCAGTTACTTTATTATCCTTCATATCACCCCACCAGTGTTTATTTCTTTTAAACACGGTTTTTGTATTTGGTTCTCTTAAAGTGATTTTGAAAGGACCTGTTCCCATTGCATTAGTGGCCGAAAAAGTTTCCTGTCCAGCATCCCAATTTTGCGCTGTAACCGCAAAATTCTTTTCACTCCAATCTCTAGACATTACAAATATGTTAGAAAGTTGATTTAAAAGTATAGGATTTGGTTTACTTGTAGTTACTTTTACAGTGTAGTCATCGATTGCTTCAACTCCTGAAACTGTGCTTATATACTCTTTAAAATCAGATGTTCTTTGTTTCGCTCTTAAAATACTGAAAACAACATCTCTTGATGTCATCTTAGATCCATCAGAAAATTTTACATCCTCTCTTAGTTTAAAAATCCAAGTGTTTGGATCCGTTGTGCTCCACTTGGTTGCCAACTGAGGTTCGATAGTCATGTCTAAGCCTCTTGTAACTAAAGCCTCATAAACTTGTCTTGAAACCTGTGTCGTTGGTCCTTCATTCTGTGCATGTGGATCAAGTGTTAAACTATCTCCTTGCATCGACCATTTAATTGTTTTTGCAAATGATTGTGTTGAGGCAAAAACAAATAAAAAAGTCAGTAAAATCTTAAAAAACTTGAAAGTTTTCATTTCCCCTCCTAAAAATTATTATTAAAAATTTAGCTCAATAATGAATTAAAAAAAAGTTAATAATCAAATTAATTTTTTGAAATTATCATAGAGAATTGCTGAATATTTGTTCATTGAAGACATATTAATTTTTGCATCATTATCAAATTTTGTAAGTGCACCTTTTCCTAACTGGCTTTCAAGAGCAGTTTTATATTCGGGCACACATCCCCAATCACTTACTGTAGTATCTTTGATTTCAATATGAAATTGTATCCCATAAGCATGCTCCTGAAATTTAAAAATTTGATATTTAGTCTCAGGTGATGAAGCTATTAGAGTGACAGATTGTGTATTTTCTAAATCTTGAACTTCATAAGAGTGCCACTGTAGTGATTTAATTTTATCAGGGAATTTACTAAACAACAGATCTTTTTTTTTATTCTCTAAAAAATTAATATCTAAAATACCAATTTCAGGTTTTGATGATTTTACAACTCTCCCTCCAATAACTTCGCCAAGCAGTTGGCAACCTAAACAAAAACCTAAATAAGGTTTTTTTAAATCTACAACAAATTCTTTAATTTTTTTTTTTTCTTCAATAAGCCAAGGATATTCATTTTCCATCCATGTATCCATAGGTCCACCCATACAAAACATTGCATCAAATTTATTTAGGTCGTTTGGAATTTTTTCACCTTCATCTAATTCTATAGTTGTTAGATTTATTCCATCACTTATCATAAGATCTTTAATGTATCCTGGATCTTCTATTTTGATATGCTGAAGTACAATTATATTTTTCATGTCGCTGGCTTTAGCAATTTTAAAATTTTATTATGATTTAGTTTATTGCTTGATGCTAAAATATTTCCAGCAAGTTTACCATTTTCATTTTTCCATGTAGTAAGTATTCCACCAGCAGCGCTAATTATAGGTATGATCGCGTGCACATCCCAAATTTTGTTTGCACATTGAACTACTATATCAAGTCTTCCCTCTGCTAACTGCGCATAAGTCAAAGCATCAAAACAAGGAAAATTAACTATCTTAATAAATTTTTGAATTTTTTTTTGTTTGCTGAATGATAAATAACCATGAAATGCTGCTGCTATTTTTGCATTTTTAATGGATACCTTTGAATTTACATTTAATTTAGTCTTTTTTCCATTTTCAAATAAATATGAATTTTTTTCATCTTTATTTATGTAATATTTTTTAAGTTTTGGAAAATTTGCAAGACCTATTATGGGAGATCCTTTATAATTTAAAGATATTAAATTACTCCAGGTTGGATTTCCAGTGACAAAAGATCTTGTTCCATCAATTGGATCAATTACCCAAGAGTAATCACTTTTAGATTTCTTTAATCCATATTCTTCGCCAATAATTTGATGGTCTGGAAACTTATCTAAAATTTTTTTTCTTATGAATCTCTCAAAAGCTTTATCCGAGGTTGTTACTGGATCATAGCCCTTACCTTTTAATTTATTGCTAATTTTGAACGGCTTATCTAATTTTGAGTAATAGTATTTTGTAAGTTGTTTTGCTAAAAGATTAAGAAAATTATAGTAAATTTTATAATTAAAGTTTTTGCTCATCGGATCACGTATTAATAAAATATTTAAATCAATACAAACGAAATTATCTTGAAAAAAAAGTGTTTTTGAGAGAAAGTTTTAACAACTATGAAATTTGAAGTTAATTCTAACAAAGTATTTTCACTCAAAGGTTTAAATAAAGAGGAAATTCACCCTTTTTGGCTCAGAGAGCGTGTAAGCGAAAAAGAGCATCTTGATCAAGGTACACAACAACGTTTGTTTGATCCTTCTGCAATGAAACAGTCAATTGAAATTATAAATGCAGAGATAAATGGACAATTTCTAAATGTTAGCTTCAATGATGGGGTTAACTCAAGTTTTGAGATTAATAAATTATCTGATGAAATAAGTTTAAAATCAAATGATGTAATTGATATTAAAAAGGTCAAATGGAAATCTGATTTTAAAAATATAAAAAGTTTTAAATATACAGACGACTTTTTTGATAGTGAAGATATGTATAATTTGCTTTTAGATTTCTATAAATATGGTTTTGTTATAATTCAAAATGTACCAACAAATGATAACTTTCTAGTAAAATTTGCAAATATGATTGGTAGCGTTAAAAGAACGAACTTTGGTGAACATTTTAATGTAAGATCTAAACCTAATCCGAATGATTTAGCTTATACAGCATTAAATTTAGCACCACATACTGATAATCCTTACAGAAATCCTTTCCCACCCTGTATTCAAATACTGCACTGCATTGAAAATGAGGTAAAAGGAGGTTATTCAACTTTAGTTGATGGTTTTACAGTTTCTGAGGATTTAAAAAATTTGAATAAAGATTTTTATGATATTTTAACTTCAACTAAAGTCAGATTTAGATTTTCGGATAAAGATACAGTGCTTGAAAGTTGGGCTGAATTAATTCATTTAGATGAGAATGGTAATTTTCAAAATGTTAGATTTAGCCCGAGATTAGATTATGTGCCCCAAATGAAAAAAGAAAAACTTGAAATTTATTATAATGCAAGAAAATGTTTATCAGATTTGTATAATTCAAATAAATACAGAATAGAATTTAAACTAATGCCTGGAGATTTAATGATGATGGATAACCACAGGCTACTTCATGGAAGAACATCTTTTGATCCAAATGAGGGAAAAAGATTTTTACAAGGATGCTATTTAGATTTTGACAGTACTGAAGGTAAATTATTACACCTCAAAAGAAAATTTAATTTTTAAACAATTCTTCAATTTTATTTTCAGCTTCTTTTACAGATTTTTCATAGTCTAAAGCCATTTGATCAGCTGCAATTATCTCAATTTTTTTTATTCCAAAAAAATTTAACATATGGATTAGCCATGGAGTAAGGTAATCTTCATCACCATTAATCTTTGTTCCTCCAGAGGTTATAACAAGATAAACTTGTTTATCTTCTAATAAACCAATTCTTTGACCATCCTCAGAATATTTAAATGTAAGCTTAACTCTGGCAGCAAGATCAGCCCAAGCTTTCAAGGTTGCAGGTGGGCCAAAATTATAAATTGGAACAGAGATGATTATAATATCACTCTCTTTTAATTCGATGACTAATTTATCAGACAGCTCAAACATTTTTTTATGTTGGTTTGTTTGTTGGTCTTCTGGAATTTTCATACCAGACTCTGTTAAACCAGAAATAAAAAGCATCTCATCGTCTAAATCTCTATAAATTAATTGGTCTTCTTTTGTTTGTATTTTTTTTAATAATTTTTTAGCTAAACTTCTTGATGTTGAACCTTCTTTTCTAGCACTACAATCAATTTGATAAATTTTTCTCATATTTTATCCAATATTTCCAAGAAAAGGTATGTATCTTAAAAGATAAAAACCTAATGCCTGTAATTGGTTCGTTATCATCAATATTCCTGTAATCAATAAAAGTCCACCACCAATTTTTGAAATTAAATTCATTTTATTTTTTAAGTTTTTTGAAAAAATCATAAATCTTTGGATGAGGTATCCAGATAAAATAAATGGTATTGCTAAGCCGAGTGAGTAAAAAAGTAATAACAATATACCTTTGTTAATACTATCCTCCGTTGCAGCTAAAGCTAAAATAGAACCAAGGATTGGGCCAATGCATGGTGTCCATCCAAAACCAAATGCCATACCAATTAAAATAGATCCGAAATTACTTGGTTTAATATTTGAATTAATTCTTTTTTCATAATTTAAAAATTTGATATTCAATAAACCCATAATATGAAGAGAAAAAATTATTATAAGTGAACCCGCAATAATTCTTAATTCGTATGAATAATCTAAAACTAAAGAACCCAGATATGTTGCTGTAGCTCCAAAACTTATAAATACAATAGAGAAACCGAAAGAAAATAGAATTATTGGAAAAATATTTATTTCCTTGCTTTCCATAAGCTCATTTAAGGAACTTCCAGAAATATAGGATACATAACCTGGGATCAAAGGTAATACGCATGGTGATAAAAAACTTACAAGACCTGCACTAAGCGCAATGAAAAGCTCTAGCATTATCCAGTATTTTTCATTGCAGCAGAAATACCAGCAATTGATGTTAACAATGCATCATTAAGATATTTTTTATTTTCACTACCTTTGATTGTTTTAATTTTAGAAATTACTATTGGCTGTATTATATTAAGTACCTCTGTGTAAATATTTCTAACAATTATGCTGTTTCTAAATTGTTTTCTTGCGTTAGCAATTTCTTTTGGTGTTATTTTTTTATTTAATTTTTTTACAATTTCAAATTGATATCTAAGTTTTTTACCAATTCTTACTAACTTATCATCTGCTAAATACTTTTCATATATTTTTGAAATTTCAGGATCAACTTTAGAAATAACCATATCTAGAATGTCTAGCATTGAGTTAAAAAATGGCCAATTTCTTTCCATGTCATAAAGGGTGTGTTTAAATTTTTTAATTGACGAATATCTTAATGCTTCTGCACTACCTAACCATGCTGGTAACATTAATCTAATTTGAGTCCATGCAAATACCCATGGTATTGCTCGTAAACTTTTTATATTATCCACATTTTTTCTCTTAGACGGCCTTGAGCCAATTAATAATTTACCTAAAGACACATGTGGTGTTACAGTTTTGAAATATCTTATAAAATCTAAATTCTGATTAATATTTTTTCGATATGAACTTTTTGAAATATCTGACATTTTTTCAATTAATTCTCTCCAATTTTTTTTCGGGATAGGCGGAGGGTTCAAGGTTGCGTCTGTAACTGCGCCTATATAACTACATAAATTATATTTTGCTAAAGGTTCGTAACCGTATTTTTGTTGAATTACTTCTCCCTGGTCAGTAATTCTAATTTTTCCATTCACTGAATATGGAGGTTGAGACCTAAGCGTTGCTTGTATAGGACCACCTCCACGACCTGCTGATCCACCTCTTCCGTGAAAAAAAGTTACCTCTATTTTGTATTTCTTTGCAAGTTTAACTATGTCCTCTTGAGCTTTGTATTGATGCCAACTAGCACATATCTTTCCTGCATCTTTACTGGAGTCTGAGTAGCCTATCATGACCTCTTGTTTGTTTTTTATAAGTTTTCTGTACCAATTTTGTTGAAATAGTGAATGCATTATAGCTTTTGAATTTATTAGGTCGTCTAGTGTCTCAAATAATGGAACAACTCTTAATTTATTCTCAATCTTTGCCTCTTTTTGAAGAAATGACACACTTATAATATCTGAAACTGAAGAGGTCATTGAAATCACATAAGCACCTAAACATTCATGTGGTTGTTCTGATATAGTTTTAAAAGTTGACCATACTTCATTATTTTCTTTATTCTTAAATTTGAAATTAGTAAATAAATTTTTTTTTCTTTTAAGTTGTTTTGCTAAAAAATTTATCTTTTTATTTTCATTCCATTTATAATAGTCATCTTTATATTTTCTTTTCACATATTCAGCAATTAATTGAGAGTGTCTTGATGACTCTTGTCTTATGTCTAATCTAGCTAAGTTTATTCCAAAACATTTAGCTCTTCTCATTAAATCTAATAACTCACCACTTGCTAAAGTTTCATTCTGATTTTCTTCTAAAGATTGTCTTACTATTCGTAAAGGTTTTAATATTTCTTCTCTTGATTTAAGTAATAAATTTTTATCCAGTGGTTTTTTATTTACTAAATGTTGCTCTATTGATCTGTGTGTTACTCTCATTTTATTTCTAAGAGGACGTAAAAAAACTCTGTAAGGTTCAAAAGTTTCACCTGTTTCCTGTTTAATTTTCTTAGAGCATTTTCCCATAGAATAAGATCTGATTAATTTAGTTAAAGATTTCTCATATAATTTTGCTGCCTCCCATCTTGATAATAAAATTACCTCTTTTGTAACCTCTGCAGTTACATTGGGGTTTCCATCTCTATCTCCCCCCATCCAAGAACCAAATTGAATTGGATTAAAATTTTTTGGAAGACCTTTACCCATATTTTTAACAAAAATACTGTTCAGTCTTCTATAAACCTTAGGTATTGTTTCCCATAAACTGTCTTCAATTATAGCTAACCCCCATCTTGCTTCATCAAACGGAGATGGTTTTGCTCTCTTTAAATCATCTGTATTCCAAATAATAGTCAATTCATCGTATAACTTTCTATCTATAATCTTTTGTTTAGATGGAAAACTTTTCATCAACTCTCTCTGTTCTAAAAGCTCAGTTATATTATGGTATTTTTGTATAAGTGTTCTTCTTTTTACCTCTGTAGGATGCGCTGTTAATACAATACCAATGTTTAAATTTTTAGCGGTGTTATAAATTTTACTCGATGAAATTTTTCTATTTCTAAAAAGATCCTCAAAGATTTCTTCTATAAAAATGTTTTTATTTGTTTTAACTTTGTTATTATTTTCAAATTCATCTAAGGTTCTTGATGCATCAATTGATTCAGCAAGGTTTATAAAATTCATAAAATGTGAAAATGCTCTTGTAAGTTTATAAATATTGATTGGATTTATTTGATTTAGAGTTTTAGTTATTTTTTTATATGAATTATTTTGTTTAATATTAGCCTTATTAGCTTTTGAAAGTTTTCTAATTTTTTCAACAAGATTAAAAAAGGTCTGTCCCTCTTGTTTTTTAATTACATTTCCCAATATATTACCAAGCAGTCTTACATCATCTCTAAGTGATTTAGTTGGAATCCTCTCGTAGTATAAGTCTCTTTTGATCATAAAAATAAATACTTTAGTACTATATTAGTACAACTTTGGAGTTTTGCTCTCCCAAATAATCTACTGATAGTCTCATTTTATCACCAGCTTTTAAAAATTTTTGTGGCTTCATACCCATACCAACTCCAGGAGGAGTTCCTGTGGTTATAATATCTCCAGGCTGTAAAGACATAAATTTACTCAAATATGAAACAATTATATTCACATTAAAAATCATGGTGTTTGTGTTGCCAGTTTGCATTCTTTCACCATTTAAATCCAAAGACATATTTAAATTATTTACATCAGAAATTTCATCTTTAGTTACTAAATATGGGCCAATTGGACCGTAGGTATCATGTGATTTTCCTTTAACCCATTGACCCATTTTTTCTATTTGCCATTCTCTTTCGCTGACATCATTGACCAAACAATATCCCAAAATATGATCTTGAGACTGATTTACTGAAATATGTTTTGTATGTTTTCCAATGACAACACCCAATTCAACTTCCCAATCAAGTTTTTTGGAGTCTTTAGTGATTTCTATATCGTCATTTGGTCCGTTTATACAACTAGTTGCCTTCATAAATACTATAGGTTCAGTGGGTGGTTTTGCTCCAGTTTCAGCTGCATGATCAGAAAAATTTAATCCAATAGCAACAAATTTACCTGGGTTTGTAATACATGAGCCAATTCTTTCATTTGAAGATAGTTCTGGTAGTGAAGATAAATCTGCACTTTGTAATTTTGAAATAGTATCAAAATTTAAATGATCAGGTTTTAAATCTTGAATATGTGAACTTATATCTCTAATTTTGCCATCTTTGTCTATTGCGGCTGGTTTTTCATTTCCTTTTTTTCCAATTCTTAATAGTTTCATTCTATCTCCATTAATATTATTAAAAATAGTTTTTAATTTCTTTAAATAAGTAACTGTGATCTAAATTATTATAACCTTTTTTTGATAGTTGTTTATACATATTTCTTATAATCTTTGAAAGTGGTAGATTTACATTATTCATTTTTGCTGTAATTAAAATATTTTCCATATCTTTCAGTTGTGAAGATACTTTTCCTCTAGGTCTAAAATCATCATTTATCATTCTTAATCCATGTGTTTGCAATATTTTACTATCAGCCCATCCTCCTTCTAAGGCCTTTAATACGTTTTTTAAATTTAAACCTAGTTTCTTGCATAATATAATTGACTCTGATACCGCACCAATAGTAATACCGACAATTATTTGGTTTGCTAATTTTGTAGCCTGACCAGAGGATGATTTTCCTACATAATTTGGATTTCCAAAAATCTGTAAAACTTTTAAGTTTTTTTTAAATATTCTCTTATCCCCACCAACCATTATAGCAAGGCTAGCATCTTCAGCTCCTTTAGTGCCGCCAGAAACAGGAGCATCTAAAAAATAAACTCCTAATTTTTTTAATTTTTTATAGTTATTTAAAGCTGTGATTGGTTTAGTTGAGCTCATGTCTATTACTGTTGTTTTTTTATTAATATTATGAAGAAATTTTTTACTACTTATTATTTGATTTACTGCTTTATCGTCGGTTAACATTGTTATTATCACATCTTTGTCCTTAACTATTTGATCAATACTTAAAGATACAATTGCTCCATATTTCCTCAGTTTTTCAGCTTTTTTGATTGTTCTATTGAAAATACTTATCTTATTTTTAGATTTTAATAAATTTTTGATCATTGGAACGCCCATTAATCCAGTTCCAATGAAGCCAATTTTCATTTAATAAGTTGCTCTTCCCCCGCTCAAGTCAAATACAGCTGCTGTTGAAAAAGAATTTTCTTCGCTTGAGAGCCAAGCTACTAGTGATGCTAATTCCTCTACTTTTGCAAATTTATTTCTTGGAATTTTTGACAACATATAATCAATGTGTTCTTTGGTCATTTGATCAAAAATTCTTGTCTTTGCAGCTGCAGGGGTAACGCAATTAACTGCTATATTTTTTTGGGCTAATTCTTTTCCTAAAGATTTTGTTAGTCCGATAACGCCTGCTTTTGATGTGCTGTAAGCTCCAGCATTAGGGTTTCCCTCTTTTCCAGCAATTGAGGAAATATTTACAATTCTACCATAATTTTGTTTAATCATGTAAGGCACAACGGCTTTGCAGCAGTAAAAAACCGCATTCAAATTTAAATTAATAACTTTTTCCCACTCGTCTGTTGGGTAATCAGCTATTGTTGCATTCATCCCAGTTATTCCAGCATTGTTTATAAAAATATCTATTTTGCCATGAGAACTCTCAATTTGTTTTAATGTTTGTTCAATATCATTAAAATTATTAACATCTACCTTTTGATAAGAGCAATTTTCATTATTAAATTTTTTTAAAGCAACATTAGCTTCCTTCTCATCAATATCCCAAATCAAAACTTTAGCACCTGAGGCCAAAAATTTTTCGGTAATAGCAAAGCCAAAACCTTGGGCTCCACCAGTTACTATTGCAACTTTATTTTTTAAATCAAAATTATTCATATTTTTTTCTTTTTAATTAACGGAAAACCTAAAGCAATTAAAGATAAAATAAAAAATATAAGTGCGATAGGTCTTTGAAAAAACATAAGCCAGTTTCCTTCAAATATGACTAATGATTGCCTTAAAGTTCCCTCGACAAGTTCTCCAAGAATTAACCCTATAATGACGGGAACTACTGAAAAACCATATCTTCGCATAAAAAAACCAATAACTCCAAAAAACAACATTATCCAAACATCTGTCAAAGACTGGCTTAAAGAATAAGTGCCACAAACAGAAATTGCAAAAATCATTGGCCATAATAATTTATTCGGTACTAAAGTAATTCTAGCAAATAATTTGGCTCCAAAGAAACCTAGTATAAAAAAAAGTATGTTTGCGATTAACATTGATCCAAATATTCCATAAAGGAATTCTGGTTGTTCTCTAAAAAGATCTGGACCTGGTCTAACTCCATGAATAATTAAACCAGTTAATATAACTGCTGTTGTAGCACTACCTGGAATACCTAATGCAAGTGTTGGTACCATAGCACCTCCAGTTGCAGCATTGTTTGCAGCTTCAGCTCCAGCAATTCCTTCTATAGATCCTTTTCCAAAATCTTCTGGTTTTTTCGACCATCTTTTAGCCTCAGAATATCCTATTAAAGATGCAACTGTTCCACCTTCAGCAGGTAAAACTCCTATGAACGAGCCTATTCCACTTGACCTAAGGATGGTCTTCCACGTCTTTTTATAATCATCTTTTGTAGGAAGTTTTACCGCTTTTAATGCAACTCTGTTAAATACCTGGTTTAAAAGCGTAGATTGAGTTAACATCTCGCTAATTGCAAATAAACCAACAACAACTGGAATAAAACCAATTCCCTCAGTTAATTCATTTATTCCAAATGTAAATCTATCTATTGATGTCATAAAATCTTTACCTACTGTTGAAATTAAAATTCCAAAAGCTCCTGCAATTAAATTTTTAATTGGGCTGCCTTCACCAATAGACGCAAGCATTGTTAAACCAAATATTGCTAACGCAAAGTATTCTGGTTGGCCAAATTCATAAGCTAATTGTGCCAAAAGTGGTGCAAAAAATATAAGAACTAAAACACTAATTAATCCGCCAACAACACTTGAAACGGTTGCCATTCCTAATGCTCTTCCAGCTTCTCCTTTTTGTGCTAATGGATAACCATCTAAACAGGTGGCAGCTGCAGCAGGAGTTCCAGGGGTGTTAATTAAAATTGCAGTTATTGCACCACCATAAGTCCCAGCACAATAGATAGCAGTTAATAAAACTATTGCTGATATTGGATCTAGTGTCATTGTAAAAGGCAAAATCAATGCTCCACCCGTTGTTGGTCCTAAGCCAGGTAAAACACCTAGAACTAATCCAAATAAAGTACCAAGAAATAAAACTATTAAAAGTTTAGAGCTAAATAAAGGTGCAAGAATAAAAGATAAATTTTCCATTTAGCTATAATATAAATCTGTAATTATTCCAGAAGGAAATCTTAATCCTAAAATGGTTTCGAAAAAGATAAATACAATTATAGGAAATAAAATACTTACAAATAAAATAAATATTAATCTTCTTTCTCCCCAAAAATAGGAGACAATTGCTGAAAGTAACGAAATTCCTAAAAAAAAATCTAAAAATTTTGAAACAAATAAAAATAAAAGAAAACATCCTAGTGTAATATAGAATTCTTTTGGGAGTTTCTTTTCTTCTTTCCAAGGTTTTTTAATAGATAGAAAAAATATTATTAACGTTAAAGATATTATTAATAACAATAATGCTTTTGGAAAGGTTGCAGGTTGTATGCCTCGATTTAAAATTGGTGGAACAATATCAAATGTAAAAGTAATATATAAAAGTATCGAGGATATTAAAATAATGATGAATGGAACAATAGTTGAATCTTTAAAAAAAAAGGGCAAGCTACTGCCTGCCCTTTTTTTATTACGTACATTACTCATTTGTAAATGTACTAATTACTTTAGTTGATATAACCCAAAGCTTTTAATTGAGCAGTCATTTCAGCAAGCATTTCTTCCATTTGCTTACCCCACTCATCTGCACCTACAACACTTGTGTCGTCCAATCCAATTTCAGTTAAGAAATTTTTATAGTAATTGTGGCTCATAGCTTTTAACATTCCAGCTTCTAATTGTTTTACTCTATCAGCTGGAGCACCTTTCTTAGTTACAAAACCTCTAACAGTGGATAAAGAAACAGGAATACCAAGTTCTTTTGCTGTTGGAGAGTCACCTATTTTAGCCATTCTACTATTTGCAAGAACTACTGAAACACAAAGTTTGCCTTCATTAATTTCAGTCAAAGCTTCTCCTAGGTTTAAAACACCTACATCTATATCTCCTTTAATTAGGTTTGTTTTAATAGGAGCCACGCCTTTGTAAGCAACAATGGTTGGATCCTTTAATCCACCTTTTTTTGTGAATGCTATTGCACTTACATCATCAATACCACCTGTGTGCGTTGTACCATATTTCAAAGATTTTGATTTTTGTGTGCTAATAAATTTTTTAGCATCTTTGATGTCGTTATTGCAGTTTACAACAAATAACTGAGGATCATCAGTTCCTCTTGCTAAAGGCTGCATATCACTCAATTTAACTTTAGTTTTTCCTAGTGCCATTGATACAGCGTGACCAGTAGTCCAAGTTAAAGTGTGATTTCCATCTGCAGGTAAAGACATCATGTAATCCATAGATGCAGCTCCACCGCCACCTTTTTTATTAACTAACTGCATGTCTTGTTTTAAAACTCTTCTTGCTCTTAACAACATCATTCTGGTAGTAACATCTGTTCCACCACCAAAACCAGCGTGAGTAATTGCTTGTATTGGATGACCATCTGCTTTTGCAGACGTAATCATTAATGGAAGAGCAACGATAAAAAATTCTGTTACTACAAAAGCTGCAGCTAAGAATAATTTAAAACTTTTTTTCATTATTTCCCTCTTAAGTTAATTTATATTTAAATATTTAATCATAATCTGTTAGAAACAGTAAGAGAAAAGATGACAAATAGGAAAAAAAATATTGCTTTATTACTAGGAGATCCATCCGGTATTGGACCAGAACTTATATCAAAACTTTTGGCCCAAAACGAACTATCGAGCGCAAACATTACTGTAATTGGTGAAAAAAATATTTTAAATTCTGGAGATAAAATTACTGGAAATAATTCAGATCTAGAAATTGTTACTGATTTTGAAGAAATAAATTTTGATAAAAAAAATAAATATTTTTTAGATATCTCTAAAGGTAAAAACAAAGATTATAATTTATCTGAGTGCTCCGCAGAATCTGGGGAAACCGTTTTAAATGCATTAGATTTAGCACTAGAACTTGCGAAAGAGAAAAAAATTG
Source organism: uncultured Pelagibacteraceae bacterium (assembly GCA_902625715.1). GTDB lineage: Bacteria > Pseudomonadota > Alphaproteobacteria > Pelagibacterales > Pelagibacteraceae > Pelagibacter. Next base: position 160,245 of record CACOCP010000001.1, on the reverse strand, counting down.
ATGCTATTAATTTTGGTCCTTTTAACAAGACAAGTTTAAAACTAGGTGGATGTAAATTTGATGACGAATTACATCATATGGCTGATAAGTTAAACGTGAAAAGTTTTTTTTGTGAATTTAATGTAGTGGATAATTTTTGGACTGCTCGAGTTACATCTCATATACCTATAAAAGAAGTTTCAGAGCACATTAAGAAAGATAAAATAATGAAGCCTATAAAATTGATTAATGAAGCAATGAAGTTAAATGGTATAGAAAATCCAAGAGTTGCAGTTCAAGCTCTTAACCCTCATGCAGAGTTTGGTAATGAAGAAAAAGATGAAATAATACCAGCAATAGAGGAAGCAAAAAAACTTGGTATTAACGCTGATGGTCCTTTACCATGTGATACTTCTTTTATTACAGCATTTAAAAATAAAAATCATGATTGTATTGTTGGAATGTATCATGATGCTCTTCAATCTGGACTAAAGGCTTTTGGATTTGATAGAGGAGTAACAGTTCAAGGTGGTCTTCCAATTCCAATAACAACACCTGCACATGGAACCGCGTTTGATATTGCTGGAAAAAATCAGGCAAAATTAGAACCAACTTTGAATTCATTTAAAATTGCATTAAGAATGGCTGAAAATAAAAATTAAAATGAGTCTAGAAAGTTAAAGTTATTAAGTATTTTGGGAGTTGTATTAACTAATGGCACAAGAGTAGATTAAATTGCAAAAATAAAAAAAATGACAAAAATTAAAGAAATAAGAACAAAAGTTTATCAATGGAATGGTAAAACAGTTCCTCCACAAAATAATTTTTGCACAAATGCATCAGATTTACTCTATGAAAAATCAGATGCTATGGGTTCTTTCAGATTTCACGAATGGTTAATTTGTGAAGTAGAAACAGACGAGGGTACTATAGGAATTGGAAATGCCGCTCTGGCTCCTCAATTAGTAAAAAAAACAATAGATACATATCTTGCACCTTTAGTTGTTGGAGAGGATCCATTTGATTTTTCATATATTTGGGAAAAAATGTATAGAAGAACGCACGCATGGGGAAGAAGAGGTTTAGGCATGGTTGCTATATCTGCAGTTGATATCGCTTTATGGGATATTTTAGGCAAATTAACGAATAAACCAGTATTTAAGTTATTGGGTGGAAGAACTAAGGAAAAAATACCGGTTTATGCATCTAAACTTTATTCCCAACCAATCAAAAATTTACAGCAAGAAGCTGAAAGTTATAAAAAACAAGGTTTTACAATGTTTAAAATGAGATTTGGCTGGGGGCCAAAAGATGGGTCAGCGGGAATGAAAAAAAATATAGAGTTAGTTGAGGCTGTAAGAGAAGTTATTGGTTATGACACAGATTTAATGTTGGAATGTTACATGGGATGGAATTTAGATTATTCAAAAAGAATGATACCAAAATTGGTGAAATATAATCCTAGGTGGTTAGAGGAGCCAGTAATTGCTGATGATGTTAATGGATATAAAGAATTAAACAATATGAACGCTATACCGATATCTGGAGGTGAGCATGAGTTTAATTTATTTGGTTTTAAGCAATTGTTAGATTTAAATGCCTTAAGTTATATTCAATATGATAATAACAGAGTAGGTGGTTTTACAATTGCACAGAAAATAAATGCTCTAGCTGAAGCGTATCAAATTCCGGTTATACCACATGCTGGTCAAATGCATAATTATCATCTAACTATGTCAAACTTCAATTGTCCGATAGCAGAATATTTTCCTGTAAATGATGTTGAAGTCGGTAATGAACTTTTTTATTATATATTTAAAGGTGATCCTTCTCCAAAAGATGGATTTATTAATTTAGATGATAATACACCAGGTTTGGGTTTATCGCTTACTGAAGAATATAAAAAAGATTTTAATATAATCGAATAAAAATTATGTATGAAAGGTTTGGACAATTTATTGATGGTAAGTGGCAAAAGTCTCAAAACAACGAGACATACGAAGTAATAAATCCTGCAACGGAGGAAATTTTAGGACATGCATCTAAAGCTTGTCGTGAAGACGTAGAAAAGGCACTTCTTTCATCTGAGAGTGGATTTAAAAAATGGAGAAATACTACTCCTTGGGAAAGGTCTAAAGTTTTAAGAAATATTGCTGATAAAATTAGAGAAAAAAAAGATATTTTGGCTAAATGGATGACTTTAGAGGTTGGAAAACCTTTAGCAGAAGGAGTTGGTGAAGCAGGAGGAGCAGCTGATATTTTTGAATGGAACTCTGAAGAAACTAAAAGAATTTATGGACAAACAGTTGAAAGTAGATTTTCAGATACAAGAGTTCATGTATACTATCAACCTGTCGGGGTTGTTGCAGCGCTAGTTCCTTGGAACTTTCCACTTATTTTAGCATCTAGAAAAATTTCTACTGCCTTGGCTGCTGGATGCTCGGTAATATGTAAACCTGATGTAATAACACCAGGTACTGTTATGGAATTAGTTGATATCTGCAAAGAATGTGGTGTTCCTGATGGTGTTGTTAATTTATTGTCTGGTGATCCACCTTCAATTTCTGAGCAATTGCTAGAGTCAGATATTGTGAAAAAAGTTTCAATTACAGGATCAACCAGGGTTGGAAAATTAATACTTAAGAAAGCTGCTGATAAAGTTCAAAGAGTAACAATGGAACTAAGTGGTCATTCACCATTTATCGTATTTGAAGATTGTAACATTGAAAAAGTAGCCGATATGGCGATTGCAGCAAAATTTAGAAATAATGGACAAGTATGTATTTCCCCAAATAGATTTTATATTCAAGAAAGTAAGAAAGATGAATTTGTTAACAAATTTATTGAAAAAACTAAAAAATTAAAAATAGGAAATGGTATGGATCAAGGTGTTCAATTAGGTCCTATAACAACTTTAAAAAGGTTAAGTGAAATTGAAGAGCTTGTAGAAACAACAAAAAAAGAAGGTGCTAAAGTTTTAATAGGTGGAAAAAGACCATCAGGCTTTAATAAAGGGTATTTTTACGAGCCAACTGTATTTGATGATGTTGATGATAATTTTACCATAATGAAACAAGAACCATTTGGACCTCTAGTTCCCATGCTCTCATTCAAGTCTTTTGATGAAGTTGTTGAAAGAGCAAATAATAATGATTTAGGATTGTGTAGCTATATTTATACAAACTCAATGGAAAAAGCACATAAAGCTTCAGAGTTAATGGAGACTGGCTGTGTAGCTGTGAACACGCCAACGGTTGCAATAGCAGAAGCACCATTTGGGGGTATAAAACAAACTGGATATGGACGTGAGGGTGGATCTATGGCAATTAAAGATTATTTAAATATTAAATACACTCACTTAGGACTTAAAACTTAATAAAGCAAAAATATCCTCTTTAAATTGTTCTAAGCCTTTTTTTGATATAAATTTTTTATAAATGACAAAGATTTTTCCTTTGATATTCGTTGTTTTGTGGTCATCAGCATTTATCACAACCAAACCAATTGTTGATCATAGTGAACCTTTTTCAGCATTAGCTTTTAGATTTTTTTTTGTATCTCTAGGTTTTTTAATTTTTTCAATATATAAAAATTTTAGTTTAGTAGTTTCTAAATCAAATTTAATTCAATCATTAGTAAGTGGAGTTTTATTTCATGGAATTTATCTTGGAGGAGTTTTTTATTCAGTATCTGTTGGAATGCCGACTGGTATAGCTGCATTAATTGTAACATTACAACCTATTCTAACAAATATATTGGCAGGTCCAATTCTTAAAGAAAATGTATCCTATCATCAGTGGATTGGAATATTACTTGGATTTTTAGGTGCTACATTAGTCTTGGGTTTTGATATAGGAAAAAATATTCCTTTTGATGGAGTGATAGCAACTATAATTTCTCTAGTATCAATTACATCTGCAACAATTTGGCAAAAAAAAATATCAAATAACTTACCACTAGAAACAAGTAATACCTATCAAGCTCTTGGAGGGTGTTTATTCCATATCTTAATAATAATTTTTTTTACAAAATTTCAAATTAATTTTTCTTTCACTTTCATAGCTGCGATGAGTCATCAAGTTTTGTTAGTCTCATTTGGTGCTTTTACAATTCTGATGTTCCTGATAAGAGAAAATTCAGCAAGTAAAACAACCTCTTTTTTCTTTTTAATACCATCTGTATCTGCTTTGATGGCTTGGTTGTTTTTAAATGAAAATTTATACTTTATTGACATAATTGGTTTTTTAATTGCATCAATTGGTGTTTATATTGCTACAAGGCCAGAAAAATAATTTTTATGGACACTAAATATTTTGAAAAAATTAGAATTTTTGATGGAGGAATGGGTCAAGAACTTTTAAGTAAAGGCTTAATTTCAAAAGGTACACTATGGTCTGCAAGTGCATTGATTGATAAAGAATTTCATAAATTAGTAATTGATGCACATATTTCATATATAAACGCAGGTGCAGATATAATTGTCACAAATAATTTCTCTGCAAGGAAAATTAGATTTATTCAAAATAAAGTTGTCGATAAATTCCAATACGCTAATGAACAAGCAGGTATTTTAGCAAATAAAGCAAGAGAGATTTCCAAACAAAATATATTGATAGCTGGTTCATTGCCATCTCAAAGTGATACCTATGTTGTAGATGAAAGAAGTTCATCAGAAATTCAATCTGATTTTGAGGAGCAGGCTAAAATAATAAGCCCTTATGTTGATTTTTTTTATCTTGATGTTGTAAGCAGTGGAAGAGAGATTGAAATTGCCTCAAATATTGTTGAAAAACTAGGAAAAAAGGTGGTAGTAGGCATACATTTAAAAAAGAATTGCAAATTACCTTCGGGTGAGAATATTCAAAATATTATTGAAAAATTTCAATGTAACAGTTGGATAGGTTTAGTTTTTGCTTGTGTATCTCCAGAAATAGTTGAAAAAACATCTGACTTTTTTTCAGATTTAAAACTTCCTTTCGGATTTAAGGTAAATTTATGGGGTATTGAAGAACCAACTCCAGTGCAAACTTTTAATTCGGCAAAACACAATGAAATAGGAACAAATCCAAACATTGCACTTGGTTCAAGAAATTTTAGCGCAAAAGAGTTTTATTTTTTTACAAAAAGAATGGTTGAAAGAGGAGCAAAAATTTTAGGAGGTTGTTGTGAAACTAAACCAGAACATATTAAAGAAATTTCAACTCTTAAATAATTTTTTTTCCACCTGCTTGTCTTACAAAGTAAATTCCAATTACAACAGCTATTAAGGATATTAATACTTTAACAGTAATTAATTCGTTTAGAAATATATAACTAAGTATAGTTCCAAATATAGGTATTAAATAAGACACTTGAGACTGAAAAATTAAACCATTATCAACCAAAATCTTAAATCTCAATAACCAGGCTATGCCTGTAGATACCAGGCCAAGGTAAATTACAGATATAGTTGACTGAATTGATGGATTATATGTCCAAGGTTTTTCGATTAAAAGGGATAAAGGTATTAAAATTATTACTGCCCAAATTAATATAGAACCAGTAACATTCTCATTTTTTTTTTCTTTTATTTTTAAAGTTAGTACACCACCTATTACATAACAAGTAGACCCAACTAAAATTAATATTGCAGAGAAAAAATTACTTTCATTAATTAATAAATTGTCAGAAAATAAGTATACTATTCCTGCAAAACCAATTAAAATTCCAATAGTTTTTGTAAAGTTAAATTTTTCATCTTTCGTATAATAATGTCCCAAGATTGTTGAAGATAAAGGAGTTGTTGACATCAATATTGCAGCTAAATTACTCTGAACAGATTTCACACCATAAGAAATAAGGAAAAAAGGAACAACTAAGTTTATAAAACCAATTATTGCAAACCAATACCAATCTTTTGAAAATGCCTCTACTTTAATTTTTTTACAAAAGCATAAAATTAAAACAGGAATAGCTCCAAAAAATACTCTTAATAAAGCAATGGTAACAGGTCCGAATGAATATGTGGCTATCTTAATATTAAAGAAAGCTGATGCCCAAATTAAAGCTAGAAGGGTTAATAAAATATAATCAATTAAATTTGGTTGTCTCATTCTGTTAAATTTTTGATTTTTCCATTAGTAAGTTTTACTAAATTGTTAAAACTAATCTCAAATACACAATTTGGATGGCCTGCTGCTGCAAAAATTTTTACGAATCTTTCTAAAGTTATATCAATATAAATTTGTAAATCTGTAAGATGTCCAACTGGTGAAACACCTCCTATCGTATATCCGGTATATTGTTTTACCTCATCAGGAGATGCCATTTTTATGTCGTTTAAATCAGTGATTTTTTTTAATTTCTTTAAAGAGCATTTTTTATCTCCTGCTACTAAGCATAAAATAAAGTTTTTCTCTGTTTTAAAAAGAAGGCTTTTCACAATTGCACCAATTTCACAGTTCAGTGAATTAGCAGCATCAATTGCAGTTCTAGCGGAAGTTTTTAATTCAATAACATTAAGGGAACTATCAAAATCTTTAAGTGCTCTTTCTGCTCTTAGCACTGGTTCTTTGTCTATTACATTCATATCAATCTATAGTTGTTAAAAAAAATGAGTAATTTTGGATATATATATGTAAAAAATGCATACGTGTTATCTATTTTATATGCATTATTTATCATTTTTTTAATGTTAATCACCCCGAATTACAAAATTAATAGGAGTAAATTATGAGCGCTAGTGATGTACTTAAAATGATCAAAGACAAAGAGGCTGAATTTGTAGATCTTAGATTTACAGATCCAAGAGGAAAACTTCAACACTTAACAATGGATTCTACGATAGTAGATGAAGACATGTTAAATGAGGGTGTGTTTTTTGATGGTTCGTCAATAGCTGGTTGGAAAGCAATTAATGAGTCTGACATGATACTAAAACCAGATTTTTCAAGAATGTTTATGGATCCTTTTACTTCACATAACACATTGGTTTTATTCTGTGATATTTTAGATGCAGTAAAGAAAAACCCTTATGAACGTGATCCAAGGGGTATAGCTAAAAAAGCAGAGGAATATTTAAAAGCTTCGGGTATTGGTGATAAAGCTTTTTTTGGACCAGAGCCAGAATTTTTTGTATTTGATGATGTAAGAATTAAAAACGATATGAATGAAACTAGTTTTGCTATTGATAGTACTGAGGGTCCTTATAATTCTGGCAAAAGATATGAAAATGGAAATATGGGACATAGACCTGGCATTAAAGGTGGATATTTTCCAGTTCCACCAGTTGATAGTGGTCAAGATATGCGTGGTGAATATTTAAAAGGACTTAAGGATGTTGGTATTAAAGTTGAAAAACACCACCATGAAGTTGCTCCAAGTCAACATGAACTAGGTATGTATTTTGGTACGTTAGTAGACCAAGCAGATAATGTTCAATTGTATAAATATGTTGTTCAAATGGTTACACACTCATTTGGAAAAACAGCAACGTTTATGCCAAAGCCTGTAGCAGGTGATAATGGTTCAGGTATGCATATACACCAATCTATTTGGAAAGGTGATACTCCAGTTTTTTCTGGTGAAGCATATTCAGGATTATCTGAAACAGCGTTATTCTATATTGGAGGAATATTAAAACATGCTAAAGCAATTAACGCGTTTGCTAACTCTACAACAAACAGTTACAAAAGATTAATTCCAGGTTTTGAAGCACCAGTTTTATTAGCATATTCAGCACGTAATAGATCTGCATCTTGTAGGATACCAATTACTTTAAGCAAAAAAGGTGCAAGATGTGAGATTAGATTTCCAGATGCTGCTGGAAACCCTTACTTAACTTTTGCGGCAATGCTAATGGCAGGTATAGATGGTATTAAAAATAAAATTCATCCTGGTGAGTCTTTTGATAAAGATTTGTATGAATTACCTGAAGAAGAGGTAAAAAGCATTCCAACAGTTTGTGGATCTTTAAGAGAAGCAATGGAAGCGTTGGATAAGGACAGAGAATTTTTAACTCAAGGTGGTGTATTTACTGATGATCAAATAGATGCTTATATAGCACTAAAGTTTGAAGAGATTCATAAGTTTGAACATGCACCTCACCCTGTTGAGTTTGAGATGTATTATAGCAGTTAATAAAAACTACTGTTTGGTTGATGCAATTGAATCTTTGTTAATACCTTTTTTAACAACGTAATCTTGAGTACCATTTGCTCCAGTCTCAACTTCTTTACGTAAAACTTTAAAGAATGACCTTTCTTTCAAGTTATCTTTAAGATCCTTAACAAGATTTTTAAATTCAAATTTGTTCATAACAAATTAATACCACAGATATGCGTTTTAAACAACTCTGGTATGCACTAAACTTATACTAGATTTTGAAAGACTCTCCGCAACCACAACGCTCAGTTTCATTGGGATTATTGAACACAAATGAGGATGAAAACTGCTCTTTCTTATAATCCATTTCTGTACCAAGAAGATAAATCACTGCTGCAGAATCGATAAAGACTTTTACCCCTTTGTCCTCAATTACTTCATCATTAGGATTTATTTCTTTTGTATATTCCATAATATAAGACATCCCTGCACACCCACCAGATTTAACTCCAACTCTTACACCTATAGAATTTTGCTGATCTCGAGACATAATCTCTTTTATTCTAGTCGCTGCATTATCACTTAAAGTTATAATTTGTTTCGTCATAAATTTAATTCTAATTTGGCTGCCTCCGACATCATAGATTTGTTCCATGGAGGATCCCAAACCAAATCTAAGTTGACATTGTTCACTTCATCAAGTCCCATTATACTGTCTTTAACTTCTTTAGGCAAACTTTCGGCAACTGGACAGTTTGGCGTTGTAAGTGTCATCTTAACTTGAACATCTTTATCTTTAATCGTTATATCGTATATCAACCCTAATTCGTAAATATTTACAGGAATTTCAGGATCATATATTTTTTTAATCTCAGATATTACTTTTTCTTTTAAATCCATTTTAGTTTTCAGTATTTACTATTTTTTGAAAATCATCTATAGCTGACGTTAAAGTGTGCCAAGATAGAGTGGCACATTTTACTCTCATTGGATACTGTTTTACACCTGATAGACACATTAATTTAGTTTTTTCATCTTCATTTAAGATTTTATTTTGAAGTTCCTCTTTTTCTTTAATCATATCTAAAAAATCGTTTACAATTTCTTTTACTTCAGTTTCCTCTTTGCCTTTTACTAGATCTGTCATTATTGAAGCTGACGCCATTGATATAGCACATCCATGACCTTCAAATGAAATATCCTCAACTTTTTTATTTTCGTTTAATTTTAAATAGATATGAACATTGTCACCACATAAAGGATTATGTCCTTTTGCATCTTTATTAAAGTTTTCTGTTTTTCTTAAATTTCTAGGATTTTTACCATGATCCAAAATAATTTCTTGATATAATTCTTTGAGGTCCATTATAAATTAAATATTTTTTTACAATTTTCTATTGATTTACTTAATTGATCGATATCATCTTTTGTATTATATACTCCAAACGATGCTCTTGCCGTAGCTGGTAATTTAAGCTTTTCATGTAATATTTGACAACAATGATGTCCTGCTCTGATTGCTACTCCATCTTCATCAAGAATAGTAGCAATATCATGTGGGTGAACACCTTCAATTGTAAAAGAAATCACTCCACCTTTATTTTTTGGATTACCAACAATTTTTATTGAATTATTTTTCCTCAAAATATCTAATCCGTAATCCAATAGTTCTTTCTCATGCTTCTCTATATTTTCAATACCAACTTTTTCCATAAATTTTATAGACTCGTTAAATGCAATTACCTGGGCTGTTGCCATTGTGCCTGCCTCATATTTATTTGGTAATTCTCCATAAGAAATTCCAGTTTTTTTAACTTCATTTATCATTCCACCTCCACCTTGATATGGCGGTAGATCATCTAACCATTTCTTTTTTGCGTATAAAACCCCAATTCCTGTAGGACCGTACATCTTATGTCCCGATATAGCATAAAAATCACAATCTAATTCCTGCATATCCAATTTTAAATGTGGTGCTCCTTGGCAACCATCTACTAAAACAGGAATATTTTTTGAGTGCGCGAGTTCTACAATTTCCTTAATTGGCAATATTGCTCCAGTTACATTTGATAGATGAGTAACGCTTATAATTTTTGTTTTGTTAGTTATTTTATTTTTTATTGCTTCAATAGTTATCTCGCCTGCCTCATTAATTTCTGCAAATTCAATTTTAATTTTTTTTGAATTTCTCAGGAAATGCCAAGGAACATAATTTGAATGATGTTCAAGCTCTGTTAATAATACTTCATCTCCTTCTTCTAAATACTTTTGACCAAATGTATTAGCTACAAGATTAATTGCCTCTGTTGCACCTTTAGTAAATACAATTTCGTTCTTATCTTTTGCATTGATATATTTTTGAACTGATGTTCTAGTGTTTTCATAAAGATTAGTTGCTGCTACTGCCAAATAATGAACACTTCTACCTACGTTAGAAAACTCTTTAGAGTAAAAATCATATATTCTATCGATTACCACTCTTGGCTTTTGTGAAGAGTTTGCACTGTCTAAATAAACTAAATCATTATTTTGAATTTTTTCATCAAATATTGGAAACTCTTTTTTTATATTTTCTATGTTCATTCTTTTATTCCAATCATATTTTTAATAAGGTTTTTTATTTCTGAGTCTGTTATTTTTTCTACTACATCAAGTAAAAAACCATTTATCAATAACTCTCTTGATTGCTGATAACTTAAACCTCTAGACATCAAATAAAATATTGAATCCTCATTTAAACTACCCGATGCAGAACCATGAGAACATTTAACATCATCAGCATAAATTTCTAACTCTGGCTTAGCGTTGAACTCTGATTCTTTGTCTAGCAATATTGCTTTACTTAGTTGATAACCATCAGTTTTTTGTGCATCTGAATTCACAAATATTTTTCCTTGATATACAGCATTTGAATTTTTCTCTAAAACACTTTTTATTAACTGATAACTTTTTGTATTCTCAGTTAGGTGATTTATAGTTGTTCGGATTTCATGGTGATTGTTGTTATTTAACGAGAAAATACCATTCACAAATGCTGATGCATACTCACCATTTAAGTCGCAATTTATCTCATTTTTTAAGAAATTAGATCCTGAGGATAAAATAAAGGTTTCTGAAATACTATTTTTTTCTTGTTCAATATTATTGAAGAAATATTTTATATTATCGTTTTGAAATTTATCTAATTTATAATTTTTCAAAATTGAATTTTCTTTTAAATCAAAGTTATAAAAAATATTAATAAAATTTTTCTTTGATGTGTCGTTAAAATAGTCAATTACTCTTAATGAACTATTTTTATCTAGTTCAAAATCTAGTTTTAAATTTATATTTTTGGACCAAATTTTTGAAGTAGTAGTATGATAAATAATAAGCGGCTTTATCAATTTATATCCATTTTTAACCAAAATTTTAAATGATTTATTTGTAAAAGCGTTGTTTAAATCAGATAGAGAGTTTTTAGCATTAAATTTGTTAATAGTTTCTGACTGATCAATTATTTCTATTTGTTCCTTCTTTTCATAATTAAAATCGATTTTTTCAATTCTGCCATTTATGAATACTATTTTATTATGCTCGAGACCATCTACAAATATAGATGTATCAATTTTGTTGGTAAATGTATAATCGCTATAAAAACTTAATTCTCCAATATTTTTTTTTATTATTTGATTTAGATCTGAAAATTTCCAATCCTCATTTTTTCTGTTTGGGAAACCCTTGTCTATAAAATTATCTAAACAAAATTTTTTTATTTCGATATCTTTTTGAGAAAGATTTAAATTTCTAATAATATTTTCAAAATCTTTTTGTAATTGTTCTTTCATCTAATTAAAACTTTCATATCCTTTTTTTTCTAATTCAGTAGCTAAATCTGGTCCTCCTGATTTAACAATTTTACCATTCATTAAAACATGAACGAAATCAGGTTTTATATAATCAAGTAACCTTTGATAGTGTGTAATAATTAAAAATGAATTTTTGTTATCTCTTAATGTATTAACTCCATTAGCAACAATCCTTAATGCATCAATATCTAAACCAGAGTCTGTTTCATCTAAGATTGATAATTTAGGAGCCAGTAATGACATTTGTAGAATTTCATTTTTCTTTTTTTCACCTCCAGAAAAACCAACATTTAATTGTCTATTTAATTTTTCTTCGTCAAATTTTAATTCTTTGGATTTTTCTTTTACTAATTTTAAAAATTCTATTGCGTCTAATTCTTTTTCACCTCTTGCTTTTCTGACCGCATTTAATGATGTTTTTAAAAAAATGTTAGTGTTAACACCTGGTATTTCTAAGGGATATTGAAAGGCTAAAAAGATACCTTTATGGGCTCTTTCCTCTGTTTCAAGTTCAAACAAATCCTTGTCTTCAAATAGGATTTCTCCAGAAACTTCGTACCCTTTTTTTCCTGATAAAATGTTTGATAATGTGCTTTTACCTGATCCATTTGGACCCATAATTGCATGCACTTCACCAGGATTAATATTAAGAGAAAATCCTCTCAGAATTTGTTTATTATCAATTTTCGCATTTAATTGATTTATTTTTAACATTATCCCACGCTTCCTTCTAAGCTTATACCGACTAATTTTTGTGCCTCTACTGCAAATTCCATGGGAAGTTGTTGTAAAACTTCTTTACAAAAACCATTAACAATTAACCCGACTGCTTCCTCTGGGTTTAAACCTCTTTGTTGACAATAATGCAATTGATCTTCACTTATCTTAGATGTTGTTGCTTCATGAGCAATATTTGACTCTGAATTCTTATTTCTAATGTACGGGACTGTATGGGCTCCACATTTGTTTCCCATTAATAGGGAGTCACATTGAGTGTAATTTGTTGAATTATTTGCTTTTGGTGATATGTCAACCAGACCTCTATAAGTCATATCTGAATTTCCAGCCGATATACCTTTGGAAATAATTTTACTTTTTGTATTTTTTCCTAAATGTATCATTTTAGTACCTGTGTCTGCTTTTTGATGGTTATTTGTGATTGCGATTGAATAAAATTCACCAACTGAATTATCTCCTCTAAGTATGCAACTTGGGTATTTCCATGTTATTGCTGATCCTGTTTCAACTTGTGTCCAGGAAATTTTAGAATTTTTACCTTTGCAGAGTCCTCTTTTAGTTACAAAGTTATAAATCCCACCTTTTCCATCTTTATCTCCAGGATACCAATTTTGAACAGTTGAATATTTAATTTCTGCATCATCTAATGCAACTAATTCTACATTTGCAGCATGCAGTTGATTTTCATCTCTCATAGGAGCAGTGCACCCTTCTAAATAACTGACATAGCTACCTTTATCAGCAACTATTAATGTTCTTTCAAACTGACCTGTTTTAGATGCATTGATTCTAAAATATGTTGATAATTCCATTGGACATCTCACTCCCTCCGGAATGTATGCAAAAGATCCATCTGTAAAGACAGCAGAATTTAAAGTCGCAAAAAAATGATCTGTAGTAGGAATAACTGAACCCAAATACTTTTTAACAAGTTCAGGGTGGTTTTGAATAGCTTCAGATATTGGACAAAAAATAATTCCGTGTTTTGTTAATTCTTCTCTAAATGTTGTTGCAACTGAAACAGAGTCAAAAACTGCATCTACTGCTATTCCATTTAACCTTTTTTGTTCTTCAAGTGGTATTCCAAGTTTTTTATAAGTTTCTAAAAGTTTTGGATCTAGTTCATCAAGACTATTTGGCTTATTCTTCATGCTTTTTGGTGCTGAGTAATAATACAGGTCTTGATAATCTATTTTTGGATACTTCGGTTTTTGCCAATTTGGCTCTTTCAATTGTTTAAATCTTTCGAATGCTTTAAGTCTAAAACTTAACATCCAATCAGGTTCTTTTTTAACTTTAGATATAAATTTGATTATATCTTCATTTAAACCTTTTGGGGCTCTGATATTTTCTATATCAGTTGTAAATCCATATTTATATTCTTTTAAATCTTCTATTTGTTTATCTCTCATCTATAATCTATTCGTTGATTGATTTAGCAAATCTCTAAGGCTTTTTTTTTCAAAAAAATTATTTATATAATCTTCCAATTCATCCCAGAGATCGTGAGTAATACATTTTGCGGTTTTACCATTACACCCTTTTTTTGAATGTTTTTCACATCCTATAGTTTTAACTTTTTCATCGACTGCAAACAAAATATCCGAAATTTTAATACTCGAAGCTTCTTTAGAAAGAACGTATCCACCTTTAATTCCACGGACACTGTTAACAATATTATTTTTTTTTAGTCTTGAAAATAATTGTTCGAGATAAACTAAAGATATTCCTTGTCTTAAAGAAATATCTCTTAAAGAGACTGGCTCATTAGGATCAAATTTAGCTAGATCTGCAAGTGCCGTAACTGCGTATCTTCCTTTACTTGAAAGTTTCATATTATTATTATTTTATGCGGTTTATATATATACCCGACTAAAATAGTCAAGTTTCTGAAAAATTTTTGAACTTGCATTTTGTCGCTCAATTTTGATAGAAAAATATAATTTTTTTTTGAGATTAATTATCAATGACAACATCAGATAACAAAATTGTGGAAATATTTATTCCTGGACCTGCAGGAAGGTTAGAAGCGAAATATTATAAAAGCAAAAAAAATACATCTCCAATTGCATTAGTTTTGCACCCACACCCCCAATATGGTGGAACTATGAATAATAAAGTTGTTGTTGATACATTTCAAACTTTTATGGATAACGATTTTTCTGTGTGTAGAGTAAACTTTAGAGGAGTTGGCAAAAGTGATGGAGAATTTGACAATGGTCAAGGTGAGTTAGCAGATGCTGCAGCTGCACTTGATTGGTTAGAAAGAGAAAACTTTGACAATTCACAATGTTGGATTTCAGGATTTTCCTTTGGTTCATTAATTGCAATGCAATTATTAATGAGAAGACCAGAAATAAATAGGTTTGTAGCAATTTCACCCCAACCAAATGTTTATGATTTTTCTTTTTTATCACCATGTCCTACATCAGGAATAATGATTTATGGTAAAAAAGATGAATTAGTTCCTGTTGAACATATTAATGAACTAAATAAAAGACTTAGTTCTCAAAAAGGAATTCAAGTTGAATTTGACTCTATTACAGAGGCAAATCATTTCTTCTCAAAAGCTGAAGTTGCCCTTATTAAATCTTTAAATAAATATATAAAAAAAGAAACAGCTCTTTACTAATAATTTTTAAAAGTCTCTCCACCTGATATTGGTTTACTTACTTTTGTAGTAGAAGGAAAAGATATATTTTTTTTAAGATATGATCTTATTGCTAAATAAGCAAATGCTTGGGACTCGATAAAATCTCCGTCATAATTAAATTTATCGATATTATAAATATTTTTTTTTAATAAACTTTTCAAATTTTTAATTAATGTTTTATTTTTTCTGCCACCTCCGCATAATATTAAATTTGAACAATTTATAAAATTATCATTTAAATAATTTGAAATAATTAAGGCAGTAAAATAATTAAGAGTTGCAACAGCGTCTTCAAAAATTAATCCTTTAATAAAATGAAAATCAAACTCATTTCTATCGTAAGAATGTCTATCTTCTGAACTGTAAATATCATGCTCGATAAATTGATTTATAATGTCCATATTGATTTGTCCTGTGGATGCAATTTCACCATTTTTATCAAAATCTATATTTTTTGTTTTTTTTAAATATTCATCTAACAAAACATTTCCTGGTCCTATATCTCTAGCAACTAATTCTTCATTGTTACAATAAGTAAAATTTGAAACTCCTCCTATATTTAAAAAAATACATGATTCATTATGAAAAATTTTTTTTGATAATAAAGAGTGATATACTGGTGTTAAAGGTGCACCTTCTCCGTTGTTCACAATATCGTTTTTTCTAAAATTAAAAATGACTTTTTTTTTAATTAATTGAGATAATAAATTTGGGTCACCCATCTGAATTGAATATTTTTTTTCAGGTTTATGAATAATTGTTTGTCCATGAAAACCAACTAAATCAACCTCAATAGTCTGCTTGGATATTATTTTTTTTGATATATCGGAATGAAGAAGAGTGATTTCTCTCTCAAGATTTTTATATTCGGTAATACTATTTCCTATATCTTCTATTGAATTAATATTTTTAATATAATCTCTTAATTTTTGTCTAAACTCAGATTTATATTGATAAAACTGGTTTGCTTTTACCTCTAGATGTGATTTTCCATCTGAATTAATTATACTTGCATCAATCCCATCTAAAGAAGTGCCGCTCATTAAACCTAAAGAAGTAATACTATTGTCCATTATTGATTATTATTTTTAAATAAATATGTATATTGAAAATATAAAATTATGAATGATTTTATAAAAGAATTCAAAGACAGAGGCTTTTTCTATCAGTGTACGGACGAGGTGGGACTTTCAAATGTATTAAATAAAGAAAGTATTAAAGGGTATATAGGATTTGACTGTACTGCTCAAAGTCTACATGTAGGGAGTTTATTACAAATCATGTGTTTGAGGCAGCTGCAAAAGCATGGGCACCAGCCAATAGTTTTGCTAGGTGGAGGAACAACTAGGATAGGAGATCCATCAGGAAAAGATAAAACAAGAAAAATTTTAGATGAAAATGAGATTGAAAAAAATATTAAAAGTATTGAACTTGTTTTAAAAAAATATCTTAATACTGAAAATAAGCAGACGTCTCCTATATTTGTAAATAATTATTCTTGGTTAAAAGAGTTAAACTATATTTCTTTTCTTAGAGATATAGGGAAACATTTTACAATCAATAAAATGTTAAGTTTCGATAGTGTAAAGCTCCGTTTAGACAGAGAACAATCTCTTAGTTATATGGAATTTAACTACATGATACTTCAAGCATATGACTTTCTTGAATTGAATAAAAAACAGAATTGTCTTCTTCAAATTGGAGGATCAGATCAATGGGGTAACATAGTCAATGGTGTTGATTTAATTAAAAGATATTCATCAAAAGAAGTTTTTGGATTGACAACTCCTCTTATAACATTAGCTTCGGGAGCAAAAATGGGAAAGACAGAAAGTGGAGCAGTATGGTTAGATAAAAATCTACTATCTACTTATGACTATTGGCAATTTTGGAGAAATACAGATGATCAGGACGTTTCCAAGTTTCTAAAAATGTTTACAGACTTGTCTTTAGAAAAAATAGAAGAAATAAAAAATGAAAACATTAATGATTTGAAAATTTTATTAGCTAATGAAGCTACAAAGATGTTACATGGAGAAATTGAAACAAAAAAAGTTGAAGAATTAGCAAAATCTACTTTTAAAGAAAATTCAACTGGTGAACATCTACCTAGTTTTAAAATTAGAAGTGATTTAATAGGAAAGGATATAATTTGTTTGATAGAACATATAAGTAATGAGTTATCAAAAAGCGAAATAAGAAGATTAATTAAAAATAATGGAATTAAAATTGATAATAAGAAAATTGAGGATGAAAAATTATTAATAAGTAAAAAATTGTTTGAAAGTAAAGGCTTTATAAAACTTTCAGTCGGAAAAAAAAAGCACTTTAAAATTATTCTTTAATTTTTTTTTAACTTTTCTAAAGTTCTAGTTATAAATCTTGGTGTCAGAGTTTTAATTGGATTTACAGAAGTTTTTAGATCTTTTGGTGGACCTTTGATTTTGAAACTTACGCCAAAAACTCCTTCCCCAACCTTTTTTCCTACCAAAATATCTCCTAATAAAGGTATTTTTGATATTGTTTTATTTATTGTGGTAGCTGGCACCAGAGTACCTCTAAGACTTGTTAATTTATTTTTTTCAATATAACCCTCCATTAAAATAGAGATTGCTGGTCCAATAGCATACATTTCATTTATATTAGTAAGTGACTGTTTTGATTCATAATTCATTTCAAATTCATTAAATCGAATACCTTCTCCTGTAAGAAGATCTGCAATACCTTGAAGAGATGCAAGTGTAAGTAACTTTGCTAGAACAGGTACGTCTTGAACTTTAAAATCATATATTTTTAGATTTGCTTTCGTTTTATTATTTTTTTCTATTGACCCATAAGAAAGCTTACCTTTAGTAAAACCCTTGATGAACTTGTAGTTTTTTATAAATGGTTCAGGCTCTTCAATAAATAAATTAGTAACTTTTTCATCTCTAGAATTAGTTTTTATTGATAGTGAAAAATCATTTTTATTGTTAATTTTAGAGTTAATTATCGCTGAAATAACTATTTTTTTTTTTAATGAAATCTCACCAACTAAGTTGGTCAGTTTACTATTTTTATCTATAAATATATTGCTAAATTCGACTAATATTTTTGAGTTTATATTTTCAAATCTTTCAAAAATGTTATTAGTATTTTCTCCTTTTAAATAATTTGAAATGAGTAATTGAGCATCAAACTCGCTACCTGATAGCTTATATTGATTATCACTTTTTTTTTGAAATTTTAAATTATTTAATTTCTTATTTAAATTCTCATAATTCAAAATTACTGTGTCAACGTTTTTGATTTTATACTTATTTGATAATATTAAATTACTTACCTGTATAATATTTAGATTTTCTTTATATTTTATTTTGTTAAATCTTAAATCGTCATTATTATATCGGCCTTTTAAGATTAAATTAGATTTGATTTTTTTATTTTTTTTATAATCAAGTGGCTTAAAATTCAAAAGGTGGTTATTTAAATTAATATTGGTGTCAAAATCGAAATTCTCTAAATTTTGGGTTAAATTAATTTTAAAAATATCAGATAAATTATTATCTAATGAATATGAACCTTTTATTTTTATATCTTTAATTTTTTTATTTAAATTTATCGTAATTAAATTATCTTTAAAAAATATTTTATCTTTATATTCAGGTAAAAATCTCTTTATATTTCTATCTTTATGTGAAATCTCTAATTTACTAATTTTTAAATCAGAATTTAATTTATATTTTTCTACCTGATTTTTTTTATTTAATTCAAATTCAATCGAATTATTTGAATCAAATTTTAAATCCTGACTAGGTATTAGCTTGCTATCAATATTAAGTAATTCTCTAATTTGATCAGAGTTTATTTTATTTTCTTTGTTAGAAAAATTTCCCTTAATTTTTATATTTTGATTGTTTTTTTTTGAAATTAAAAATTTAGCATCTCCAAAATTTGCTTGTTTCTTTTCATTACTAAGAAAATAAAATTTTGAATTAATATTTATATCAACTATATGATTTTTATAATCAAGTTTCAATTCGCCATTGTTAATATTGATTGGTAAATTTAAATTATTATTAAATTTTATTTCATCAAAATCTATTTTTGATTTTAATTCAAATTTATCAATTTTTTTTTTATTAATTAAACTAAATGAAAACATATTATTAGATGAAAGATTTACTTTTGAATTTTCAATAAAGTCAAAATTATGATCTAAATTTTTTTGTAATTTTTTTATGTCAAAGACCTGTTTTTTATTTGATATATCACCTTTAATTATAAAACTATCATCAAGCTTTTCGACTGATATAGTTTTTGAATTAAAATCAATATCTTCATAAATAAATTGCAAATCATTTATGAAATGCTGTTTTTGATCTGATATAAAATTAAAAGAAATTTTCTCTAATTCACCTTTGTTTAAAAGGTTTATTTGTGCATTTGTTACCTTTCCTAAAATACTATAATCAAATTTTTTGCTTTTATTTTGAAAATCTAAAAAAATTGAGACTTTAATCTTGCCTTTTTTAATTTGATTTAAAATTAATTCTCTTGAAAAGTTGAAATTATACTCTGAAATAAAACTTTTTAAATTTGATATTTCATCTTCCCTTAGTAAAATTTCTAAACTCTGAACTGATCTATTATTTAGCAAATTTGATATACTTATTTTTGAAATAATTTTATCTAAAAAAAGATATTCTTCTGCAATTTGTATTTTAACGTTTGAAGTCTCGAGCTTTATTATCTGTTCTTTGATATCTAATTTAATAAATACATCATTAATTTCTGATGATAATTTTGGGTTTATTTGACTTATTTTTGAATAAATTAATTTATTAAATTTATCTGTTTTGAGTCCAAAAAAGTTTAAGTAAGCAATAATTGCTAATAATAAAAAGATTATGGTAATTGGTATTATAAATAAGTATTTACGCATTTATTTTATACAATGAACTCTCAAGAAAATTATCAATTTCGCCATCAAGTATCTTTTCAGGATTAGAACTTTCAAAATTAGTTCTATTATCTTTAACCATTTGATATGGATGCAATACATAAGATCTAATTTGATGTCCCCATCCAATATCTGATTTTGAACTTTCTATATTTTTGTTTTGTTTTTCTCTTTTTTGAAGCTCATGTTCATAAAGTCTGGCTCGCAGCATATTCATGCATGTTTCTTTATTTTTATGTTGTGATCTCTCATTCTGACATTGTACAACTATTTTGGTTGGGATATGCGTAATTCTTACTGCACTATCAGTTGTATTCACATGCTGTCCACCAGCGCCACTTGATCTATAAGTATCTATTCTTAAATCTTTTTCAATAATCTCAATGTCTATTTTGTCATCTACAACTGGATAAATCCATACACTCGCAAAACTCGTGTGTCTTCGTGCCCCAGAGTCGAATGGGGAAATTCTCACCAATCGATGAATACCTGATTCTGATTTAAGATAACCATAAATATAGTCACCTGATATTTTTATTATGGATGATTTAATTCCTGCCTCATCTCCTTTGTGCTCACTAATAAGTTCTACAGAATAGCCCTTGTTTGATGCCCATTTCATATACATCCTTCTAAGCATCTCAGCCCAATCTTGACTTTCTGTTCCACCTGCTCCAGCATGAAATTCCAAGTAACTATCAAGATTATCACTGTCGTTAGATAAAAAACATTTTATCTCTAATTTTTTCACTCCAGATTTCAAAGCTGTCAATTTATCGAGACTTTCATCTTGTAATGATTTGTCATTTTCAGATATAGAGAGTTCTAAAATTTCTACTATGTCTTTAAACTCATTTTCAAAATTACTAAATGATCCAACTAAAAATTCTAAATTTTTTTTTTCTTTTAAAATTTTTTCTGATGATTTTCTATCTTGCCAGAAGTTTTGATCCTCAATTTTATTATTTAATTCATCAAGTTTAGAATTAAGTTTATTTTTTTCAAAGAAACTCCTTAATTCTTAATATTATTTTGTTTATCTCTTTAATTAAATTACTTGTTTCTAATTCCATTTTAATAAAACTTTAAAATATTTGTTTTTGATACATCGCCAATATTATCAATATCAATTTTATAATTATTTGCAATTTTTTCCTCTTTAAAAGACTCAATAATAGTACTTTTAGAATTACTGTCAGCTTTTTTACCAGTAGATACATCTACAACCATCATTTTAATTCCTTTTGCCACTTTGAATGGTCTTGCCTCGTAATTATTGACAGAGTTTTTAACAAATTCTTTGAAGATAGGTAGGGCAGTTTTTGATCCTGTTTCAAATTTTCCTAAAGTTCTTGGATTATCAAAACCTACATAAACTCCAATTACTAAATTTGAAGTGAAACCAATAAACCATGCATCAGTATTTTTATTAGTAGTTCCCGTTTTCCCTGCTAATTGTAAATTAAGATCTTTTAATTTTTTTCCGGTTCCTCTTTGAACAACTCCTTCTAAAATAGATGTCATCTGATAGGCTGTTTGAGGTGAAAAAATTTGCTTATAATTATTTTTTATTTTAGGAAGATTTTCACTTGTGTATGAAATCAAGTCGCAATCTTTACAAAATCTCAACTGATTTTTAAAAATTGTTTTTCCTTCACTATCTTGAATTCTATCTATAAATATTGGTTCAACTAACTTTCCACCATTTACAAATGACGAGTAAGCACTTGTCATCTTTAGCAAAGTAGTTTCTGCAGATCCCAATGAAATTGACATCAATTCTTCAGGTCTTTCATAAATTTTAAGTTTTTTTGAAAAATTTGTGATTTTGTTTAATCCAATTTCTTGAGCAATTCTTACTGTCATTAAGTTTCTTGATTTTTCAACACCTGTTCTTAATGTTGAGGGGCCGTAAAACTTTTTTCCATAGTTTTCAGGTTTCCACATCTTTAAATCACTCCCTTGTTCAAGGACAATTGGGGCGTCTAAAACTAATGTGGAAGGGGTAAAATTATTTTCTAAAGCTAGTGCATATATAAATGGCTTAAATGCTGATCCAGGTTGTCTTTTAGCTTGTGTAACTCTATTATATTCACTTTTATTGAAACTAAATCCTCCAGCCATTGCCAAAACTCTTCCCGTAAATGGATCCATTACAACTATTCCACCATTAACACCGGGTAATTGTTTTAATTCATATTCTTTCTGATTAATTTTTTTTACATAAACTAAATCTCCAACTTTAAATAACTCATCTATGTTTTTTCTGGTCCAATTTACGTTTTCAAATTTAATTTTGCCTTTTGTATTATTTTCGGTTTCTATATTTACCTCAAATTTATTTATTGTTTTTATAATTGCTATTTCCCACCCTAAAGATTTTTCTAATTTAAACCTATCTAAATTTTCATGCCAATTTTTGCTTATTTTTTTATTTATTAAAGAACCTCTCCAACCTCTCCTTCTATCATATTGTTCTAAACCTTTTCTTAATGCTGCTGAAGCTAGAGTTTGTAAATTTAAATCAATTGGAGTTTTGATATTAAATCCTTGTTTATAAACTTTATCAAAACCATATGTGTCAATTACATTTTTTCTTACATCTTCAACATAATATCTAGAGTCTTCTAAATATATTCTTTTTCTTTTACTGAGTTTAATATCTGTATTTATTAATTCATTTAATAAAGTTTTATCTATGTATTGATTTTCATAAAGATTTTTTAAAACCAGATCTCTTCTGTATTTAGCTAGTTTTATGTTTTTATATGGATTATATCTACTTGGAGCCTTTGGTAATGCTGCAAGTAAAGCTGCCTCTGAATAATTTAATTCACTGATTGATTTATCAAAATATCTCAAACTAGCTGAAGCTATTCCATAACTTCCTTCACCTAAATATATTTGGTTTAAATAAAGCTCTAAAATTCTCTCTTTACTTAAAGCTCTTTCGATTCGAAAAGCTAAAATTGCTTCTTTAATTTTTCTATCAAAACTTACTTCGTTTGATAGTAAAAAATTTTTAGCAACCTGTTGGGTTATAGTTGAGGCTCCTTCTAACCTTTTTGATTTTAGAGCATTTTTGATATTATTCTTAATAGCTCTAACAATTCCTTTTGCATCTACCCCGGGATGATAAAAAAAATTTTTGTCCTCGGCAGACAAGAAAGAATTGATTACAACATTTGGTATCGCCTCAAATGGAACAAATATTCTCTTTTCAGACGAAAAGTCACTAACCAATACCCCATTACCCGAGTATAGTTTACTAGAAACGGGAGGTTTATATTTTTTTAGGAATTTGTAGTCTGGTAGCTTATTAGAGTAAATCCATAAAATTGAAAATACACCAATCAAAGTTACCAACATTATTAATATTGATAGTGATGCAACTTTTTTTATTATTAAGCTCATTTATGTTTAATTTAGATAGTGAATTTGGTATTGTTGTGGCACCGAATTTAAAAAAAACAAATGAAAAATAATCAAAATTTATGTCAAAAAATTTATATATTGATGCATCGCATCCAAATGAAACGAGAGTTGTACTTAAAAATGAAAATCATATTGAAGATTATGAATATGAAAGTATCAACAATACATTAATAAAAAATAATATTTATCTTGGAAAGGTAAGCCGTATCGAACCATCTTTACAGGCTGCTTTTGTTGATTTTGGAAGAGAAAGACACGGATTTTTATCATTCAATGATATTCAATCAGATTACTATCAAATACCTCAAAGTGATCTAGAAAAAATTAAAAAGGAAGAAGAAAAAGTAAGAGAGGAATTATCTAAAGAAAGCGAAAATATAGAAAATAAAATCTTAGATGGAGAAGAAGAAATTAAAATTGAAGATCCAGTTGAAAAAAGAGATGAGGATGTAGAAGAAAAAAAAGACGAAAAAATACAAAAAAGATTTCCCTCAAAGAGATATAAAATTCAAGAAGTTATAAAACCTAATCAAGTTATTTTGGTACAAGTTTTAAAAGACGAAAGAGGTTTGAAGGGAGCAGCGCTAAGCACATTCATATCCATTGCAGGAAAATATATAGTGCTGATGCCTAATACAGCCAAAGGGGGTGGTATTTCAAGAAAAATATTTAATCCAGGAGATCGAAAAAAAATTCGAAATATTCTAAATGAAATAGAAATTCCAAAGGCAATGGGAATAATTGTAAGAACAGCAGGATCAAATAAAACAAAAAATGAAATTGAGGGAGATTTAAAAAATTTAATAACAGTTTGGGATTCTATTAAGAGTAATGCAATGAATTCTATGGCTCCATCTCTTATACATCAAGAAAGCGATATTATTAAAAGAAGTATTAGAGATATGTACGACGATGATACACAAAATATCATTGTAGAGGGTAACGAGGGCTATCAAAAAGCAAAAAATTACATGAAGCTAATGATGCCAAAACAGTTAAAAAAAGTAAAAAAGTATAGAGATAAACTACCGTTATTTTTTAAAGAAAATATTGAAAAAAAACTTTTTGAAATTTTTAAAACAGAGGTAAAACTAAGTTCTGGTGGTTATTTGGTAATAAATCCTACCGAAGCTTTAGTTTCTATCGATATTAATTCTGGAAAATCAATAAAACAAAAAAATGTTGAAAGCACCGCTTTAGATACAAATTTAGAGGCTGCAGAAGAAATAGCAAGACAAATTAAAATCAGAGATTTATCTGGTTTAATAATAATTGACTTTATTGATATGCTGAATTTTGGAAATAGAAGGCAAGTTGAAAGAAGATTAAAAGAAAAATGCCGTAATGATAGAGCTAGAATTCAAATTGGTCGAATAAGTAATTTTGGTTTATTAGAAATGTCAAGACAGAGACTTCGAGAAAGCAACATAAAATGGTCAATTAAACTAACAAACGAAACTTTTGCACAAAAAATTATAAAATTAATCGAAATCAAATCTTTAGAAAATGGTTCCAAAATTATTGATTTAAAAATTAATAATAAAATTTCAGATTTTATAGAAAATCAATTTCTTGAGGATTTAAAATATTTCGAAAAAAAAAATAAAATTAAAATAAATATTACACATTCTGACGAATTAAATTTCACCGAATATCTTATAGAGTTTAAGTCTAAATCTGGGAAAATATTAGATAAAATTGAAAAAATTGAAAATTTGCAAAAAGTTGTTATTGCAAAAGAAAATTCAAATTCTTCTATTCAAAAAACGTTTAAAAAAAGAAAATTTAAAAAAAGAAAGTTTGTTAAGAAGAAAATTAAATAATTCCGATATTTGTAGTTGATGCAGATCCAAATAAATTTGGATTAATTCTTCCAGAAAGAAATGATTTTCTTCCTGATATTACAGCATATTTCATTGCCTCAGCCATCTCATAAGGGTTTTTAGCTTTAGCTATTGCTGTATTAATTAAGACCCCATCACAACCTAGCTCCATTGCCTGCGTTGCATCGGATGCTTGCCCTATGCCTGCGTCGACAATAACAGGAAGCTTTGTTTGATTTCTGATTATCTTCAAATTAATTTTATTTTGAATACCCAAACCTGAGCCTATTGGTGCAGCCAAAGGCATTATTGCACACGCTCCAGCATTTTCTAACCTCTTTGCCATCAAAGGATCGTCATTGCAATAAACCATAACTTTAAATCCCTCCTTTGTTAAAACTTCTGTAGATTTAAGCGTTTCAATTGCATCGGGAAATAATGTTTTTTTTTCTCCCAAAACTTCAAGTTTTACTAATTTCCATCCTCCAAT
This sequence comes from uncultured Pelagibacteraceae bacterium, assembly GCA_902625715.1. Classification (GTDB taxonomy): domain Bacteria; phylum Pseudomonadota; class Alphaproteobacteria; order Pelagibacterales; family Pelagibacteraceae; genus Pelagibacter. The sequence continues at coordinate 134,255 of CACOCP010000001.1, read as the reverse complement.
TTCCCTTGCTAACCTAAGTGTCCTTAAAGCTTCATCTGAACTAAAACATCCCGCAGTATTTGGAAGATAGGTAATTTTTTTTGGATTTATGTAATCCATAAGCAAAGGTTTATTTTTATCTGATATATTTACTCTTCTTACTGCAACTGTCACAATATCTGCGCCTGAGATTTTTATAGCTTTAGCACACTCTTTCATGGATTTATATTTTCCTGTACCAACAATTAGTCTTGAGGAATAATTTTTTTTTGCAATTATAAATTTATCTTTATTTTTCATTAGCCTCCTCCAATAAAATGGACAATTTCTACTTTATCATTTTTAGAAAGAAGAATTTTTTTTATCTTTTTTTTATCAATAATTTCTCTGTTATATTCTATTGCAATTTTGTTTAGGGGTATTTCTAACTTATCAACAAGATTTTTTAATGAAAAATTTGAATTTATAATAGTTTGCTTACCGTTTACCGTTATTTTTATTTTATTTTTTTTTCTCATATATTATAAGTTTTTAGTGAGCAAAATAATAATTATAAATGGACCTAATCTTAATCTATTAGGTCAAAGAGAACAATCTCAATATGGAAGCAAAGACTACAACCACTTAACTGAGATTTGTTATGAAAAGGCCAAAGAATTAAGTTTAAATTTGGACATAAAACAATCGAATGTAGAAGGTGAAATTGTAAATTTAATACAAAATAGTGTTGATAATTACGATGGTATTATTATTAATGCTGCAGCTTACAGTCATACATCTGTAGCTATAAGAGATGCATTAGATGTATTTAAAAAACCTAAAATCGAAGTGCACATATCAAACATTTACAAAAGAGAGGAATTTAGACATAAGTCAATGATAAGTGGTGTTGTAACTGGAATTATTTGTGGACTTGGAATAAACGGCTATATTTTGGCCATAAATTCAATGCATGAGCTTTTAGAAAATGAAGATAAATAAAAATATTATTAAAGAATTAAGTGATTATTTGGATGAATTTAATCTTACTGAAATTGAATACACTGAAAAAGATTTAAAAGTTAAAGTTTCAAAATCAAAAGGAATTAGTTCAACTCCTGTCATCACAAATACTTCAAAACAAGAGATAGAAAGAACTGAAAACAAGCTATCTGAAATAAGTGGAACAAAGATTACATCACCAATTATTGGTACTGCATACTTAGCACCTGAACCAGGAGGTAAAAAATTTGCAGAAAAAGGAAGAAAAATTAAGAAGGGTGATACTGTAATGATTGTTGAGGCAATGAAAACGATGAACCATGTGCCCTGCCCAATGGATGGAACAATAAAAGAAATTTGTGTTGAGGATGGTCAGCCTGTTGAGTTTGGACAAACTATAGCAATTTTAGATTAATATGTTCAAAAAAATTCTGATTGCAAATCGAGGAGAAATTGCAGTCAGAGTTATCAGGGCTTGCAAAGAATGGGGTATATCGACAGTTGCAATTCATTCGGATGTTGATCGAGATAGTATGCATGTAAGATTAGCAGATGAAAGTATTTGCGTGGGTCCTCATCAACCATCTAATAGTTATTTAAATATTCCGGCAATAATGTCTGCTATAGAATTGACAAATTCTGAAGCCGTACACCCAGGATATGGTTTTTTATCTGAAAATGCTGAATTTGCTAAAATCCTAGAGAATAATGATATTAAGTTCATTGGTCCATCTTCAGGTTTGATAAGTAAAATGGGAGATAAAATTCAAGCAAAAAAAATTGCCAAACAATATGGTTTACCAGTTATTGAAGGTTCTGAGGGTGGTGTTTCAGATATTAAAGAGGCTAAAAAATTATCTAAAAATATAGGTTTTCCAGTTCTGATAAAAGCTGCAGGTGGTGGCGGTGGAAAAGGAATGAAAATAGTAAATAATGAAAATGATTTTGAGAATTTATTTTTAACTGCAAAATTAGAGGCAAAAAAATTTTTTGGAAATGATGAGGTTTATATTGAAAAATTTTTTCAAAATCCAAGACATATTGAGGTTCAAGTATTATCTGGAAAAAATAGAACTGTTCACTTACATGAAAGAGATTGCTCAGTGCAGAGAAGACATCAAAAATTAATAGAGGAAACCCCAAGCCCAGTTTTAACGGATACGGTCAGGTCAGATTTATTTAACAAAACTGTAAAGATGGTAAGTCAAATAGGATACGAGGGGGCAGGAACAGTTGAGTTTATCTATGAAGAAGGAAAATTCTATTTTTTAGAAATGAATACTAGAGTTCAAGTTGAACATCCAGTAACAGAAATGGTTACAGGTATAGATATTATCAAAGAACAAATAAATATAGCTTACACTGGTGAAACAGCATTAAGTCAAAGTGATATTAATCCAAGAGGACATGCTATTGAATGCAGAATAAATGCTGAAGATCCAAGTAAAAATTTTCAACCCTCACCTGGATTAATCGGAATGTGTCACCAGCCTTCTGGTTTTAGAACTAGAGTAGACGGTGCAATTTTTCAAGGTTATAAAGTTACTCCCTATTATGACAGCATGGTTTGTAAATTAATTTGCCATGGAAGAAATAGAACAGAAGCAATACAAAGGATGAATAGATCTCTCGATGAATTCGTAATTGAAGGGATAACTACTACAATAGATTTACATAAAACTTTATTAAATCATGAAAAATTTATTAATTCTGACTTTAATGTAAGTTGGCTAGACAAAGAAAAATTAATTTAAGAATAACACTTTTTTAACCATATATCGTATACGGGATGATCAAAGGGTCTTATTGATGGACTTGATGCAAATGTCCAATCATTGAAAACAAAAACTTTATCTTTATCTTTATTTTTCAAATCGATTACTTGCATAAATGCTGTTACTTCAGGATCGTCATCAAATTTTGAATTCTGGCATTTTAGAATATTTATATTTAAATTTTGAAACAATAGCTCTTCTCCAATTGTTAACTTTAACTTTGTTGTTTTAGAACTTACTTTATCTAAAACTAATATTTCTGCGAACTTTTCACTATATATATTTGTTTCTGAATTTGCCTTTAAGAAAAATATTTGAAAAAGTAAAATAAAAAATAAAGCAAAACTAACCTTGCCAAGATTTATATTTTTTTTCAATTGCATTTTTATTATTTTTGGGGTTGTAAGCGTTTGTTGTTCCTGTCTGGTTAGGTAAATGGTTTTTTTGCCATTTATATTTTTTTAAATTATGTGAATTTTCAATTTTATTATTTGTATTATGAATCCATGAGTACCAGTCATTTGGTATTTTTGATGCTTCAACCTCTCCATTATATATTACCCATCTTTTACCTTTTTTATTTTGATAATATTTATTCCCTAGTTCATCCTCACCAACCAACTTCCCAAAAAGAATTGTTTGTAATCTGGTTCCCAATGTCTGACCATTCCACCAAGTGAAAATTTCTTTTAAAAATGTCAACATAAAAAATTAATTATTTTTTCAATTTAAAATTGTATAAATTAAATTAGACTATAACATTAATTTGTATATACATAATTTCTAACGATTCAATTTTTATAAGGAAATATTATGGCAAAATATTTAGTTGAGACATATTACACATGTAGTTTTAAAGTAAGTCATTATTTAGATGATGTTAATGAGAAAAACTTACAAAATTTAGAAAAAAACGAGGATGGAAAATTTGAGATACTGGACGTTAAACTTGATAATAGAAAAACAAAAAATTTAGAAAAAATAGACAAAAATAAAGTAAATATAATTGATAAAACAATTAGTACTCCAATTTCACAGAATGCTCCAAAGATAGATAATAAAATAGGTGAAAAATTTAAAAGCAATTTAAATGAAAAACTTGGAAAAAGATTTAGTATGCCAGACAGAAGAAAAGGATATATTCAAAAGGCAACGATTGGTGATCATAAAGTATATCTTCATACTGGTGAATATGAAGATGGAAAAATAGGTGAAATATTTATTGATACTAGTAAAGAAGGTGAGTTAGTAAAAGCTCTCATGAATAACTTTGCAATAGCAATTTCTTTAGGTTTACAGTATGGGGTTCCTCTCGATGAATTTGTAAATGCTTATGTAGGTACAAAATTTGAACCGTCAGGAAAAGTCCATGGAAATGATAGAATTTTAAGCGCGAGCTCAATTTTAGATTATATATTTAGAGAATTGGCAATATCTTATCTCAATAGAGAAGATCTGGCACATACTCCATCTATTGGTGGATCAGAAAAAATAGATGATTTGAATAATGAAAACTCTGAAGATCAAAATCACTTCTTAAAGCTAGTCAAAGATATTACTAGTAAGGGATTTGTAAGAAGTGATTATAAAAGAAAATTGGTAGATCTATCAGACATTAGAATAAATCTAAAAGGTAAAAATTAATTAAGTTTTTTTCTTAACAGCAAGGTTTAATTCCTTCAATTGATCATCGCTAATTGAGGATGGTGCATTCATCATTAAATCTTGAGCATTTTGATTCATCGGGAACATTGTAACTTCTCGAATATTTTTTTCGTCAGCTAAAAGCATCACTATTCTGTCTATACCTGGTGCAATACCTCCATGTGGTGGTGCGCCATAACTCAATGCATTTATCATTCCACTAAATTTTTCCTCAACATCTTTTTTGGAGTAACCAGCTATATCAAATAGCTTATACATTAATTCAGGTACATGATTTCTAATGGCTCCAGATGATAACTCAATACCATTACATACAATATCATATTGATAAGCTTTTAAAGAAAGAGGATCTGTTAAATCTAAGTTTTTAATATCTCCTTGTGGCATTGAAAATGGGTTGTGGCTAAAACTTATTTTTTTTGTTTGTTCATCTATTTCAAACATTGGGTAATCCACTATCCAACAAAATGCAAAACAATCTTCTTTAATAATTTTGAGCTCTTCTGCTATCCTAGTTCGAGCAATTGATAATATTTTTTCTACATCATTTTGTTTACCACAAGAAAGAAAAACGGTATCCCCTATTTCTGCATTTGTGATTTTCATCAATTCTACTAAAGACTTTTCTGAAAAAAATTTACCGACTGGTCCCTTTCCTACAATTTTATCATTTTTTTCTAAAGTAAAATAAGCTAGACCAGATGAACCTTGTTCCTTTGCCCATTTATCTATTCCATCAAAAAAACTTCTGGGTTTATCTTTTGTATTTTTGGTAACGATTGATCTTACAATTGAACCTTTCTTGACTAAATTTTTAAATATTTCGAAACTGATATCATCCCTTTCAAATAATTTTGTAATATCAGAAATAATAAGTGGGTTTCTTAAATCTGGTTTATCAGATCCAAATTTCAACATAGCGTCAGAATAGGAAATCTTTGGAAAAGTCTCAAAAAGTAATTTTTTATCTGAAAAGTTTTTAAAAACTTTAACCATCAATTTTTCCACCACTTCAAAGACATCTTGTTGATCAACAAATGACATTTCTAAATCTAATTGGTAAAATTCACCAGGGCTTCTATCGGCTCTTGCGTCTTCATCTCTAAAGCACGGTGCAATTTGAAAGTATTTATCAAATCCTGATACCATTATTAATTGTTTAAACTGTTGGGGAGCTTGAGGTAATGCATAAAATTTTCCTGGATTTAATCTGCTTGGAACTAAAAAATCTCTAGCACCCTCTGGACTAGAAGATGTTAATATTGGTGTTTGAAATTCTAAAAATCCAAACTTATTCATTTCAGATCTAATAAACGAAATCACTTTTGATCTGAGAATAATATTTTGATGAATTTTTTTTCTTCTTAAATCTAAAAATCTGTATTTAAGTCTAATTTCCTCTGAATATTCTTGATCTGAAAATACTGGCATAGGGAGTTCTTTTGTTTGTCCTAGAATTTCAAAATCAATAATTGAAATTTCTATTTCACCAGTTGATAAATTTTCATTAATGGTATCTTTGTTTCTCTCAATAACTTTCCCAGTTATTTTTAATACAGTTTCTAATGGAAGGTTTTCTATTTCTTTAAATACTTTATTTTCATTGTCTACGACACATTGGGTAAGGCCGTAATTGTCTCTTAAGTCAATAAATAACAGATTTCCATGATCTCTTTTCTTATTAATCCATCCAGCTAAAATAATTTTTTGACCTTTATTAGAGATATTTAGTTCTCCGCATGTATGTGTTCTATATTTATTCAATTTACAATATTTCTCTAATTGTTTTTAAATTAATAGGTTTCTTTTTTTTTAAACTCAATTCGTCAACCTTATATATAAATTCGTAAATTTTACCATAAGATCTCTCTATCCTTTTTATAATAAATTCTAGCAATTTTTTTTCTAATTTGATTTGTCTATCTGAAAAACTTTTTACAATTATTGCAAAAATTAAATCATCATCTGGATTTCCAATTTGGGCAAATATACAATTTTTTGCTCTGGAATTTAAATCATCAAGATTATAATTAATCTTACTTATTGTTCTGTTTGATAAAATCAATAAGTACTTATTATCTTGATAAATCAAATTAAATAAAGAGTATAATAAATTTTCATTTTTTATTTTTTCAAAATCGTCAATAACGATAGATTCATTTAACTTAATTTTTTTGAATACATCCTCGTTAATATCACTGTGACCCAAATATACGGCGTTACTTTTATTTTGAAAGATTTTAGCCAGGTGCGTTTTTCCTGAAAATGTATCTCCTGAAATATTGAGTATTTTTCTTTCCCATTTTGGCCAATTTTGAATTAAATTAAAGGCCAAGTAATTACTTCTTGATACATAATAATCATGTTCGTTAAATTCAATATTATGATCAAAATCAAGTAATAATTGGTTAAGTTCGCTCATTGTAATTTCCAAACATCTTTGGAAGTATCAATTTTAAATTTTGCGTTTTGCATTATTTTTAAAAACTTATCTGGAGTACTATTGAATATAATTTTATATATAATCTGCTTACTATTAAAATTTTCAATTTTGTAATTTGAAATTAAATCTACCTCATTTAAATAATTTTCTAAATTGTTTGATAGTAGAAAATTATCTGAATCAACGGATAATCTAATAGGAAGAATTATTGACGTATTTATTTCATTTAATGATTTCCATTTATTTTCATAATCTTTTTTCAAATCTAAAATTGCATCATTTATTTGATCTAGGTTTTTTATACTTACGTCTTTAAAACTTTTATTTATGTACATCTCATTGTTTTCTAAATTTAATTTAGAAAAAACTTTAAGCAGATTATCTTGATTTAATAAAACAAGTAAAATTCTATTTTTAATATTATATTTATTAAATATTTCATTAAAATTATAATTTTCTATATTGTCAATATTTTTTCTAATTACTGAAAAATCTTCAATATCCTCGTTGGGTAAAACATAATTTATTTGATGAAATTTTTTATTATTTAAGTTCCAATTCAGAAAGAAAGGATTCTTTGAATATGAAAATATTTGATTTTTTTTTAAATCTATCAATATAGGCAATATCATGACATCAATTGGGTTTATGGATGATGTAATTATCCCTTTTGAATTAAAATAATTAATTAAATCTTTTTTATTAAAATCAACATTTATTTGTGCTTGGTAATAATCATCTACAAATTTTTCCTCCATCAATGAAAAACCCTCAACAAAACTTTTAATTTGGTTAATGTCAATGGATCTTAAAATACTTTTGTTTTGACTTTGTAAAATTTTTGAAATTAATATTTCAAAAGCTTTTTTAAAAGCTTTATCAACCACCTTTATTTTATTAAAATTTAAATCATATTTTTCTTGAATTTCTATATCGTTAATTTCGAAAGTTTTAGCTTTTGCAAAATTTGTGGAAAACTCACTAATAACAATAATTAAAACGAATAAAAAAATGTATAGATAATTGTATATTTTTTTAGATAAAGTCATTGTTAATAATTTATGAAAACGCAAAAATTCACATATAAAAATAGCGGAGTAAACATAAAGAATGCAGATAAATTTATAGATTTCATTTCTAATTTAACAAAAAAAACAAAGAAAAGTGGTGATTTTAAGAATATTGGGGGATTTGGAGCAATTTCAAACATACCAAGAAACTTAAAAAATCCACACATTGTAACCAGCACAGATGGGGTAGGAACAAAACTGGAGATTGCAAATGAAATTAAAAAATTTAACACAATTGGCATAGATCTTGTTGCGATGTGTGTAAATGATTTGATTGTTCAAGGTGCAAAACCTTTTTTATTTCTGGATTATATTTCAATAGATAAAATTAATTTAAAAAAAATGAAAGAAATTATCAAAGGCATTATTAAGGGATGTGAATTATCAAATTGTAATCTTGTTGGAGGAGAAACAGCAGAAATGCCCGGTACATATTCGCAAGGTAAATTTGATCTTGCAGGTTTTTCTGTTGGTTTGGTAGAAAAAAAAAATATTCTAATTAATAAAATAAAAAAAAACGATTTAATTTTAGCTATTCCATCAAATGGTATACATTCTAATGGCTTTTCACTTGTCAGAAAAGTTTTAAAAGTAAAAAAAATTAAAATAAACAAAAATAAATATCTTAAAAATGAATTAATAAAACCAACTAAAATTTACGTAAAAGAAATTATTAAATTAATAGACAAAAACCTTATCAATGGTTGTGCAAATATAACTGGTGGTGGAATAGAAGATAATATTAAAAGAGTTATTCCAAATAATTTATGTGCAAATATAGATTTAGATAAAGTTAAAACTCAAAAAATTTTTAGATGGCTTCAAAAATCAGGAGTATCAGATAGTGAGATGTTAAAAACATTTAATTGTGGTGTTGGTTTCTGTATAATTATAAATAAAAAAAATTTCAATAAAGTAAAGTTAACTTTTGATAAGAAGTATAAACCCTATGTTATAGGAAAAATTTCAAAAAATAAAAACAAAGTAAATTTAAGTGGAACAATTAACTGGTAGGGATTTAAATATTTCTATTTTTATTTCTGGAAGAGGGAGCAATCTACTTTCTTTGATCAAGTACTCAAAGATAAAAAAATCTAAAATTAAAATTAATTTGGTAATTTCTAATAATAAATTTTCAAAAGGTTTAGAATTTGCCAAAAAAAATAAGATTAAATATCATGTAATAAATTATTCAAAAAAAAAACAAGCAGAATTAAAAATATTAGGATATTTAAGAAAAAATAAAATTGATTTAATTTGTTTAGCGGGTTTTATGAAAATTTTATCACCAAGTTTCATCAGAAAGTTTAAAAAACCAATTTTAAATATTCATCCTTCTCTATTACCAAAATACAAAGGTTTAAATACTCATAGAAGAGCAATTAAAAATAAAGATAAATTCTCAGGAGCAACGGTTCATTCGGTTACTTCTAAATTAGATTCTGGAAAAATAATATTACAAAAAAAAATTAGAATTTCAAAAGCTGATACAGAGCAAAAATTAGCTAAAAAAATTTTAAAAATTGAACATAAACTTTATCCGTCTGCAATTGAAAAAATTTTAAAAAAGTCTAGTCTTTAAAGAAAAAGTCTAACTCAATTTCAGCATTTTCAGGACTATCAGAGCCATGAACTGAGTTTTTATCTATTGAAATACCATACTTTTTTCTAAGGGTTCCTTCTACAGCATCTTTAGGATTTGTTGCACCCATTAACTTCCTGTTCTCCAAAACGGCATTTTCTCTACTTAATTCCATAACAACAATAGGACCTGAAGAAAGGTATGAGCATAGTTCATTGTAGAAAGGTTTTGTTTCATGAACTTTATAAAATTGTTCAGCCTCTTGTTTAGAAATATGAATTTTTTTTTCTTTTTTAATTTCAAATCCTTTATTTATAAATTCTTGTTTTATTTCATCTTGTAAGTTTCTTTCGACTGCATCTGGTTTAATTATTGAGAGTGTTTGTTCGATATTACTCATAGTTTTCCTCCACAAATTTATTTAATAATCTAACTCCGTAACCTGTTGCACCTCCTGAATTCAATGCTCCTGCGTATTTAGAGAAAGACATTCCAGCTATATCTAAATGAGCCCAAGGTGTTTTATTAAGTATAAATCTTTGTAAAAATTGAGCAGCTGTAGTTGATCCTGCGCCACCAACATAGTTAATATTCTGCATGTCTGCATTTTTAGAATTAATTAATTTATCATAGTTTTTATGCAGTGGCATTCTCCATACTTTTTCTTCTACTTTTTCACCAGCTTCATACAATTGTTTTGAGAGTTTATCATTATTTGAAAATAACCCTGCGTACTCAGAGCCTAATGATACAATGATTGCACCTGTTAAAGTTGCAAGGTCAATAATTAAATTAGGTTTAAATTTTTCCTCAGTGAAAGTAAGTGCGTCTGCTAAAACTAATCTTCCCTCTGCATCAGTATTTAATACTTCAATAGTTTTTCCACTATATGACTTAACTATATCACCTGGTCTTTGAGCATTTCCTCCAGGCATATTTTCAACAAGTCCAACTACACCAACTGCATTAATCTTGGCTTTTCTAAGTGCGAAATTTTTCATTAATCCAACTACAACTGCTGAACCAGCCATATCATATGTCATATCCTCCATAAATTTCGCTGGTTTCAATGAAATACCACCAGTATCAAAACAAACTCCTTTTCCTACAAATGCTAGAGGTTTAGAATTAGAGGAGGCACCTTTCCATTCCATTGTAACAAGGTAAGAACCTCTTACACTCCCTTGACCTACTCCCAGTAAAGCTCCACATCCCATTTTCTTTAATTTTTTCTTATCGTAAACCGTAACTTTAATTCCTATCTTCTTTAACTTTGTAATTCTTTTTGTATATTCATCAGGGTGTAGTATATTTCCTGGCTCGGATACTAAATCTCTTGTCAAGAATACACCTTCAGTAAGAGCATCTAATTTTTTTTTGATAATGCTTTTTTTATTCTTGCCTACAATATTAATATTTATAAATTTATTGATATTTTTTTTTGTTTTATAAATTTCAAAAGAATAAGATTTAAGAGTTGCTCCATGTAATATTCTCTCAATTTGTACGTTTGTAATTTTAAGTGAGCTTAAATTAAAAAAAGTATTTTCAATTTTGTTGTTTGAAAGAAAATCAAAAAGCTTTGACCCTATATTTTCAAATTCTGATGACTTTTTTTTTTCAATACAGTTTATTAAAATGTAATTAACTTTACCCTGATTTCTTTGTATAATTTTTTTTTCTATAAATAGCTCGTTATCTATAATCTCTTTTTGATCTAGTTTCTCATGCTTAAAACTTTTATTGTTTATAAAAATAAGCTCATTTTTGACTACCAACTTTGGTATTTTGCCTACAAAATTTACTTTTAACTTCATATTTTAGAATTTTTGAATAGATATTGTTGTATATTTATAAAAATTATTATTTCAATGAATAAATTGCTCTATAGAAAACTTTCACTAGATATTATCTATTTTTTTTTAGCAGCATCCTTAAGTATTACTTTAATAATTTGGGTAATACAGGCGGTTAATTTCCTAGATATAGTATCTGAAGACGGTCATAGTTTAAGGGTTTATTTTGCTTATTCAATTTTAAGTTTACCTAAAATTTTTAGTAGAATTTTAATCTTTATTTTTTTTATCTCCTGTTTTTACATAATTAACAAATATGAGGAAAATAACGAGATCCTAGTTTTTTGGTCTAATGGTATAAAGAAAATAAGCGTAATTAACTTTATCCTAAGATTATCAATTTTATTTATAATTATTCAATTGTTTTTGAGTCTTTATTTGGTTCCTCTCACACAAAATCTAAGTAGAATTTACTTAAAAAATTCAAATGTTGATTTTTTACCTTCTCTAATAACTGAGAAAAAATTTATTAATGTTTTTAAAGACCTAACAATTTTTGTTGATAGCTACGACCAAAAAGGAAACATTAAAAAAATTTATATAAATGAAAAACTAAATGAAAACTCATCAAAAATAATTGTTGCAGAGAGTGGAAAAATTCAAAAAAAAGAAGATCAATTTATGATTAAATTATTTGATGGAAGTATTATAAATTCTAATGAAAATAATTTTTATAATATTAATTTTAAAGAAACTGAATATGATCTTGCAAAATTTTCACCAAAAACTGTTACTTATCAAAAAATTCAACAAATTAATTCAACAAATTTATTTTATTGTGTTTATGATTTTTATATAAAACAAAAAAAAGATAATAAAATATGTCCAAAAAAAATTGAGTCAACTACAGAAGAAATATATAAAAGAACTACAATACCTCTTTATATTTTAATTCTATCTCTTATTTCTTCAAGCCTTTTAATAAAACCCAAGTCAAATAAATATTTAAAATATTATAAGAGTTTGATTTTCTTTGTTGGTTTTTTAATTATTATTTTCTCTCAAATAGGATCAAAATTTGTCACACAAAATTTGATCATAGATATGCTTGTTTTATTTACCCCAATAATTTTTGTTGCGGTATTTTATTTAATAATTCTTTTTAAAACTAATTTCAAATTAAAATATTTATAATGCTTAAAAAATATCAATTATATATAGCGACAATTTTTATAAAAAAGTTATTTTTAATCTCTTTAGTTTTTTTGGGATTAAGTTTTATTTTAAATTTTTTTGAAGAATTAAAGTTTTTTGAAAACTTTGAAGTTGGCATCAAATATCCAATATTGCTTACTTTTCTAAATTCGCCATCTATTCTATTTGAACTTTTCCCATTTATTTTTTTAATTGCAGTTAAATTTTTTCATATTCATTTAAGTGAGAGAAACGAAATAGAAATATTTAAAAATCATGGAATTGATAACTTTAAAGTTTTGTCTTTATTATCATTTAGCACTCTTATTTGTGGAACAATTATATTATTAATTTTTTATACTTTCTCCTCAAATTTAAAAAGCCATTATTTAAACTTAAAAAATAAATTTTCATCTGAAAATGAATATCTTGCCGTAGTAAATGAAAATGGTCTTTGGATAAAGGAGGAGATTGACGGTTCCTCGAATATAATTCATGCAAGGAAATTCAATAAAAACAATATTGAAGATATAACAATAACTCAGACTAATGCTGTAACTGAAAACACAAATATTATTACTGCTAATAATGCTGATATCTCTAACAAAATATGGTCATTAAACCAGGTAAAAATAGTTGATAAATTATCCGGTAGAATTGATTATGAAAATATAAATTATAAATCATCATTTGATGGAGAAATAATTTCAAATTTATTTTCAAATCTTAATTCATTAAATATTTATCAATTAAATTTATTGTTATCTAATTATTCAAAAATTGGTTACTCGACAACTGATGTCAATGTCCACTTAAATAAACTATATAGTCTTCCTGTATTTTATTTATTAATGACTATTTTAGGATTATTAATAATGATGAAATTTACATTTATAAAAACAAAATTTTTTACAATCATTGTAGGTGTATCGGTTTCTGTATTTGTCTATTATATAAACTATTTTTCTAGTTTATTTGGTTCAAATGAGACAATTCCAATAGTTCTATCAATTTGGTTGCCTCATCTTATTTTATTTCTAATTTGTCTTTTAGGAGGTGTAAAAATAAATGAAAATTAAATTTATTTTATTTTTATTTTTTCAGTTTATCTTTTTTAACTCTATCCTCTATTCAGATGAAGTTGAAATTGTTTCAGATAATATCAAAATTTTAGATAATGGAAAAATAATTGAGTCAATTCAGACTAATGCGATAATAAAAAGAAAAGGATTATACATTGAGGGAGATTATTCTATATATAACAAAGAGACAGAAGTAATTAAATTTGAAAAGAATGTTTTATTTAACGATAGAACAAAAAATATTAAAGTTGAAACTGAAAACGCTGAATATAATCAAAAATTGGATATTTTAGAGACAACAGGTGTTACAAATATAAAAATTGAAAATAAGTATGAGATTATATCCTCTAATATGTTTTATAATAGAAAATCACAACAAATTTACTCCAACAGAGAAACTACAATAAAAGATATAAATGGAAATATTTACAATTTGGAAAATAGTTTTCAACTTGATTTAAATAATGAAATAATAACTACTGAAAAAACAAATATTATAGATACTGATAATAATATTTATATTTTTGAGAATGCTAAAATTAATTTAGTAAGCAAAGAAATTTTAGGAAAAGAGTTAAAAATAGATTTTGTAGATAATTATTTTGGGATCCCAAATAATGATCCAATTTTAAAAGGGAGATCTGCAATTTCTAATAATGAACAAACTAAGATTTATAAAGCTGTTTTTTCTACTTGTAATACAACAAACAAAAGCTGTCCTGGATGGGAAATAGAAACTGAGGAATATACGCATGATAAAGTAAATAAAGTTTTTAATTATAAAAATTCATGGCTAAAACTATTTGATCAAGAAATATTTTATTTTCCTTATTTTAGTCACCCAGATCCAAGTGTGAAGAGAAAATCTGGTTTTTTAGTACCATATTATGGTAGCTCAAATAATTTTGGAAGCTGGGTAAATATCCCCTATTTCAAGACTTTAGGAAGAGATAAGGATATGACATTTAATCCTAGAATTTATGCTGATGATAAATTTATTATGCAAGCTGAATACAGACAATCATTGGAGAAATCTAAATTAATAAGTGATTTCAGTTACAATAATGATGGAAAAAATTCTAATTCACATTTATTCGCTAGTTTGGATGGAAAAATTGATACAAAATCTAAATATAATATTAATTATCAAAGTGTAACAAATGATAACTATTTAAAAATTCATAATTTATCAAAATCATCACCCTTAATAAAAAATGAAAGTGTCTTAACTTCAAAAATAAATTATTATAAAAATATCGATAGTAATACAAAATTTAGAACTGATTTTATTGCATATGAGGATTTATCAAAAAGTAACAATGATAGATTTCAGTATATTTTGCCTAACTTTACTTTTACTAAAAACTTAGAATTAGATCAAAACTATGATGGAAGTTTTAGATTTCAATCTTCAGGTTTTCAAAAAAGTTACGATACAAATAAATATGAAACATTATTAATTAATGATTTTCTATTCGAATCTAATGATTATATTAGCAATAAAGGCATTAAGACAAATTACGATTTATTATTAAAAAATTTTAATTCGTATTCTGAAAATTCTACTTCATACAAAGAGAAAGAGGATTATGAAGTTTTCGGAACTTTATTAATAAATACTTCTCTCCCATTAAATAAAATTACTAAAACTGGTAATGATTATCTTAAACCAATAACGAGTTTTAGGTATAGTCCTAATAATACTAAAAATATTTCAAATAAAGATAAAAGGCTTTCTTATAATAATATTTTTGCTTTAAATAGAATTGGTACAAATGAGATTGTAGAAGGTGGTAGATCTTTGTCTATTGGATTTGAATATGAAAAAAGAAATACGAATAATCAAAAAATATTAGGTTTTGCTTTAGCAAATTCATTACGTGAGAGATCAAATGATAATCTTCCATCAAAAACAAAATTAAATGAGGAGAGAACAGATCTTGTTGGAAAATTTGCTTTTTCTCCCAATAAAGTTCTTAATTTTGATTATAGTTTTTCCTATGACAATAATTTAAAAAATTCTAATTATGACTCGGTTTCAACAAGTATTAATTATGGCTTTTTATCTACTAGTTTTAATTTTTTATCTTCTGGGGATGTAATTGGAAATGATGAAATAATATCTAATTCATCAACTATAAAATTTGATAAAGACAAAAGCTTAAAATTTAATATAGCAAAAGATTTAAATAGAGATTTTACAGAGTACTATGATTTAATTTATGAATATCAAACTGACTGTTTAAAAGCATCAGTTGAATATAACAAAAGATTCTACAGTGATGGAAATTTACAACCTGAGAAAAGTTTATTTCTGACATTAAAATTTATACCGTTTGCAGAGTTTAGACAAGCGGCAGATATAAATCAATAAATGATAACAAAAAAAAAAATAATTTTTTTTTTAATAATATTCTTCTTGCAAATTAATTTAACAAATTCGTCTGAAATAAGAATTGTAACTAAAGTGAATAATGAAATTTTAACAAACATAGATATTGAAAATGAGAGCAAATATCTGCAAATTTTAAATACTAATTTAAAAAATTTAAATAAAAATGAATTATATTCATTATCTAAGAATTCTCTTATACGACAAATTCTAAAGAAAGAAGTAGTTTTAAATAATTATAAATTAGAAAAACATGCTGAGCTTGGTGAAGAATTATTAGAGAAAAATTACACTGCCTTAGGATTTGAAAATAAAGAAAAATACTCTAATTTCCTGAAAAAAAAGGGATTCAGCATTGAAATTCTTAAAGAGAAACTATTAATAGATAGACTTTGGAATTTTTTTATTTATGAAAAATTTAAAAATAAAATAAAAATTGACGAAAATGAAATTAGCAATAAGGTAAAAACTTTAATTAATAACCAAAAGAAAATCTATGAATATAATCTATCTGAGATTTTATTCGAATATAGTACTGAATATAGTCAATTAATGAATTTTATAGAGAAATACGGTTTTGAGGCTGCAGCAAGTAAATATAGTATTTCTGATACATCTGTGAATGGTGGTAAAATTGGTTGGATAAAAAATAACAATCTTAATGAAAAATTAAAAAAACAAATTTCTAATTTAAATGAAGGTCAAATCAGCAAACCAATTGAAATACCAAATGGTAATTTGTTGGTAAAATTAAATCAAAAAAGAGAATTGGAAAGAAAAATTGATACTGATTTAGAAATAAAAAAACAAATTAACTTTGAAGAAAATAGACAACTAAATAGTTTTTCATTGAATTTTTACAAAAAAATAAAACAAAATAGTATAATTAATGAATATTAATCATGTTTTGATTGTCATAACAGAACCAAAAAGTGTTTTTTTAGAAATTCTATTAAAATATTTCAAATCATATAATTTTAAAAAAAATAAAAAAAAAATATCTATTGTTGGAAATATATCTCTTATAAAAAAAGAGATAAAAAAAAACAATTATAAGATTAAAATTAATGAGATTTTAGATATTACAAAATCAAAAAAAAATTTTATTAATATAATAAATATAGAAATTAAAAATAAATTAAAAATTTCTGGTTATATTTCTAATTGTTTTGACAAATCCCTTGATATACTAAAAAAAAATAAAAATATTGCCTTGCTTAATGGACCAGTAAACAAAAAAACTTTTTTGAAGAAAAAATATTTAGGTATCACAGAGTACCTGGCAAAAAAAACAAAATCTAAAAATCCTGTAATGCTAATTTATAATGAGACCCTATCAGTTTCTCCTATTACAACACATTTGCCAATTAAATATGTTTCAAAAAATATAAATAAATCAAAAATCATAAAAAAAGTAAAATTGATAAATAGTTTTTTTTTAAAAAATCTAAAAAAAAGGCCAAAGATTGCAGTGCTCGGCCTTAATCCACATTGTGAAACAATAGAAAGAGCTGGTGAAGAGCAAAAAGAAATAATACCTGCAATTAAACGATTAAGATCTGAAAAATTAAATATTAAAGGACCCTTTTCTGCTGATACCTTTTTTATAAAAAAAAACATTGATTATTATGATGTAGTAGTTGGCATGTATCATGATCAAGTTTTAACTCCTTTAAAGACATTGTATAATTTTGATGCAATTAACATTACAATAGGTCTTCCATTCATAAGAATATCACCAGATCATGGACCTAATATATCAATGTATGGAAAAAATAAATCTGATCCATCTTCAATATTTTGTGCAATGGATTTTCTTAATAAAATTGATGAAAATAATTCCTAAAAAAAGTTTAGGACAAAATTTTTTAATTGACAAAAGTATTATTGAAAAAATCTGTAATTCGGGAAATATATCTAGAAATAATAATGTTTTAGAAATAGGTCCTGGAACTGGAAATTTAACTGAATTCATTTTACAAAAAAAACCAAAAAAATTTTATGTGATTGAGAAAGATGAGAGATTGATAAAAAATTTAAAAGAAAAATTTGATAAAAAGATAATAATTATTAATGAAGATATACTAAAATATAATCTAAAATTATTAAGTGATAAAGATTTAGTTATATTTGGTAATCTTCCATATAATGTTTCAAGCCAAATTCTTGCTAATTTTATTAATTATTCATATTCAGAATTTTCTTATAAAAAATTAGTATTGATGTTTCAGAAAGAAGTTGCAGATAGAATTTTAGCTAAAGATAATTCGAAAAATTATGGTCGTTTATCAATTTTTTCTTCTTGGAAATTAAACATAAAAAAAATAATGGACATAAATCCTTCAAGTTTTTTTCCAAAACCAAAAGTTATGAGTTCATTACTAATTTTTGAGCCAAAAATTAATTACATAAAATTTAAAAACTCTAAGAATTTAGAGCATATAACTAATGTTTTTTTTAATCAAAGAAGAAAAATGATCAAAAAACCTCTAAATATTCTTTTTAAAAACTCAAAAAAAGTAATTGATGATCTTAATTTAGATACAAATTTGAGACCACAAAATCTTAAAAAAGAAACATTTTATAAAATTTGCTTAATTTATGAAAAAATTAATTAATTAAGCTCTCAATATGTAAAGATATTAATTTTTGGTAATTAGGCTCTTTTTTATCATCACTAGATTTAATAAAGTTAATTATTTTTTTATAGCAATCTTCTAAATCATCGTTGATGACTACAAAATCATAATCTTTCCAATGTAGAACATCTTCATTAAATTGAGTCATTCTTTCTTTTGCTATTTTTTCATCATTTCTATCTCTATTTAATAATCTATTGTAAAGCTCATCTCTACTTGGTGGCAATATAAATATTGTAAATATTTTATAATTAAGTTTTTGACTCTTTATTTGTTGTGTTCCTTGCCAATCAATATCAAAAATAACATTTTCTGCATTATTTAGCTTTTTGAAAACAACATCTTTAGATGAACCATAATAATGTTGAAAAACTTTTGCGTATTCTAAAAATTTATCTTCATCAATTAAATTTTTAAATTCAGTTTCACTCACAAAATGATAGTCTTTACCATCAGTTTCGTTTGGACGAGGTTTTCTTGTTGTATGAGATATCGATATTTGAAAATTATTTCTTTTTGAAATTTTTTTAACTAAGGTTGTTTTACCTGCGCCCGAAGGAGATGATAATATTACAATTATCCCCTCATTATTTTCGGACATTAAATACTAAAAATTAATTAGCTTTGTTCTCTATAAATTTTACAGCATCTCCTACTGTAAGAATTTTTTCTGCATCGCTATCTGAGATCTCTGACCCGAACTCCTCTTCAAAAGCCATCACTAATTCAACAGTATCCAAACTGTCTGCCCCAAGATCATCGATAAAACTTGATTCTTCAGTTACTTTTGCTTCGTCAATTCCTAGATGGTCTGCAACTATTTTTTTTACTTTACTTGAAATATCGTCTGACATTTATATCCTTTAAGTTTAGTCGTTAATAGATATTTTGTTGATTTTGTCAACTAAAATACATGCCGCCGTTAACATGAATTGTTTCACCAGTAATGTAATCTGAAAGTTTAGAGCATAAAAAAATGACTGTATTTGCAATGTCATTTGGGGTGCCAAATCTATTCATAGGTATTTTAGATTTTAAAATCTCTTTGTAATCATCATTAATTTTGTCTGTCATTTCTGTTGATATAAAACCTGGGGAGATGCAATTTACATTTATATTTTTTTTTCCATATTCTAGAGCTAAGCTTTTAGACATTGCAACCACACCAGCTTTAGAAGCAGTATAATTTGCTTGTCCAATATTACCTGTATGTCCAACTATAGATGTAATATTTATTATTTTTCCTTTTTTGCTTTTTAGCATTTTTTTGATGACACTCTTACTTAGAAGAAATGTTGAAGTTAAATTAATATCAATAACTTTATTCCATTCCTCATCTTTCATCCTTATCGAAAGATTGTCCCTTGTTATCCCAGCATTATTAATTAATACATCAACTCTTCCACCTAAACTATCATTTGCTTTATTTATGAAATTTTCAATTTCTAAATGATTTGATATATCAAATTTTTCTGTTTGAACATTTTTATATTTTTCTTGAATTAAATTAAGTTTATCCTCGTTTGTACCTGTTGCTAAAACGTTTGCACCAGTCGAAATTAAATTATCTAGAATAGAATTGCCTATACCTCCAGTAGCTCCGGTAAGGATAATATTAGTATCTTTTAAGTCTATCATTTATAACTTTTTTAAATCCTCTATATTATTAATTTGTATAAGTTCTGCATTTCTATTTATTCTTTTTACTAATCCTGAGAGTACTTTTCCAGGACCAATTTCTATAAATTTATAAATATTTTTATTTATCATATAATTAATAATTTCTCTCCATCTTACTGGTTTTTCTATTTGACTAATTAATAATTTTTTAATTTCAGATATCTCATTAATTGGTTCTGATGTCACGTTTGAAATAATATCAACTTTTGGTGATTTAAATTCTAAATTAGATATTTCTTCCTCCATTATTTTCGTTGCACTATTCATTAATCTACAATGAAATGGGGCGCTAACTGGCAGTTTAATATTTTTTATTTTACAATTTGACAATTCTATGGAAAATTTTTCTAAATCTTTAATATTTCCACTAATCACAATTTGACCAACTGAATTATCATTGGCTACATAACAATTAAAAATATCTTTGTTCTTCTCTAAAATTTGATTAATTATTCCAATATCAGATCCTAAAACTGCCAACATACCACCCTGTCCTTTTGGAACAGCTGATTGCATTGCAAAACCTCTTTTTTTTAATAATTTTATCGTTTGAGAAAATGTTAAAGATTCTGCACACGCTAAAGCAGAATACTCACCTAATGAATGGCCAGCAAAATAATTTGCAGAATTAATATCATATGATGTTTCTCTTTTTAAAACTTGAAAAATGCTATAACTTACAAGAAATATTGCTGGTTGAGTATTCTCGGTAAGATCAAGTTCGTCTTTAGGGCCTTCTAATACTAATTTGCTTATTGAATTTTTAAGTAAGTCATCTGCTTCTTTGAAAAAAGTCCTTACATAGTCAAAGTTATCATAGAAAGATTTTGCCATACCTGGAGACTGAGAACCTTGACCAGGAAATAAAACAGAAAACATTAATTATATAAGTAAATATTGTATTTTTAGTATTGTAATTAAAAATTAATAATAGTATATCCTCACCTTTTTAAAAGAATAAATATGAACTTTTACGAACACACAATTATAGCTAGACAAGACACTAGCCCATCACAGTTAAAACAACTTCAGGAAAAGTACTCTAAAATAGTTGAAAAGAATGAAGGTGATATCGTAAAACTCGAGAACTGGGGATTAATGAACCTTTCATATTTAATTAAGAAAAATAAAAAAGGTAATTACTTACATTTTAAAATTAAAGCTGATGGAAAAACTATATCAGAACTTGAAAAAAATGAAAAAATTGACAAAAATTTATTAAGATATTTGACAGTTAAAGTAAAAAAGTTTGATTTAGATACAGATTATTTTAAAAAAAATAGTGAAGATAAAGAAGTAGATAGAAAAATTAAAAAATAATGAAAAAGAGAAATAACAAAAAAAAAGGTTCTCAGAGTAATTTTTCAAAGTTAAGTGTTTTTCAAAATAATAAATATAAATTTAAAAAGAAATGCCCTCTATCAGGAAAAGGTGCGCCAGTCGTTGATTATAAAAATATTAAGCTGCTAAAAAGATATGTATCTGAAAATGGAAAAATTCTTCCATCTAGGATAACTTCAGTGAGTCAAAAAAAACAAAGAGAATTATCTCTTTCAATTAAAAGAGCGAGAAATTTAGCGTTACTATAATGAAAGTTATTCTTTTAGAGAACGTAAGAAAAATAGGATCAATTGGAGAAATAATTGATGTTAAAAGAGGTTTTGCAAGAAACTACCTAATTTCAAAAAAAAAAGCTCTTTTTGCTTCAAAAGAAAATATTAAAGAAGTAGAAAAAATCAAACAAGAGCTAAATAAAAAAGATCAAGATAAAAAGAAAGAGGCTAAAAGTATTTTAGAAAAAATTCAAAATAAAACTTATGAGATAAAAAAACTGAGTACTGAAAATAAAGAATTATATGGATCAGTAAAACCTACAGAGATTTCCAAGTTAATTTATGAAAAGGAAAATGTAGAGATAAATCCTTCCAATATTCAACCTTCAAAAGAAATAAAATCCTTAGGTGAATTTAAAGTTGAAATAAATCTACACTCTGACGTACAAACTCAAATAACAGTTAAAGTAGTACCTCAAGAAGAAATAAAATAATTATACATTTTTTTCCCCAGTTCTTATTTAATATTGTAAATAGTCATTTTTTAAATAGACTTTTATAATGTCTCAATCACTCAATATTATTAAAAGTAAATTAGAAGAACACCCAAACAATATAGAAGCTGAACAATCAGTTATAGGATCAATTTTACTCTCAAATGAAATATTTGATGAGATCAATATGATAATTGTTAGTAAAAATTTTTATGATCCGATGCATCAAAAAATTTTTGGGGCAATAGAAAAGTTAATTTATAGTGGAATGTTAGCAAATCCAATTACTCTTAAAAATCATTTTGAAAATGAAAAAGATGAATTAAATATACCTGAGTATCTTGTAAAAATTACTAAATTTTCAACGTCCTCAAGGCAAGCAATTGAGTATTCAAAATTAATTTATGATCTATTTGTGAAAAGAGAGTTAATTAAAATTTCAGAAAATGTAATTGATACCGCAAAACTAAATGATCTGGATAATGATGGGCAAAAAATTATCGAGAATTTTGAAAAATCATTATTTGATTTAGCTGAAAAGGGATCTTTTAGTAATTCACTCATTAAATTTGATGAAGCCATGAGACAAACAATTGAAATGGCTTCAAGCGCATATAAAAATGATGAAGGAATTGTTGGTGTGCCTACTGGTTTAACAGATCTTGATGATCGTTTAGGTGGTTTACATAAATCAGATCTAATAATAATTGCAGGAAGACCATCTATGGGAAAAACTGCATTAGCTACCAATATAGCATTCAATGCTGCTAAAAAGTTACAAGATGACGGAAACAAGTCTTCAATAGCTTTTTTTTCTTTAGAGATGTCATCAGAACAACTTTCAACTAGAATTCTTGCTGAACAATCTAGAATTAAATCCAATGATATAAGAAGAGGCAGGATATCAGAGGAACAATTTGATAAATTTATTGAAACATCAAAAGATATATCTGAGTTACCCCTATATATTGATGAAACACCAGCAATTTCGATTGCAGCTCTAAGCAATAGAGCAAGAAGAATAAAAAGATTATATGGCCTTGATATGGTGGTTATTGATTATATTCAATTAATGAAAGCATCAAACTTTAAAGATGGAAGGGTTCAAGAAATATCAGAGATAACTCAGGGTTTAAAAGCGCTAGCAAAAGAGTTATCAGTTCCAGTTGTTGCATTATCTCAGTTATCTAGAGCAGTTGAAGCAAGGGATGATAAGAAACCACAATTAGCTGATTTAAGGGAATCTGGTTCTATTGAACAAGATGCGGATGTTGTAATGTTTGTTTACAGAGAAGCATATTACTTAGAGAGAAAAGAACCAAGACCAGCAACTGTTGAGCACGCAGAATGGCAGGCAAAAATGAATGAAGTCTCAAGTTTGGCTGAAATAATTATAGGTAAACAACGTCATGGTCCAACAGGCAATATAATACTGGAATTTGAGGCTATGTTTACTAAATTTAAAGATATTCAAAATAACTAGTTTTAAATATATAAGCTAATACTGAATGTTAGCTAATTTTTATCAAAAAAATATTATTGAAAAACCAAAATTAGTTTTTCTTCTACTTTTAATTTCTTTAATTTTCTTTAGTTATTTCTCGAAAAATTTTAGGCTTGATGCATCATCAGATACTCTTCTAATTGAAGGTGATCCAGACCTAAAATATCTAAATGAAATCTCTGATAGATATGGGGCAAAAGAATTTTTAGTATTAACTTATACTCCAAATGGTGAAATGATTTCATCTGAGTCCATAAAAAATTTACTTTCACTAAAACAAGAAATTCAAAAATTAGATTGGGTTCATAATGTCATCACCCTTTTAGACATACCTCTTCTTAACAGCACAGATCAGCCTCTTTTGGAAAGATTAAAAAATTTTAAATCATTAAAAGATAATGATGTTGATAAAATTAGAGGTTTTCAAGAAATTAAAAATAGTCCCGTATTTAGAAATTTTGTAATAAGTGAAGATGGGAAAACTAGCGGAATAATTGTTTATCTAAAACCTAAGGAAAAAAACAAAATATTTAAAAACAAACAAGAGATAGAGAAATATAAAGATCAGATCAAAAAACAAAATCATGAAAATATTTTAGAGATTAGAGAAGTAATAAAAAATTTTAGTAATATTGGTAAAATTCATTTAGGTGGTATTCCCATGATTGCAGATGATATGATGACGTTTATAAAGAATGATATCATTGTGTTTGGACTTGGAGTATTAATCTTTATTATTGCTACACTCTGGTTTGTCTTTAGAAAATTAATTTGGATTATTGTTCCTATAAGCAGTTGTTTTTTTTCTGTAATAATTATGATGGGACTTTTAGGTTTAGTTGGATGGAAAGTTACAGTTATATCCTCAAACTTTATAGCAATGATGCTTATCCTTACAATGGCAATGAACATTCATATGAGTACTCGGTTTCTTCAACTCTCAAAGAAATTTCCAAATAAAAGTAAAACCAGTATCATTGTAATGACTACAAGTAATATGTATTGGCCTATACTTTATACTGTTCTTACAACTATTTGCGCCTTCTTATCTTTAATTTTTAGTGAAATAAAACCAATTATTGATTTTGGTTGGATGATGACAATGGGATTGCTTACATCTTTTATAATCACATTTACACTTCTACCAACTCTGCTAAATTTTATTAAAAGCTCAAATATCAACATAAAAAAAGATCAAAAATCAAAATTTACAAATTTTCTTGGTAATTTTGCTATTGATAGAAAAAATATTATTTTTGTGACGACTATTTTTATTATTATTTTAAGCGTAACTGGTATTTCAAAATTAGAGGTAGAAAATAGTTTCATCAATTACTTCAATAAAAATACCGAAATTTATAAAGGTATGAAATTAATTGATGAAAAGTTAGGCGGCACTACTCCTCTAGAGGTAATACTTAAGTTTCCAAAAAATAAAGAAGAAAAATCTGATGATGATTTTGAGGATGATTGGGGTGATGAAGAACAAAATAATGACAAATATTGGTTTACTAAAGATAAAATTGATAAAATTAATAATGTACATAACTATTTAGACAGCTTAGAGCCAGTAGGCAAAGTACTTTCTTTTTCCTCTATAATTGAAGTTGCAACTCAACTAAATAACAACAAGCCATTGGGGACCCTAGAGATGGGCGTGTTGTATTCAAAAATTCCTGATACAATTAAAAAGGAAATTGTTGATCCTTATATTTCAATTAAAGATTCAGAGGCAAGAATAAGTTTAAGAATAAAAGACTCTCTAGAAGATTTAAGAAGAAATGACCTAATTAATCAAATTAATTTTGATTTAGAAGATAAACTGGGACTTAGAAAGGGTGAATTTAAATTAGGAGGTGTTTTAATTTTATTTAACAACTTGTTACAAAGTTTGTTTAAATCTCAAATATTAACTCTTGGTTTTGTTATGGTTGGGATATTTATTATGTTCATTATTTTATTTAGAAATATTAAATTATCCTTGATTGGAGTTGTTCCAAATTTTATAGCTGCTTTTTTTATTTTAGGTATAATTGGATTAGCAGGTATACCGTTGGATATGATGACAATTACTATTGCTGCAATAACTATTGGTATTGCTGTTGATAATAGTATTCATTATATCTACAGGTTTAAAGAAGAATTTTCTAAAATTAAAAATTATGAAAAAACACTTCGAGTTTGTCACTCAACAGTTGGGGTTGCTATATTTAATACCTCAATCACAATTGTATTTGGATTTTCTATTTTAGTATTATCAAATTTTATTCCTACAATTTATTTTGGTATATTTACAGGAATTGCAATGTTATTGGCAATGATTTCTGTACTAACTCTTCTTCCTTCTTTATTATTATTAGTAAAACCTTTTTCAATTAAATGATTGATAATATTCAGGATATTTTAGAAAATGTAACAGTATTTGATTTTTCTTATATTGTTTTATCAGTTTTATTTATTATCAGGGGAGCAATGAAAGGTTTTGTTTTATCTATTCTCTCAACTGCAAAATGGGTATTGGCATATGTCTTAACTATTTTTATATTTCCCAAAGCAAAACCATATGTTGAAAGTATTTTAGACAACGAATTTGTGTTAGATATAATTTTAGGTATTGGTCTATTTGTAATAATAATATTCTTAATTTTCATGATCAGCAGGGCTATTAGCAAAGCAATTTCTTACTCAGGGATTGGAAAGGTGGATAAAGTTTTTGGATCATTATTTGGAATCGTTAATTGCTATATTGTAGTTGTTTGTTTATTTACTGCGGCAAATATTGTTTATAATCATGAAAAATGGTCAATAAACTTCGAGAATTCTTTTACATTTCCAATGGTTGAAAAAGGTAGCAAGTACCTTATAAACGAATTTCCTAATGAAAAAGAACATCAAGAAGCCAAAGAAAAAGTTCAGGATATATAACCCAAAAATTAAAGAGGAATGTGGTGTTTTTGGAATTAGCAACACTCCTGAAGCATCTACATTAACTGCCTTAGGCTTACATGCTCTCCAGCATAGAGGTCAAGAAGGATGTGGGATTGTTTCATTTGATGGAGAAAAATATCATTCAGAAAAAAGATTTGGACTTGTGGGAGACAATTTTAATGATGAAAAAGTTTTAAAGAATTTGCCAGGAAAATATGCAATTGGACATAATAGATATTCGACAACAGGTGGAACTGCACTAAGAAATGTACAACCATTTTTTGCTGATACTAATTCTGGAGGAGTTGGAGTAGCACACAATGGAAATTTAACTAATGCAATTACCTTGCGAAACAAAATGGTTGAGGAAGGTTCTATATTTCACACGACATCAGATACAGAAACTATTGTTAAATTAATTGCTAAATCAAAAAGGGGCAGAACACTTGATAAAATAATAGATGCAATTTTTCAAATACAAGGTGGATATGCGCTCGTTATGATGACGCAAAATAATCTAATTGGAGTAAGGGACCCACTTGGAATACGACCTCTTGTTATAGGAAAATTAAAAAATTCTTATGTTTTTACGTCAGAAACATGCGCATTAGATATAATAGGAGCTAAATTTATCAGGGAAGTTGAAAATGGTGAGATTGTTTATGTTGAAAATGATAAGCTACAAAGTCTAAAACCATTCCCACCAAAAAAAGTAAGGCCTTGTATTTTTGAATATATTTATTTTTCAAGACCTGACAGTATATTAAATGGCAAAACTGCATACGAGTATAGAAAAAGATTTGGATCACAACTTGCAAAAGAAGATAATTTTGATGCTGATTTAGTTGTTCCTGTTCCAGACTCGGGTAATGCAGCCGCTCTAGGTTATGCCCAAGAAAAAAATATTAATTTTGATTTAGGTCTAATAAGAAATCACTATGTTGGAAGAACATTTATCGAACCATCACAAAAAATAAGAAGTCTTGGAGTAAAATTAAAATTAAATGCAAATTTATCTGTAATAAAAAATAAAAAAATTCTTTTAATAGATGATTCTCTTGTAAGGGGAACAACTTCTTATAAAATAGTAAAAATGCTTTATGATGCTGGTGCAAGAGAAGTACATGTTAGAATTGCTAGTCCTGAAATTAAGTTTCCCGACTTTTATGGGGTAGATACTCCAACTAAAAAAGAGTTATTGGCAGCAAATAAAACCGTAGATGAAATTAAAGAGTTTATAAGTGCTGAAAGTTTAAAATTTCTAAGTTTAGATGGTTTATACAAAGCTATGGGATTTGAAAAAAGAAATGATAATTTTCCCCAATTAACAGATCACTATTTTACAGGTGATTATCCCGTAAAGATTATCGATGAATTAGGAGGAGATAAAGTAACTCAGTTGTCTTTATTGAGTACGGCGTCTAACAATTAGTATGAAAAAAGTTAGCTTTACTGAAATGAAACATGGTACTAAAGAAGATTATCTATTTTTAGATAAGCACGAAAAAAAATTTGCTGAAAACACTGCTGAAAGAATTTTAAAATTTATGGCAGGTTTGACTGAAACATTAGAAGGTTATCAAGTTTCTAGATTGGAACACTCACTACAAAGTGCTACCAAAGCTCTAAAAAATGGTGAAACAGAAGAGATGATTGTTGCAACATTGCTCCATGACATTGGAGATGAGCTGGCGCCAATGAATCACTCTGAGTATGCTGCAGCTATATTAAAACCTTATGTTTCTGAAAAAACTCATTGGATTATTAAAATGCACGGGATTTTTCAAACCTTTTATTTCGCTCATCATTTTGGAAAAGATAAAAATGAGAGAGATAAATATAAAGATCATAAATACTACCAAGCAACAATAGATTTTTGTGAACAATATGATCAATCATCGTTTGATCCAGATTACAAATCATTGCCGCTAGAACATTTTGCACCAATGGTTAAAAGAATTTTTGCAAGAAAGCCTTACAGTCATTTTTAAGACAGAAGATAATTAGTATTTTATGAGCAATCTACTTGAAAGAGAGAAAAGCCCCTATCTTATTCAACATAAAGATAATCCAGTTGAATGGGTACCTTGGAACAAAGAAAGTTTAAAAATGGCTAAAGATCAAAAAAAACCAATATTTTTAAGCATTGGCTATGCAAGCTGTCATTGGTGCCATGTCATGGCACATGAAAGTTTTGAGGATGAAGAAACAGCCAAAATTATGAATGAAAAATTTATTAATATTAAAGTTGATAGAGAGGAAAGACCTGATCTTGACTATGTTTTTCAAAGAAGTTTGTCTATTTTAACGGGTACTCAAGGTGGTTGGCCACTTTCAATGTTCCTAGATGAAAATGCAGTACCTTTCACTGGTGGTACTTATTTTCCACCAAAAGAGATGCAAGGAAGACCAGATTTTAGAAAAGTTTTAAATAACGTTTCAGATGTATACAAAAATAATAGGGAAAAAATAATTGCACAAGCATCTCAAATGCAAGACATTTTCTTAAAAATAAATCAAAGATCTGCAGTTTTAAATCAGCCGCTCTTGCCTTTTGTAGATAAGATAATTTCATATTTAGACGAGGAGTATGGAAGTTTTAAAGGTGCTCCGAAGTTTCCACAATTCTATTTGTTTGATGCAATGTTTTATTTTTATTTAAAAACTAATGATAAAAAATATTTTAAACCAGTTGAAACATTACTAAGAAACATTTGTTCAAAAGGTATTTATGACCAATTAATAGGTGGCATAGCTAGATATACTGTAGATGATAAATGGATCGTTCCACATTTTGAAAAAATGCTATATGATAACATCCAATTTATAAGTCTTTTATCAAAATTTTATCAAAGTACGAAATCTGATTACTTTAAAAGTAAATTAATGCAAACAATTAATTTTATTAATACAGAATTTGTAAACAATATTGGATTATATGGATCTGCATATGATGCTGATAGTGAAGGTGTGGAGGGTAAATTTTATACATGGTCTTATGATGAATTGGGTGAAGTTCTTAAAAGTAATTTAGATATATTTGCTAAAAAATATTTAATATCTAATGAAGGTAATTTCGAGGGAAAAAATATACTTATAGAAAATAAAAATGAATTAGATGAAAAGGAAAATGAAATTATAAAAAAAACTGAGGAAGATCTAATTATAATCAGAAACAAAAGAATTAAACCATTATTTGATGATAAATCTCAAACGGATCAGAATGCTTTTTTAATTTCAGCCTTATTAAGCGCATCAATTATTTTAGAGGATGAGGATATTAAAGAAATTGCTGTTCAAAAGTTCAAAATTCTAAAAGATAAAATGTCAGACAAAATATTTCATTGCTATCAGTCTGAGGAAATTGATGTTTTCCTAGAAGATCATGTTTTCTACTCAAAGTTATTATTAAATTTGTACGAAATTGATGGAAAAAAGGAATATTTAGATGAGGCTTCCAAAATCATGGTTGAAGCATGGAATATGTTTTATGATGAGAAATCAAAACTACTTCAAAAAAATCCAATCAAAAGAAATGATCTTTTCGTTAGTCCAGTTGATTTAAACGACAATAATATACCAAACGGTAACAGTGTTTATTTAACTCAATTGAATAAATTATACTATATTACAAATGATAACCATTGGTCTGAAAAATCACGATTGTTACAACAATCATTTCACCAAATTTTAAACTCAAATTTCTCACAAATGTTTAGTTTTGTTAAAGCGTTAGACATGTATCATGAGACAATTTCATTTACATTTTATGGAGAAAATAAAGAAATTAAAGAAATAAAGAATCATTTATTAAAAAACTATCTTGATAGAGCTATATTTATATACAAAATAGATAATGGTACCAATTCAGGTGTTGTAATTTGTAAAAACCAGACATGTTCAAATAAAATAACTAGTATAAGTGAAATAAATGATTATCTAAAAGATATAAGCAATTAAAATGATAAATAATAAAGATCAGATTATTAAATATTTTGAAGACGGTATCAAAGAAAAACGGAATGTTAAAATTGGTGTTGAACACGAAAAATTTATTTTTAACAAAAAAGATAATAAAAGAATTGATTATTCATCAATAATTAAAATGTTTGACCAACTCTATGAATTTGGTTGGAAGCCAATAAAAGAAAATGACAAAGTTATTGGTCTTAGTAAAGACCGTAAAAATATTACACTTGAACCAGGTAACCAGATTGAATTATCTGGGGCAAAACTAAACAATATTCATGAAGCATGTGCAGAATCATATGAATATTTGTTTGAATTAAATCAAGTTTTAGAAAAGCTCAATTTTAAAATTATAAGCGCAGGATTTGATCCTATTTCTAAACTTTCTGAAATTTCAAATAATCCGAAACAGAGATATGAAGTTATGACTAAAGATATGCCTGAAGGTGGGGCGTTAAGTTTAGATATGATGTACAGAACCTGTGGGACACAATTAAATATTGATTATACATCTGAAGAAGATTTTACAAAAAAATTTAGGTTAGCAAATTATTTAGTCCCTATTAACATCGCATTATTTGCAAATTCATCTATTATAGAAAAAAGAAATAGTAATTACTATTCGTATAGATCACATGTATGGCAAAAAACGTCTCGTGGAGGGCTACCTAAATTTTTTTTAGAAAATGTAAATTTTGAAAATTATGCTGAATTTATAATGAGTATGCCATTATTATTTCTCCAATCTGAAGGAAAATATATTTCAGGAAAAAAATATATATTTAAAGACTTTATGTATGGAAAAATAAGTGAGATAAAAAATTTACAACCAACAGAGACAGAATTGAGTACGCATCTTGGAACCATATTTACAGAAAATAGATTAAAAAAATATATAGAGTTAAGATCTATGGATGCTTGTGGGTGGGATTGTTTATGCTCTGGTCCTGCCTTTAATACAGGATTGCTTTATGGAAATTTAGATGAAGCTTTAGATGTTGTGAATAAATGGGATTCAAATGAGGTTTTAGAAGCTTATAAAAATGCACCAAAAAAAGGACTAACTACTCCTCTGATGGGTAAAGATCTATTGTATTGGTCCTCAGTAATTCTAAATATTTCAAAAAAAGGACTTACAAATAGAAATATTCTTAACACAAAGGGTATGAACGAGGAAAAATTTATAGATCATTTATTCAGAATTATTGAAAATAAAAAAACAAATGCAGATCATATGTTGTATAAATTTTCAAAAGATGAAAATTTAGCAAACTTGTATGACCAATAAAATTATTGCTGTTCAAGGTAATAACTTAAATAAACTAAATCCAATAACTGATACCAGTATATTCCTTGCAAAAAGCGGTCAAATCAGAGGCTATAAAATCTTTTATTACGAACCAGAAAATCTATCAATTAAAAATAAAAAAGTTTTTGCAAATGGAAGTTTTATTAAAATTAATTATTCCAGAAAGAAATTTTTTAAAATAATTAAAAAAGCATATATTGATTTATCCAAGGTTAAATTCATTCTAGTAAGACAAGATCCACCATTTAACCTAGAATATATATCTACGACCTACATTTTAGACACTTTAAAAAATAAAGTTCGAATTATTAATAACCCCACTTCTATTAGAAATATTTCGGAAAAATTATATTCAATGAAATTTATCCAATTTATGCCAGATACTATGTTTACTAAAAAAATAGAGGATATTTTGTATTTTTATAAAAAATATAAAAAAGTAATACTAAAACCAATTCATAGTTATAGCGGTAATGATATTATTTTTATTAATAACAAGTTAAGCATAAAAGTTATCTCTAATTTTATTAAAAAACACGGTCATATCATGGTTCAAAAATTTTTACCAAAAATAAAATATGGAGATAAAAGAGTTTTTATAATCAATGGTAAAATTTGTGGTTGTATTTCAAGAGTGCCTAAACCTGGATCAATTTTAAGCAATATGAGCAAAGGTGCAAAACCAAAATTGATAAAGTTAACTCAAAAAGAAATAAAAATTTCAAAAATAATTGCAAAAGATCTTGTGAAAAAAGACATTTATTTTGCAGGAATTGATTTTATTGATCAAAAATTAAATGGTGACATAAACGTTACCTCCCCTACAGGTTTAAAAACCCTCTATGATTTATCAAACATAAATCTTGCAGATTATTTCTGGAAAGGTTTGAAGGCTTGAAAAATCTCACCAACCAGCAAAAAGGTTCTTTAATGGCTTTTATTGGTGTTATGTTTATAACACCAGATTCTCTTTTTATTAGATTATCTAACATAGAAACTTGGGGCATGCTTTTTTATAGAGGAGCAATACCTTTTTTAGTTGTGCTTTTTGGTCTTATAATTTTTTACAAAAAAAATTTTTTTAATGCTTTATTCAAAATCGGTTATCCAGGATTATTTTATGTAATAAGTTTTTCGATTTGTAATATTACTTTTATAATATCAATTCAAAATACCAATGTAGCAAACACATTATTAATGATAGCGCTTGCCCCAATGCTTTCAGCTATATTAGGAGCAATTTTTTTAAAAGAAAAACCTGAAAAGAAAACATGGGTTGCAATAATCATCACCTTTACTGCATGTGTTTATATATTTTACGACTCATTAAGCCTTGGTAATTTCTACGGTGACCTTTTTGGGTTAATTACTGCTTTTGGACTGGCCTGTAATGCTAATTTAGCAAGGTATGCAAAATCTACTGATTTAGTCCCCTCTGCAGTAATTGGTAAATTATGTGTTGCTATATTTGCCTTTTTCTTCGTTAAAGACTTTGCGCTTGTTGGTACAGATATGATTTTTATACCTATTATGTGTGTTATGTGTGTTGCAATACCATTTGTTTTAGTAACTATAGCCCCACGATTTATAACTGCAGCTGAAGTTAACCTTTTTTTTCTTTTAGAGACAATTATTGGACCAATTTGGGTCTGGCTAATTATTAAAGAACAGCCCTCAACTCAAACTATATTAGGAGGGATTGTAATTATTATTACGATTGCAATTCATTCATTATTAGCCATAAAAAAAACACAAACCAAAACTACTTAGCCGCCAGATTTAACCGACAGTAAATATATAAATGCAAAAAGAAGTAAAAAAATCCTGGGCTCTTTTTATGGGAATTGGGGTAATGATGATTGCTCATGGATTGCAAATGCAATTAATGGGAATTAGATCAGTGCTTGAGGGTTTTAGTGTTTTAACGACTGGTATCTTCATGTCAGGATACTATGTTGGATATTTTATTGGATCAAAAACTACTCCTAATTTTGTATCGAAAGTTGGACACATAAGAGTATTCGCAGCTTTTGCATCACTTGCATCTTTAAGTGCATTATTAGCTGTGGTTTATGTTAATCCAATAATGTGGACTGTAAGTAGATTTGTAACAGGGGTCAGTTTAGTTAGTTGTTATGTGGTAACTGAAAGTTGGTTAAATGATAGAGCTACTAATAAAAATAGAGGTCAATTACTTTCAGCTTACATGATGGTTATATTTTTTGGTTTAGCAATTGGTATGTTGTTACTTAATGTAAGCGAACCTAAAAACTACGAACCGTTTATTTTGGTATCGGTGTTATTATCAATTGCTCTTGTTCCAATTTTGCTAACAAAAAGACCTGCACCAAAATTCAAAAAAATTGAAACTATAAGTATTGTTGAATTATATAAAATTTCTCCTCTTGGTACATTCAGTTCTTTTTTTACTGGTGTAATTCACGCAGCATTTTTTTCTTTAATTTCAGTTTATGCTACACTTGCAAAATTATCTCTTTTGGAAACATCAGTACTTTTATTTATAGCAACAATAGCTGGTGTGCTAGGTCAAGGGCCTATTGGGTACTTATCTGATAAATATGATAGACGAACAGTTATTGTTATTACAACATTTGGAAGCTCTGCTTTAGCGCTTTTGTCAATCCTTACTGCAAATGATCCATTACAAAATATATATTACATGAATGAACTAGCATTTAGAAAAATAGTGTTTTTTATAGCTGTCGGATTATATGCAAGTTTATGTCTACCATTATTTTCTTTAAACCTTGCTCACACTAATGATTTTGTACCTAAGACTAAATTTGTTGCTGCAGGAGGTGGTTTACAATTAATTTTTGGTTTTGGTGCAATTAGTGGTCCAATTCTTTGCTCTATCTTTATGGGTTGGTTTGGCTTAAACGGTTTTTTTGTTTTTTTAATATTAATTCACAGTTTAATTGGAGCATTTGGACTTTATAGAATGAGAGTGAGAGAGACTGTTGAAAATCCAGACTCAACTTTTACCCCAGTACCAGCCACTATAACGCCTGCGGGTTTGGAGTTGGATCCTGATGCGCCTGCAACATTAGATCAAAATTCAAATACTGGTGAAACTCAAAAAACTTTTGGATAAAATTCAATTAATCTAGAACTTCAATTTTATCTCCAATATTTATACTCGAAGATGTTAAAATCTGACATCTAAGACCACCTTTTCTTAAAAATTCCTTCAAAACATTATCTTGATTTAATGATTCATTAAGATGTCTGCATGGTCTGCATAAATCCATACCCTCAACTTCAACAGATCCAATTTTTAGTTTTTTTCCAACCAAATCATTCAGCTTGATTCCTTTGGTAATTATATTTCTTCTGAAATCTATATATGGAATATTTAAACCGTATTTAATATTGTAATAATCAATGTTCTCGGACTCTATGAGAGATAATTGATTAAATGGGTCATTAAATTCTTTAAAATGCCTATCCCCTACTATTCCTTGATTTGCAATTACTTTGACTGTCTTAACTTCTTGAATTTTTTGATTGTTTTTTTCTGTAATTCCAATTTTAATAACTTCAGGCATTCAAAATAGTATGACTTATCTTTCCTCAAATCAACTGCAACAATACGAGGATGAGGGGTTTGTTTCACCTATAGATATTTTTTCAAAAAACAAAGCAAAAGAAATCAGAGATGAAATTGAAACTATTGAAAAAAGATTTCCTGGAGAACTAGATAAATCAGGAAGATATAATGCCCACCTCATCTCTCCTTTGCTTGATGAAGTAACGCACAATTCAAAAATATTAGATGCAGTGCAATCCTTAATTGGTAAAGATATTCTCGTTTGTGGGACAACTTTATTTATAAAAAATCCAAAGGAAAAAGGATTTGTAAGTTATCATCAGGATGCAAAGTATATTGGATTAGAGCCTTATAATTGGGTAACTGCATGGGTTGCGATAACAGACTCAAATGAACACAATGGATGTATGAGAATGTGGTCTGGATCTCATAAAGATAATCTTAAAGACCATGACCAAAAATTTAATGAGGGAAATCTTTTAACTAGAGGTCAAACAGTAAATAATGTTCCTGAACAAGAAACAAAGGCATTAATACTGTCAGCAGGACAAATGTCACTACATCATCCTAAAACAGTGCATGGCTCTGGTTTAAACAAAAGTGATGATAGAAGGATAGGTTTTGTTATACAAAGCTATATTGGAAGTAATGTAAAACAAGTAATAGGAAAAAATAGTGTTCAGCTTGCAAGAGGAGAAGATAAATATAATTTTCATGAAAAAATAGGTAGACCAAAATCATTATTAGATGAAAAAGATATAAAAATTAAAAAACAAGAAAACGATAATCTCCAAGAAATTTTTTATAAAGGAGCCAATCAAAAAGGAAATTATTAAATCATGAAAAAAAAATATAAAGCTATGGTTCTTTCTTGTATGGACCCAAGATTTCAAACTAAAGTTTCAAATTATTTAAAAAGAAGAAAATTAATAGGAAAATATAGTACTTTTACAATTGCTGGTGCTGCGGTTGGTGTTACGGCTTCAAAGTTTAAAAAGTGGCACACTACCTTCTGGGAAAATTTAAATACATCAATAAAAATACATAAAATTGAAAAGTTGATAGTTATAAATCATAAAGATTGCGGTGCAGCAAAAATTGTAAATGGGAAAAAAGAATTTACCCCTCAAAATGAAATGAAAATTCATGAAAACTCGTTTGAAAAAATAAAGTTAAATTTAAAGAAAAAACATCCAAGACTTAAAGTGGAATTAAGCCTTATGTCATTAAATGGAAGAATAGATAAATTTTAATCTCTTATTTAAACAATTCTCCAGTAATACTGTGTTGATACAAAGTTTTCATATCCTCTAAAGAAAGTTTCTTTGGGTTTCCACTAGTTGATGGGTCATCAATTGCCATTTTTGAAAGTCGATCAATATCAATTTTGTCTGCTTCAATAACATCAGTAAGTTTGTGTGGAATATTGAGTCTTTTTCTTAGATTTAATGTCCAATTTAAAAATCCATCAAATGTTTTATTTTGAAACTCTAAATATTCACAAATTTTAATAATTTTTTTTTCAATTACGTTTTTATTGAATGTCAAAACATAAGGCATAAAAATTGCGTTAGATAATCCATGATGAATATTATTTAATGCATTTACTGGATGACTTAGTGAATGGATTGCACCAAGTCCTTTCTGAAATGCGGTAGATCCCATGCTTGCAGCAGTTAACATATTCATTCTAGCCTCAATATTTGACCCATCTTCAACTGCAGCTAAGAGCCAGTTATTAATAATTCTTATACCCTCTAATGCAATTCCATCTGCCATTGGATGATAGCCTGGGGCACAATAAGCTTCTAAGTTATGAGCTAGTGCATCCATTCCAGTTGCAGCAGTTATATCTGGGGGTAAACTTTTAGTTAACAATGGATCTAAAATTACAATGGAAGGTAAAAACTTTGGATGAAAAATTATTTTTTTAATTCCAGTATCTTCATTTAAAATAACAGATGCTCGTCCTGTCTCCGATCCAGTGCCTGCTGTGGTTGGAACTGCAATAATTGGTGCAATGTTATTTGACTTAGCTTTTTTCCAATTATCCCCTACATCTTCAAAATCCCAAATTGGTAAATCTTGACCTGACATAAAGGCAACAGCTTTTCCAACATCAAGTCCGCTCCCTCCACCAATTGCAATGACACCATCACAGTTATTTTTTCTGTAAATTCCAACACCTTCATTTACATTTGTTCCTGTTGGGTTTCCTATAACATTTGAATATAAAATAACCTCAAAACTATTTTGTTTTAAGTTAGATAAACTATTTTGAATAATATCTGAGCTTGCAAGACCTTTATCTGTTACTAATAAGGGCCTATTTATATTTAAATTTCTACAAGCAATACTAAGATCTTTAATTCTGTCTTGGCCTACCCACATTGTTGTGGGATAATTCCAATTAGTTTTTTGCATTTTTAAATTGATTATTTAAATAATTGTAAGAATATATGATCGTGGAAACTTGGCAAATTATTTTAGCTATATTTATAGTCATATTATCAATTGTTTTACCAATTTATTATTCTAGAAAAAAGAAAATTGAAGATAAGACAAAAGAGTCTGAAGCTTTAGAAAGAATGCAAATTAGAGAATATGGAAGACAAATAAACGAGGAAACCAGAGCTAAAAGAAAGTAAAATTTAAAAAATAAAACATGCCTTCTTTTGATGTGATAAGTAAAATAAACTACCAAGAGTTTGACAACGCTCTTGCTAACTGTTTAAGAGAAATTGGAAATCGTTATGACTTTAAAGGGCTTCATATAACAATAGAGAGAAAAGAAAAAAATGTGACCACTCTTGCGCCTGATGAGCTCAAATTAAAGCAAGTAAATGAATTATTACAAACTCATCTTATAAGGCGAAAAGTAGATCCAAGAGTATTTGATATTAAAAGTTCTGAAGGTGCATCTGGAGGAGCAATAAGACAAGTAAGTGAGTTAAAAGAAGGAATTAGCCAAGAGAATGCTAAAAAAATTATTGCTGATATAAAAAAAATGAAACTTAAAATCCAAATAAAAATACAAGGAGAAGAATTAAGAGTGGATGGCAAAAAGAAAGATGATCTTCAGGAAGCAATTACTGCAATAAAAGCAATAGATATTGGCCTTCCTATAGATTTTGTAAATTTTAGAGATTAAGTTAATAACCTAGATCAGGATCTACTTGGTTAATTAAATCTTTTTTATAAATAAATAATTTTAAGTTTGTTAAAAACTTTTCTAAAACCATTTCTATGTACTTTCCTTTGCTATCTGAAGATATATGAGGTGTTATTACCAAATTTGGAGTATCCCAAAATTTGGAATTTCTTTTTATAGGTTCCTCTGAAAAAACATCTAAAATAGCACCAGAAATTTCATTTTTTTTTAATTTTTTTCTTAAGTGCTCATAATCCATCACAGATGCACGTCCGATGTTAACAATTCCACATGTATGTTTTAAAGCATCTAATCTTTTTTTGTTTATCATTCCTTTTGTTTCATTAGTTTCAGGAACTGCTAAATATAGAAAATCAGCATCAGGCAAAACTTTATCAATTTTATCAAATGTAATAACTTTTGAACATCCATCAACATTTCTACCTCTTCTATTAACACCGATTACATTTGCACCTAGTGAACTGATATGTTTAATCATTGAACCTCCCAAAGAACCAGTTCCAACTACTACAACTTTTTTATTTTCAATTGGGTTGCTTAATAAGGTGGCATACTCTTTTTGTTTTTGATTAGTAATTATTCTTGTCATTTGGTTTTGAAGCATCAAAATACTCATTAATCCGAATTCACCAGCTTTTTTTGCTTGTATTCCACTACTATTAGTTAAAACTAAATCTTTTTTAACCCAATTAAATGGAGAGAGATGATTAACTCCTGCTGATATAATGTGGATCCATTTTAAGTTAGGTGCAATTTTACTTAAACCTTTTGTTGGAAAATTCCATGCAAGTAAGATATCGGCATCTTTCATTGAGGATTTCCAATTATTATCATCCCAGTCAATTAAATATGAAATTTTATCTTTTATTTTAGGATATTTACTTAATTTACTTTCAAACAAATCTTTTGTGACACTGCTATTTTTTTCACCTTCTAAATCACAAGGCAAAGATCCTTTTTTCCAATGATTGTTTCTTATATGAATTTTAATTTTATCTTTAGTCATTTATAATTAAATTATACTAAGTTGAGATAAATCAAATAGCTGTTTTTAAGCAAATAGACTCTTGGTTAAGTATTTGTTATATTAAAACATAGAGGAGAAAATTATGATCAAAGGATATTTGATAGCACATCTTAAAGAACACGATAAAGAAGGTATGGAAAAGTTTAAACAAATGTCTGGGCCAACTATTGGAGAGCACGGTGGCAAAGTTCTTGTTCGTGAACCCAGTCCTGACGTAAGAGAGGGTGAGAATCTAGGTACTGTTGTATTAATTGAATTTGAAAGCATTGGTGCTGCTCGTAAGTTCTATGAATCAGAAAAATACCAAGCGGCTAAAGCGGTAAGAGAATTAGCGGCCAAAGCTCATCTAGTTTTAGTTGAGGGGAATTAAAACTCACTAATTTAAGTAACAAACTAGTACCCAAACTAGAACATTTGGAGATAAAACAAGAATTTAGGTTTTATGAACAAAGAAAACGCAAGTAAACTCTGGAAGATTATTCAGGAAGCTGGCGATTATTTGGTCGGGCAATTACCTGATCACCCCAATCACCCTAAGGGAAGAAACCCCTATGCTCATGTTGCAATTTGTGTGAAAAGTAAATTTAATGCGAGTTACAAAGATATACCTGATGATAAGTTAGATGATGTAGTTAAGTATATTGAATTTTTAAAGGAAAATCCAAGCTAATCAAGATTTAATATAGTTTAAAAAAGTATCAATATCAGTTGGATCTGTGTTCCATGCTGTTACTAATCTAACCGCATTACCATCCCACTCATCATCATTTATGGTGTAGCCTTCTGAATTAAGTTGATCAATTATTTCTTTAGGCATTTTTACAAATACCTCATTAGCATCTGTTGGATATGCAATTTTTATATTTTTGTGCTGATCTAAACCTTGGCTTAGTTTTTTTCCCATTGCATTTGCGTGTTTAGCGTTTTTTATCCAAACATCATTTGAAATGTATGCATCTAATTGTGCAGATACAAAACTCATTTTTGATAGCAAATGCCCTGCTCTTTTCATTAAAAATGGTAAGTTACCAACTAATTCTGGTTTAAAAAAAATTATTGCCTCTGCTGCTAAACATCCATTTTTTGTTGCTCCAAATGAAAGTACATCAATACCCGATTTCCATGTCATTTCTGCAGGACTGCAATTTAATGAGACTAAAGCATTAGCAAATCTAGCTCCATCCATGTGTATATTAAGTTTATGTTTGTGAGCTACCTCGGAAATATTTTTAATTTCATCTAAATTATAAGCTTCTCCTGTTTCAGATAATTGTGTGATACTTACAGATGAGGGTTGTGTATGATGGACAATTCCTTTTCCACCTATTGAATTGTTAAGTTCTTCAGCTGTAATTTTACCATCTATTCCATTAAGATTAACTAACTTTGCTCCACCTGTGTAAAACTCTGGAGCCCCACACTCATCAACATTGATATGTGAAAGTCTATGACAATAAATATTTCCAAATGAAGGTGTCATTGTAGATAACGCAAGTGCATTGGCTGCTGTCCCTGAGGATGTTGGAAAAATAATTACTTCTTTTTCAAATATTTCTGAAAATTTATCTTGTAAACTCTTTGAGAGATCATCATTGCCATAAGGCGTTCTATCTCCATCATTAGCTTTTAAAATGGCATCTAATACTTCTGGACATGCTCCTGTAACATTATCAGATGCAAATTTTACTCTATCTCTTTTTGTTTTAATTGTTGCCATTATTGTTTAGGGAAATAATCCTTTAATGTTCCTTCTCTGTATACGTCTGCAGTACAACAGTGAAGACCTCCTCCAAATGCATAAGCATCTCTAAGCTCAACAGGTACAACTTCCATGCCTAATTTATCTAATTGTTCAGCTTGATAAACTTCACTTTTCTCAACGCAAACTGTTTTTGGATCAAGAACAAGTACATTCATGGATAGCCAAGTTGAAGAATAACAAAGTGGAGGTGGTTCGTTATGAGCTGGTTGTGCACTATCTACAATTTCCCATCCATTATCTTCAAATAATTTTCTTTGATCTTTAGGTAATCTTCTTTGAGGGTTATTAATAATTAATCCCTCTTTAATTGGTGTAAAAGTTGCATCAATATGGATTGGATAAGGATCGCCTGGAAAATTTACTGCATGAACTCTATGATCTTTATAATGTCTTTTAATCCAATCAATTCCTTTTAAATTTGTTGTAAAACCATGTTGAACGACTAAGTCTTTTCCAAATCTCAAAATATCAGCTGCATCAAACAATGGTTCCTCCTCGGTTGTTACAAAATATTTTTGTTCAGTCCACTCAAGTCTTTTTTGTACTCCAATTTTATCTGACAAATAATCTTTTCTATAGTCTGCATCTGTTAATCTTGGTTTTGGAGCTGACTCATGTCTCATGTTTGGATCCTCATTATAATACTCTTTTAATAAAGGTCTGTAACAAAGGTATTCAAACCATCTACATCTATAACTCATGGTCGCTTCTAAAATTTCATTTCCAACTGTAAGCAAAACATCTCTTGGCGGCATACACCCAAACATTGTTTCAGTCTTCCAATCTGGTGTTGAAGTCGGTTGATTAAAGTCCAAAGGCGTTGGTCTATCAACTTTAATTCCACGTTTTTCTAGCATTGATGAAAAATTATCTAAAAGTTCATTTGCTTTATCAACCGTTTCTTTTGTTCTTGGGCCAAACTGACCTCTCATATCGCTATCTTCAGGAACTTTTGCATCTAAAGCTGGTTCAGGAGCAGGAATACAAGTCCCGTCAGCACGTCCAACTATTACATGTTTTAATGGATCCCATTCATTCCAACTATTTACAATTACTTTATCTGACATTTAATTTTTTATAATATTATGATCAGGTCCAAACGGAAATTTAGTAATATTTTCAGCACCATCTTCTTTGATCACTAAAATATCATGTTCTCTATAGCCGCCTGCGCCATGCTTTCCTTCGGGGATCATAATCATAGGTTCCATTGATATCACCATATTTTTTTCAAGAACAGTATCAATATCTTCTCTCAGTTCCAACCCCGCCTCTCTTCCATAAAAATGTGAGAGCACTCCAAATGAATGACCATAACCAAATGTTCGATATTGAAGATAGCCTAATTCAGCAAATAAATTATTTAACTCTTCACAGATTTCAGAACATTTTGCACCAGGTTTGATTAATTCTAAACCACGTTTGTGAACTTTTACATTTGCTTCCCAAGCTTTTAAAGATGCGTCATCTACTTCATTTACAAACAATGTTCTCTCTAAAGCAGTATAGTAACCTGAGATCATTGGAAAAGTATTTAAAGATAATATATCTCCATTTTGTAATACTCTATTTGTTTTTGGATTATGTGCTCCATCTGTATTAATACCTGACTGAAACCAAACCCAGGTATCCATATATTCCGCATCAGGATAAGACTTTGCTATTTCTCTCTCCATTTTATCTCTTCCTGCTATTGCAATCTCTAATTCTGATTGACCAGGTTTTATATGTTTTACAATTTCCTCAGCGCCTAAATCAGCAATACGAGCGCCATTTTTAATTATTGAAATCTCCTCTTCTGATTTAATCATTCTTTGTTTCATTAAATGCTT
This sequence comes from uncultured Pelagibacteraceae bacterium, assembly GCA_902625715.1. Taxonomy (GTDB): domain Bacteria; phylum Pseudomonadota; class Alphaproteobacteria; order Pelagibacterales; family Pelagibacteraceae; genus Pelagibacter. Next base: position 90,856 of record CACOCP010000001.1, on the reverse strand, counting down.
TGAAATATCCTTAAAAATAGCGGTGCTAAAAATAGAGTTTAATTTTTCTTTTGTATCTAAAGTTACATGATCATTTTCAATTCCAATTGTTTTTGGAGTATCATCTCTTCCAATTATAGATACGATAGCTTTTAAAAAATTATCTCTTTTCCAATCAGTATAGATTACGTTATTACAATGTGATCTCCTCCAAGGTTGGCTTGCATCAATATTTGCAGAAATAGTTACTATTTTATCTTTTGTTACTACACATCCATATGGTCTTCCAAATGAGCAATAAATAAACCCTGTATAATAAGCAACGTTGTGCATCGAAGTTAAAATTGCCATATCCATGTTATTATTCGACATAACATCTCTAAGTTTTGATACCCTATTTTTGTACTCTTTATCAGAGAAAGGAAGTTTTACTTTTTCACCATTATTCAATTCAAAAAAATCTGGTCTCTCCATAAAAAATTAATTTAAACCAATAAATCTTCTATTGGATTGCATGATCATGCTGTAGTAGAAAATTGCAAGAAATATGAAAAAGCCACCAATAATTGTATTTGTTGCTGGTACCTCATTGATACCTAGCCATGGTAACCAGACCCAGAATATTCCTCCAATTACTTCTGTCAAAGATAACAAAGTTAAATCTGCAGCAGGAATATTTTTTGAACCAATTGAGTATAATATTAAACCTGCGCAAACTAAAGTTCCATGAGTTGCAAACAAAGCTTCATTTTTACCAGAGGATAAAAATTGACTGTCATTTAAAATCAACATTACCGATGAAAATAAAAAACAAAATAAACCTGCAATCGCTACTGTTGTAAATTTAGGTGTTTCTTTTCTCCAACGTAAAGTTACTGAAAAAACAGAAAATCCAAGAGCAGATGCTAAACCAAAAACAAGGCCAGGCAATGAGTTTGTACCACCAGTTCCAAATGCCATTACAACAATTCCAAATGTTGCAACTAAAATTGCTACCCAAACTGTAAGTGAAATTTTTTCTCTTAAAAATAAAAACCCTAACAATGCTGTTATAAATGGCATTGCTGCTAAACATAAAAGGGTTACTGCAGCACTAGTATTTGTGATTGACCATATAAAGGTCATCATAGCTGTGCCCAATCCAATGCCGCCTAAAACACCCGAAATACCAACTTTAAAATAGTTTTTATAAAAATCTAATCCTTCTTCAAAATATAGATAAAGATTTAATAGAATGAATATTACCAATCCCCTTGTAAATAAATATTGCCAAGGAACTAACTGGGGTTGATCAATATGCCTTACAACATACGGTCCAAAGGACCATAATAGTCCAGCAAAAAGAACTATTGGTATTGCAACTTTTGGATTTTTTAGATCAAGCATCCCGAATTTTTAATCTTATTTTAAATTTGAGACAAGAAAATACGATTAACTGATTAAAAATTCATTAAGACCTGATGCTGAGTAAACATCTATTAAATTTCCTTTATTGAATACTGAAACACCATCTTTAAATACACCCCAAGCGTTAGATTTAACAAAAGGCTCGATTTTATAAGATTCTTGTCCTTCAAATACCTCAAATTGAACAAAGCCTTTTTTATCAAATGTTAATTTTCCTTTAACAAATCTTGTAAATTTTTTCTTTTTAGAAAATTTATTTTTTAGTTTTGCAAATATTGGCTTTTCTTCTTTTAAACCTAAAGATTTAAATAACAAAGGGATTACAAAAAATCTAAAACAAGCAACTGATGAAATGGGATTACCTGGTAAACCAAAAAAACATTTGTTGTTATTAAATTTTGCAAACATGATTGGTTTTCCTGGCCTAATTGCAACTCCTTTAAAGTGATTTTTAAGTTTAAATTGATTAATAACACTAGGAATAAAATCAAATTTTCCTTTGGAGACAGCTCCAGAGGTAATAAGGATGTCTGTTTTAGACTTTAATTGTTTAGATATTTGCTTTTTAAATAATTTTTGATCTTTATCTCTTAAGATTTTCTGAACTGTAAAATTTACAGGTAAACTTTTGATTAAAGAGTTTAGATAAATTGTATTTGAATTTCTTATTTTCCATGATGGTATATTTTTTTTATCAGATAATTCATTTCCTGATGGATAAAAGACAATATTTACTCTCTTTTTAACTAAGACTCTATCTATACCTAACGTTTTTAAAGACAAGATATGAGCGGGATTTAATAATTCTCCTTTTTTAATTATTTTATTTCCTTTTTTATAATCAGAACCTTTTGGTCTAATAAATTCTGATTTTTTAATTTTTTTATTAATAATTATATATTTTGCATTTTGCTTACTTGGAAAAAACTTAATATCCTCAATTGGTATAATGGTATCAAAAGGTTTTTTAATAATTGCACCTGTCATTACCTCAATACACGATAATTTGGGAACTTTTTTGATATTAGGGTTATCTCCTGCTGCAATAGTTTTTATAATTTTAAATTTTTGAAATTTATTTTTTGTCTCTTTTGAATTTATTGCAAAACCGTCAAACGCTGTATTATCATCTGCTGGATAATCAGATTTAGCAATCACCTCTTTACTTGATATTCTATTTAAAGCATCTTTTATTGATACTAATTCACTATTAATTTTAATATTACTTTTATTTAATTTTAAAATTGCCGTTAAATATGAGTTCATTAAAGTATTTTAATTGCCTCTTCTAAGTCAGCTTTGGTATTTATATTTAAAAAAGTTTGATGCTCTTTGCCATCTATTTCGATTATTTCTGTTCCAATTTTTTTTGCCCAATCTTCTACTTTTCTCTGACCAGCTTCAAGATCCCTTCTTAACTTATCTTTCAAATTTACGGACCATAATCCAAAAATATTATGTCGATTTTGTCCGCATTTTATAAAAAATAATTCTTTATTTGAATTTTTTTGTTTATTTATCATAGTATTAATTATCTCGACTTTAAAAAATGGGGTATCGCATGGAAATGTCATAACCCATTTATATTTCTTTGAGTTATCTGATATCCACTCCATTGAGCTAAGAACTCCAACTAAAGGTCCAAGTTGACCTTTAAAAACATCTTTTGAGTAAAAAACATTTTTTAATACTTTATTTTTTTTCTCATTTGATATTACTAATATTTCTAAATAATTTTTTTTAAGTTTATTGATTGTGTGCTCTATCAAAGTGTATTCGCCTAATTTAACATTTGCTTTATTTGTTCCAAATCTTTTAGACAGTCCTCCTGCTAATACAACTGGCAAAATGTTGTTTTCGTTCATAAAGTTAAATATAAGTTATATAGCTATTAATAAATAGTATTTTATGGACATAGAAATATTAAAAATTGCATCAGATACTGCAAATCATAAAATTTTAAAAAGTTTTACTCATGCAGCAAAATTGAAAAGCAAGTTTTGTGGTGATGAAATTAAAATCAGCTTACAAGTAAAAAAAAATAAAATTTGTGATTTTGCTTATGAGGGTAAATGTTGTGTATTTTGCCAGGCATCTGCAAGCGCTCTATCAAAAGTATCGATTAACAAGAATATTGATGTAATTGAAAAACTAACAAAATTTTTTAATACATTTTTTGATGTCTTGCCAAAAAAAATTCCTAAGGAATATAAAGTCTTTGAAAAGTTGTTTAAGGAACAAAATTTACCGAGAAAAGATTGTCTTTTATTACCTTTTAAAACGCTTATTAAAGCAATAAGATCTTAATAATGGTAAAAGATAAAATTATTCAATCAACCATTGCAGCCGTGTTTTCTGCAATTACCATAGGTGTATTAACCCTTTTAACTTATAAAACTCCATATGGTGTTTTTCTTATAGCATCATTTGGGTCATCAATGGTATTGCTATATGGTTACCCAGAAAGTCCATTTGCACAGCCTAAAAATGTATTTTTTGGTCATCTGTTGACTGCTTTAGTGGGAATAATAATTTTAATGTTTGTTCCATTTCCAACTTTCATAACTATCCCAATTGCCGTGGGTCTCGGCGTTGGGTTTATGATTTTATTTAATGTAACGCACCCACCAGCTGGTGGAAATCCGATCATAGTTATTATGGGAAGTGTTTCATTTGATTATCTATTTAGCCCAGTAATAACTGGATCCATAATAATATTAATCTTTGCAATTATCTTAAATCGGTTGATCCTTAGAAAGAAATACCCAAGCTAAATAATTTGTTTGCTAGATACTCTAATATTGTGTTAGGTATCCGATAATTTATTAAAATATAGGAGAGTAAATGAAAATATTATGCATATTATATGATGATCCAAAAGGTGGGATGCCAAAAGCCTATCCACTGTCAGATCTTCCTAAATTAGAAAAATATCCAGATGGAATGACATTGCCATCTCCTAAAGGTAGAGATTTTACCCCAGGAGAGTTATTAGGTTGTGTGTCGGGTGAATTAGGATTGAGAAAGTTTTTAGAAAGCAATGGACATGAATTGATAGTTACAAACAGTAAAGATGGTGATGGTTGCGAAGCAGATAAACACATTGTAGATGCCGATATCGTAATATCTCAACCATTTTTCCCTTACTACTTAACAAAAGAAAGAATCGCAAAAGCAAAGAATTTGAAAATGGCTATCACAGCTGGAATTGGTTCCGATCACGTTGATTTGCAAGCTGCGATGGATAATAAAATTGATGTAGTCGAAGTTACTTTCTGTAACTCAAGATCAGTAGCTGAGCATATAGTAATGATGATTGTATCAATGGTCAGAGACTATCATAATCAACATAGAATTGTTAACGAAGGTGGATGGAATATAGCCGATGCTGTCCAAAGATCATACGATGTTGAAGGTATGCATATCGGGACTGTTGCTGCAGGAAGAATAGGTTTAGATGCGTTGAGAAAAATGAAACCTTTCGATGTACATCTACATTACTTTGACAGACATAGACTTCCAGAGAGTGTAGAGAAAGAATTAAATCTAACTTTTCATGATTCTGTTGAATCTATGGTCAAAGTTTGTGATGTAGTTACAATTAACTGTCCTCTTCATCCAGAGACAGAGAACCTATTTGATGAAGCTATGATTAATAAAATGAAAAAAGGTGCATACATAGTTAATACTGCTAGAGGAAAAATTTGTAATCGTGAAGCTATTGCAAAAGCTTTGGAAAGTGGACAACTAAGTGGATATGCGGGAGATGTTTGGTTTCCTCAACCAGCACCAAATGATCATATTTGGAGAAGCATGCCACATCACGGAATGACACCTCATACTTCAGGAACTTCTTTATCAGCACAAGCGAGATATGCTGATGGAGTAAGAGAAATATTAGAATGTTTCTTTGAGGGAAGAGAAATTAGAAACCAATACTTAATTGTTCAGAATGGACAATTAGCAGGTATGGGAGCCCACTCTTACAGTAAAGGGTCTGCTACGAGTGGTTCTGAGGAAGCTGCTAAGTACAAAAAACAATAAATTATCATTTACTCCCAAAAATCTTATTTTTTGGGAGTAAAATTAACACACCTATATTATTTCAAAATTCTCTTATTTTTAAGTAAGATAAAATAAATTAGGAGGATTATTATGTCTAGATATGTTGTTATGGGTAAGTACACACCCAAAGCATTTCAAGGATTTATTCAAAACCCTAATCAAGATAGATCAACTGCTGTAAAGGCTTTATCAGAAGCAACTGGAGGAAAATTAGAATCATTTGCTATTACAAGAGGCAAATATGATTTTTATGCAGTAGTGAGTGGAGATATGCCATTTGAAAATGTGGCTGCAGTTAAGCTGGCTGTAGAAGCTAGTGGTGCAGTATCTGACATGACTATACTTGAGGAAATGGATATGAATAAAGCTGCAGAAGTTGCAGCAAAAGCTGCTGGAGGCTATAAGGCGCCAGGTCAGTAAAAAAATTTATCTTCACCACTTTTTTGTGGTGAGGATAATTAGTCTAATTTTCTTTTGTATTATCTACCACTAAACAAACTTCAGATTTAGTAAGAAATCGTTTTCCGGTTCCATTATCAAGTGAAAACATTCCACCAATACCTTTAACAGCATCAATTGTTAAATCTGTGTGTTTCCACTTTTCATATTGATCGCCATTCATATAAAAAGGAACTCCACCTATTTCTCCTAATTTAATATCATTATCTCCAAGCGGAAATTCACCTTCTTTAAAACACATCGGAGCGCTACCATCACAACAGCCTCCAGATTGATGAAACATCAGTTTTTCACCATACTTTTCTTGAAGTTCAGATAGTAAACTTAATGCAGAATTTGTTGCTGATACTTTCATTTTTAAACTACGGCCCATGATTTAGAATCATGGGCCATTATATATTATTGATTAAAAGAAACCTAACTTTTTCTCAGCATAAGAAACGTGAAGATTCTTATTCTGTCTATAATGATCAAGCATCATTTTATGGGTTTCTCTTCCTACTCCTGATTGTTTGTATCCACCAAATGGGGAGTGAGCTGGATAAGCATGATAACAATTTGTCCATACTATTCCTGCTTGTATTGCTCTACCCATTCTGTGAGCTACATTACCATTTCTAGTCCATACAGCTGCCCCTAAACCATAAAGAGTATCATTAGCAATTTTTAATGCCTCTGCTTCGTCTTTAAATTTAATGACTGATACTACAGGTCCAAAAATTTCCTCTTGGGAAATTCTCATATCATTTTTAGCCTCAAAAATAGTTGGTTGGATATAATTACCTTTTTCCAAACCGCTATTTAATTTAGCTTCACTTCCACCTGTAAGAACTTTAGCACCCTCTTTTTTTCCTAGTTCAAGATAAGATTTAATTTTCTCCATCTGCTCTACTGATGCTTGAGCTCCAATCATTGTTTCCATTTTTAAAGGATTGTCTTGTACAACAGCTTTTGTTCTTGCGATTGCTCTTTCCATGAACTTATCGTAGATCGACTCTTGAATTAAAGCTCTACTTGGACAAGTACAAACTTCACCCTGATTAAGATTGAACATTACAAAACCTTCAATACATTTATCAAAGAAATCATCATCTTTTTCCATAACGTCTTCAAAGAAAATGTTTGGAGATTTTCCTCCTAACTCTAAAGTGATTGGAATAATGTTTTGTGCAGCATACTGCATTATCAATCTTCCAGTTGTTGTTTCACCAGTAAATGCAACTTTAGCAACTCTTTTAGAAGATGCTAGAGGTTTACCTGCTTCTAATCCAAAACCACTAACAATGTTAACAACTCCTGGAGGTAATAAATCTCCAATTAGTTCCATCATCACCATAATTGATGCAGGAGTTTGTTCAGCTGGTTTTAAAACTGAGCAGTTTCCTGCAGCAAGAGCTGGTGCTAGTTTCCACGTTGCCATTAATAATGGGAAGTTCCATGGAACTATCTGTCCAACAACTCCTAATGGTTCATGAAAATTATAAGAGTATTGATTATTTGCAATCTCAGCAATAGAACCTTCCTCGGCTCTAATTACTCCAGCGAAATATCTCCAATGATCAATTACCAATGGTAAATCTGCTGCCATACATTCTCTTATTGGTTTTCCATTATCTAAACATTCTGCAACTGCTAATAAATTAAGGTTTTTTTCCAAAACATCTGCAATTTTATTCAATATGTTAGACCTTGTTGTGATGTCTGTCTTTCCCCATTCAGCAAAAGCTGCATGAGCTGCATCCAGCGCAGCTTCAACATCTTTTTCATTTGATCGTGCAACAGAACAAATTTTCTCATTAGATATCGGGCTATTATTATCAAAATATTTACCAGATAGAGGTTCTACAAATTTTCCATTTATGTAGTTTCCATATTTAGCTTTAAATGGAAATTTAACCTTTAAATGAGAAGTATCTAATACTGATGACACTTTTAATGCTTCAGCACTCATTTTTCCTCCTTAAGTTAACTTTATATTTTAATAAACTTGAAGATAATTTTATTTCAGTCACTTTGAATTTAAAAAATAGTGTTGACTGAGAAATTATTTTAAATCCAAATTTATATTTTTATAATTTAAGACTCTAAATTTGTTATTGTAAATGAGTTATTTTAAATTCAACTTTGAATTGTAAAAAGAGTTATTGAATTTACTATATAATCTATGATTATCAAAGAATGGAATTATTAAAAGACAAATTTGGTAGAAAATTTCCTTATATAAGGTTGTCGATAACCGATGTATGTAACTTCAAATGTGGATACTGTTTACCAAATGGTTACAAAATTGATAAAGGCGATCCAAGAAAATTTTTATCTAAAGAAGAAATTAAAAGATTAGCAACAGCCTTATCAGAATTAGGTGTAAGTAAAATAAGACTAACTGGTGGTGAACCAACTATTAGAAAAGATTTTTACGAAATTGTTAAAATTTTGAAACAAAATTCAGGTATAAAAAAAACTGTTATTACGACAAATGGATATAAACTTGATAAATTTGCAGAACAATTAGTGGAAAGTGGTTTAGATGGAATTAACATTAGTATTGACAGCCTTAATAAAGATAAATTCCATAAAATTACCGGCCATGATCGATTAAATGAAATTTTAAATGGTATTGAGAAACTACAAAAACTTAATTTCAAAAATATAAAGATAAATGCCGTTCTATTAAAGGGAGTGAATAGCTATACTAAAGATTTTGAAGTATGGGCTGATTATTTAAAATCAAACCAAATTGACTTTAGATACATTGAATTAATGCAAACCGGCGATAATTTAGAATATTTTAAGAAATATCATATATCATCAAAAATATTCATTAATTATTTAAATGAAAATAATTGGATTATCCAAACTTTAGGGAGAGATTCAGGTCCATCTAAAAATTATATAAATTCAGAATTTAAGGGAAAATTTGGAGTTATTGCACCTTATTCAAGAGATTTTTGTAAATCCTGCAACAGATTGAGGATTACATCAAGAGGAGACCTAAGATTGTGTTTGTTTGGAAATACTGGAATAAATATAAGACACTTAATTCAAAGAGATGATCAAACCGAAGAATTAAAGGATTTAATTTTGAAGCAATTACATTTTAAAAAAGAATCTCATTACTTGGAACTTGGTGAAACTGGTTTAACTAATAACCTATCGGTAACTGGCGGATAATGAAAAATTTAAAAATAATAAAAAAAAATGATTTAAAAGATTGGGCTGAGGAATTGTTTCAAAAAAATTCATACAATATGGTTGATGTGTCCTCAAAGAAAAAAACCTTCAGAAGAGCGCTCGCAACAGGAAAAATTTTTGTAGGTGAAGAAGTTTTTTCATTAATTAAATCAAATCAACTGCCTAAGGGGGATCCTATTTCTTTAGCAGAGGTATCAGCCATATTAGGTGTAAAAAAAACAAGTGAAATTATTCCACTATGCCACCCACTTTCAATTGATCATATTTCGACAAAAATTACATTGGATGATGAAACTTACTCACTTGACGTTTTTTGTGTTGTCTCAACATTTTCTAAAACTGGTGTAGAGATGGAAGCAATAATGGGGGTAAATAGTGCTTTAATAACCATTTATGATTTAAGCAAGATAGTAAATCCAGATTTAAAAATTTCTGACATTAAATTGTTGATTAAAGAAGGTGGAAAAAAGGGATTATGGGTTAATCCAGGCGGATTACCAGATTTTTTAAAAGAAATATTTGATTAATGAAAATATCTGTTGAGTTGTTTGGTGCTGCAAGAGAATTCAGCAAAACAAAGTATTTAGAATTTAATTTTTCTAAATCTTGTAAAATAATTGACATTAAAAAAAAACTTTATGAGTATGTTGATAATAAATTTAATGGAAATTTAAACTATAAAGAAATTATAAAAAGTTCGGCATTTTGCTCAGATAAAGATCAATTAATAAAAGAAAACCAAATTTTGAATAAAAATCAAATAATTGGAATTATTCCACCGATTGGAGGTGGTTAATGCTTCATGCAAAAATTATAAATTCTTCAATCGAAAAAATCGAAATTTCTAGAGCCGAAGAATTTTTAAGGTCAGAAAAATTTGGTGCAGTAATTTATTTTATCGGAGTTGTTAGGGATAATAATGAGAATAAAAAAGTTAATGGAATTACATATGATGCAAAAGAATCAATGGTAATTAAAAGTTTTGAAGAAATTTATAATGAGACAGAGCAAAAACTAGGAATTAAAAATAAATCTGTTTTTATTGAACATGTGAAGGGTTACCTCAAACTTTCTGAAAAAAGCATACTTATTGGTGTAGCTTGTAAGCATAGAGATGAGGCATATCGACTATCAAGATTTATTATAGAAGAAATAAAGAAAAGATCACCTATATGGAAAAAAGAACATTATGAAAATGAAGATAGTGAATGGCTTAAAGGTATTTCGTTAACAACATGAAATTGAATAAATTTAAATCTTCGGAAATTACTCCTGAAAATATTTATAGAAATAGACGTCAATTTCTTAAGGAAATGGGTATCGTAACCGGAACTGCTTTCGTCTCTCAAAATATTATTACATCTGCTCTATCTTATACTCCTGAAACAGAACGAAAAATAACTCCTTATAAGTTTGCAACTACTTACAACAATTATTATGAATTTGGGACAAGCAAGTCTGATCCACATAAAAACTCAAAGGATTTCATAACTAAGCCATGGAATATTAAAATAGATGGCGAAGTTGAAAATGAGATTAATTTGTCAGTTGAGGAAATTAAAAACACGATCCCGAGCGAAGAAAGAATATATAGATTTAGATGTGTTGAAGGTTGGTCAATGGTTGTCCCATGGTTAGGTTTTCCACTCAACAAACTATTAAATAAAGTTAAGCCGACATCTAAGGCCAAATTTGTAAAATTTACATCTGTATATGATCCAGATCAAATGAAAGGACAAAGATTTCCAATATTGAACTGGCCATATAAGGAAGGTTTGAGAATCGATGAAGCCATGCATCCATTAACAATAATGGTAACCGGGCTCTATGGAAAAGAATTACCAAATCAAAACGGTGCACCTTTAAGATTAATAGTGCCATGGAAATATGGATTTAAAAGCGCTAAGGCAATTGTGAACATAAAATTTGTTGAAAAAATGCCTATATCCTCTTGGATGAATGCTTCACCAAATGAATATGGTTTTTATTCTAATGTTAATCCTAATGTATCACACCCAAGATGGTCTCAAGCAACTGAAAGAGTAATTGGTGAGAACATATACTCACCAAGAATTAAAACTTTGATGTTTAATGGTTATGGGGATGAAGTTGCAGGTCTCTATGATGGAATGGATTTAAGAAAAAATTTTTAATTAAATGATAAGAATTTTCAAACCAACAATCTTTGTGTTGTGTTTAGTCCCTTTTATAATCATAGCTTATCAAATTTTATTTAATAAACTTGGAGCAGAACCTGTAAAAGAAGTAACTCATCAAACAGGAGAATGGACCTTAAGATTTATTTTACTGTCGCTTGCAATGACACCTCTTAAAAATATTACAAAAATTTTAGTTTGGATAAAATATCGAAGGATGTTGGGTTTATTTGCTTTTTTTTATGGAACTTTACATTTGCTTACTTACATTGGTTTAGATTATCAGTTCAATTTAGATCCGATTATTGATGATGTTTTTAATAAAAAATATATTTTTATAGGATTTGCTGCATGGCTTTTGATGATGCCTCTTGCTGTTACTTCAAATCAAAAAATGGTACTTATCTTAAAACAAAACTGGAAGAAAATTCACAGACTATCATATTTAGTTGGTATTTTTGCTGTTCTGCATTTTATCTGGTTATCCAAGACTATTTTTTTTGAACCATTGATATACTTAATTATTCTTATAACTCTTTTAAGTTTAAGATTAAATTTTATTAAATTTTTATTTAAGAAAAAGACAGTTACTTAATATTTTTTTTATTCATATTTCTTTTTAAAGGACTATATTTGTTTAATGGATGAAAAAATTAAAAATGAATTACAATCTGCAACATTTAACAGACTTATAGAACATTTAAGAGAGAGAAAAGATGTTCAAAACATTGATCTTATGAATCTTGCTGGGTTTTGCAGAAATTGTCTTTCTAAGTGGTACCGTGAAGAAGCACAAAAAAAAGGAATAGAAATTTCAGATCCCGATGCTAGACAACATGTTTATGGTATGCCTTATGCTGAATGGAAAGAGAAATACCAAAAGTAATTACTACTCTTTTAATCTAGGAAATAACTCCACAAAATTACATGGTTTGTGTTTGATATTTAGTTGATGAACCAGAATTTTATCCCAAGCATCTGTCACACCACCTGAAGAACCTGGAAGTGCAAATACATATTTTCCATTTGCAAGTACTGCACATGCTCTTGATTGAATTGATGATGTGCCAACTGTAGATAAACTTATATATCTAAATATTTCACCAAAACCTGGTATTTTTTTATCTGCTATTTCATCAATTGCCTCTGGAGTAATATCCCGTCCAGTCAACCCTGTTCCACCAGTTGTAATAATTACATCAATTTTTTTCATTTTTATCCAAATCTTTAAAATTTTTTTAATATCTTTTTTACTATCTTTGCAAATATCTCTCTCAACTAAATTATGACCACCTTTTTTTATTTTTCTTACTAGAATATTTCCAGATTTATCTGTTTTTAAAGTTCTTGTATCTGTTACTGTTAATAGTGCTATATTTACCTTCATAATAGTTGAATGATTATATTATCTATTTTATTTTTTGTAACTGCTATAATATATTCAAGTGTAGGGTTTGGTGGTGGCTCTACTTATCTTGCATTGTTACTTCTTTGGGACGTTCCATACTCTATCTTTCCCATGATAGCTTTAACCTGTAATATTATTGTAGTTTCAGGAAATTCAATTAATTATATTAGAGCAGGAAACTTAAATTTTAGGTCACTTATACCATATTTAATCGGATCTATTCCTTTTGCCTTTATAGGAGGTTCTTTAAATATTGAGAAAGATATTTTTGAAATAATATTATTTTTTGTTTTAGGTATTGCGGGAATATTGTTATTATTTAATTTTAGATCCTACGGAAATAACTCAAAAACATATAAATCTTTAGCTATCTATTTTTCAATTCCTATTGGTATAGTGTTAGGTTTTGTGTCTGGTTTAGTGGGTATTGGAGGAGGAATATTTTTAAGTCCTATATTATATTTATTTCGTGCTGCAAACCCAAAGAATATTTCAATAATGGTATCTTTATTTATTTTAATAAATTCTGTTTTAGGAATTCTAGGTCAGATAACAAAAAGTATAGAAATTAGTGAAATCAAAAATTATATTTTTTTGCTATTTGCTGTACTAATTGGTGGTCAAATTGGTAATTTTTTAAATATAAAAATATTTCCAACAAAAATTCTTGCTTTAATTACATCATTGCTGGTTATTTTTGTTACTTTAAGAATAGGATATAATTTTATTTAATGATACTTTATAAATTAAAAAAATTTTATCGACTTTTTATAATCACTTATATTTTTTTCAGTATCGCAATCAGTTTTTATCCCTCTTTTGATTTTTACTCATTAAAAGGACAAGCAATTATAGTCACTGTTTCAATATTTAATGGAATATTAGGAATATTTATTAAGAAATTATAATACGTAAGGCTCGGGTCTTGCATTACTTTGCAAAACTCTCTCAACAGCAAATACGCTGATATCAATTGTTTGATAACTTCCTGTTGTAATTAATTCTGTTAAAGCTCTTCCAATGCCTGGGGCTTGCATTAATCCTCTCCCGGTAAAACCTGAAGCCATATAAACGTTTTCGTACTTTGGATGCTTTCCAACCACAGCATTATTATCTAATTTATTACAATCATAGTAACCCGCCCAACCTCCAGTCAGTTTTAATTCTTCAAAAATGGGAATTCTTTTAGCTAAAGCTGGCCATACTAATTCCTCAAAATCGTTCCAAGCTGGTTCTAGATCATCAGCATCAAATACTGATATTGGTGATCCAGCTAGGTATTCTTTTCCTTCAGGTCGCCAATAAACTCCTGTGGTAAGATCTCCTGTTAATGGCATTTCTGGAATATGCTTTGGACATTTAACTCTAAATACGGTGTGTTTTTGTGGGACTACTGGAATATCCTCTAGTAACTCTTTTGTCCAACACCCTGCAGCTGAAACGATCGTTTTAGCATTTACCTCAGATAGAGACTTTACTTCACCTTTGATAAATTCTGCTCCAAGATCGATTGCCTTTGACTTTAGAGCGCTATGAAAAAGAAAAGGATCTATCCACCCTTCGCTTTTATTATCTGTAAAAGTTGCTGTTTCAATTCCTTCATTATTTATATAAGGAAATATATTACTTAGTTCTGATCCCTTAATATTTTTTGTACCTGCATCACAAGCTTTATGATTCTCGAGAGCTCTATATTGTTCTTCAGCATGTTCTGGACCAAACATAAGAAGATATCCATTTGGTACCATGCTTGCTGTTGGATTTGGATTTTTTTCGGTTTTTAATAATTCGGGTATACTGAATATGAATTCTTTAGCAAATTTTCCTAGCAAAATATTTTCTTTTTGAAAAAATTGTCTTCTAAATCCTCCGAGTGATAAAGGGAAAGAAGCAGTTTTATAAGTTGGATCTCTTTCAATGACTTTTACCTTTCTGCCTTCTTTAGACAAAAAGTAAGCAGTTGCAGCACCAATAATGCCTCCACCAATAACAACCACATCATCCATAATTAATTTAAAAGCATTAAATTAAAATTTAACAAAAGTGCATAAGTACACCATAAAAAATAAGGTATCATTAAATACGCACTAAACTTACTTATATCTTTATATTTTAGAAATAAAATTACAATGAATAAAATTAACACAATTAAATTTATTAAAGCTAGTTCAATATTTTTAAACCCAAAAAAAACGATACTCCAAGTTGTGTTAAATATTAGATGAATAAAATATAAGTAAACTAGGTTTAGCTTATTGCTTTTTATCCAAATGTTCCAAATTGCTAGAGCCATTAAAAAATATAAGATTGTCCATACTGGTGCAAATATCCAATCTGGTGGATTGAAAAATGGTTTGTTTAATAGAGAATACCAAGGTTCTTTAAATTTAATTGTTAAAATACCTCCTGTAAAAGATGCGGTAAATGTAACAATTAAAAATAGAAATAAAGATATAAATTTATTTTTAAACATTTAAATACTATACAACAGAATATAATGAAAAAAACAATTTGGATCACTGGAGGTAGCACTGGAATAGGAAAAGCATTAGCAATCAAATTTGCTAATGAAGGATGGAATGTTGCTATATCTGCAAGACGTGAAAATTTACTAAAAGAATTATCAGAAAAGTTTGAAAATATTTATGATTTTAGTTTAGATGTAACGAGTAAAAATGATTGTAAAATTATTTTTGATCAAATTCTTGAAAAGTTTGGAGGAGTTGACATCTGCTTTTTCTCAACTGGAACATGGGACCCAAAAAAAGAAAAGGATATAGACGTTGAGCAAATTGAAAATGTATTTCGAGTAAACTTTTTTGGAACTGTTAATTCTATTAAAGCTGTTGAACAATATTATAAAGACAAAAAAGATGGTACAATTGTAATTGTATCTTCTATTGCAGGCTACAGGGGTTTACCTAATTCAACGGGGTATGGCCCATCAAAGTCTGCATTAAATAATCTTGCTGAAAGTCTTTATTTTGATTTTGGCAGATTTAATGTACGTGTTTCCTTAGTTTCTCCTGGTTTTATTAAGACACCTATGACTGATAAAAATGATTTTAAAATGCCTTTTTTAAAAACTCCTGAGTATGCAGCAGAAAAAATTTATGATGGATTAATAAAGAAAAATAATTTTGAAATAGATTTTCCAAAAGAATTAACATTAACACTAAAATTTTTTAGTATTTTGCCATACAAGATATATTTTTTTCTTGTAAAAAAGCTTACTAAGTTTCAAAAAAAATAATTATTCCTTAACAAAAAAAACAGTTAATTCAGCAACCTTAAAACCAAATTTTGTCATTTTTGCTCTGTTGATTGCAACTTTTTCATCTTGCATAAATATCCAATCATCAAAGGTAATTTTTATCTCTTTTCCTTTTACAGGAACTAATAAAACATACTCAAATTTAAAAGCAGGGCCATAAGAATATCCTTTTGCTTTTCCAACTACATCGGAAGCTGTACCTTCATAATTATGCTCATCTAGTTTTGTGATATGCCATTGTCTATCTTGCACTTCACCATCGTCCCAGTTAAATTTCTCATCCAATATAAGTTTCTTTCCATCCCAATTTCCATTTAAACTTGCTGAAAATTGTCTTGTAACTTTACCTGATCTATTTTGA
This sequence comes from uncultured Pelagibacteraceae bacterium, assembly GCA_902625715.1. Taxonomy (GTDB): domain Bacteria; phylum Pseudomonadota; class Alphaproteobacteria; order Pelagibacterales; family Pelagibacteraceae; genus Pelagibacter. The sequence continues at coordinate 74,555 of CACOCP010000001.1, read as the reverse complement.
AGAATGCCCCATGCTTTTACATTACCTGATAAATATTCTTCTATTACAAGTCTTGGTTTTTTATCTTTAAAATCTTGAGGTTTCATAGATTGATTACTTGAACAACTTGTAATCAATCCAAAAAAAATTATCAATAAAATTGATTTAATATTAGAAAAAATAATCATAAGGGTCTTATCTATTTTGTAATGAGAATTGGATCAAATCTATATTTTTTGATTTAAAGCCTGCTTCACAATAAGATAAATAAAAATGCCACATTCTTTTAAATTTATTATCAAATCCTTGCTTAGAGATCTCTTCCCATTTTTTAAAGAATTCATCACGCCAAATTTTAAGCGTATTCGAATAATGAAGTCCATAAGAATTATATTGATTGATAGCTAAACCATTATTTTGTGACAAATCGTATAGTTTTTTTTTTGAAGGCAAGAAACCACCAGGAAAAATATACTTTTGAATAAAATCTTCTTTTGTTTTATATCTATCAAATAAATTATCATCTATTGTTATAGCTTGTATAGCTGCACTTCCTTCACTAACGAGATTAGTCTTTATTGTTTTAAAATAATTTTCTAAATAATTTTGTCCAACGGCCTCTATCATCTCTATTGATGCAATAGAATTATATTTTTGTTTTACATCTCTATAATCTTTAAATTGAATATTAATTTTTTCATTTAGACCATTTTTAAATATTCGATTTGATGCATACTCAAATTGTTTTTTTGAAATTGTTATACAATCAAGTTTTACATCATGATTTTTACCTACATATTCTGCAAAACCACCCCAACCACATCCTATTTCTAAAATTTTATTTCCTGATTTTGGTTTAATTAATTCAACTAATTTTTTATACTTATTAATTTGTGCCTTCTCCAAATCATTGTCCTTTTGATCAAAAATGGCACTCGAATAAGTTAAGGTTGGATCAAGCCATAAAGAAAAAAATTCATTTCCCAAATCGTAGTGTTTTGAAATATTTTTTTTACTTCTTGATTTATTATTTTTAAAAAGAAAATTTCTTATTTTATTTAATAAGGAAAAGTCTAGTAATCCTGAAAATTTGTATACAAGTTTTATGTTTTTAGCTGTTAATTCAATTAAATTTGTTAAATCATCTGTCTCAAAATCACCTCGCATGTAAGCTTCTGCAAGTCCTGTACTGCCATTTTTAACAATTTGATAAGTTAACCCAGGTTTGTTTATTTTAATTTTTACTTTAAGTTTTTGACTAGGATCACCAAATAAATATTTCTCGTCATCATAATTTGTCAGAATAAGATGTCCTTTTTTTATTAGTTTAAGTGAACTAAAAACAATTTTATCTGACCAATTATTTAAATTCATTTGCTTTCAATTGTAATATTATTTTTTAATTTAATCTTTTTTGCTATGAGTTTTATTCTTTTTGCCCATAATTTAAATGCTTCATAATGAATAGCTCCAATAATCTTAAAAGTCATTAACGGGTGAGTTAAATAAGATAATATTAAATTTTTATTATTAAAAGCCTTCGATATGCCGTCTTGGGAGGCAAACAAAAGTTTACCATCTTTATCATTCTGGTTAATTACTACTGATAGTTGTTCTCTTGGATTAAGTGTTTTAAAATGGTACTCACAATCCATATCTATAAATGGTGAAACATAAAATTTTTTTTTACATTTATTTTGAACTATTTTTTCATCTTGCACTTTAAATATATATGTATGTTGCTCACCAAAAGTATTTTTTACCTCATAAAAAATAGAAATTAATTCTGATTGCTTGTTATATATAAAATATGTACTTAAAGGGTTAAACACATAACCAAAGATTCTTGGATAGCATAATAATTTAATACTTATATCTTCTATCATAATTCCAATACTCTTTAGATTTTTTTTAACCCATGATTTTATTGATGATCCATCTCTGTCTCCATGATCTTTGTCAAAAAAACTTATAATATTAAATTTATTGTATGAAAAAAATTTTATATCTTTGTTAATTTGCTCTAACTCGTTTAAATCTATTAATAGTGAAAATACATTATATTTAAAATAATGTTCTTTAGGTTTAAATCTTTTATGTATTACTTTTCCAATATAAATTTTTGAATTCTTAATCATCTATGGCTTTTATCATTTCAATGGATGATTTAATTCCATCTTCATGAAAACCATATCCAAAATAACTCCCACAAAAAAGCAAATTTTTTTTATTTTGTAAATTTTTCAATTTATTTTGGTTATCTAGTGCTGATTGATCAAAATATGGATGGGTAAAATTTACTTTTTTTAATATTTTATCTTCATTAATTTTGAAATTTGGATTTAAGGTTAAAAATATATTTTTATTGAAATCTAAATTTTGTAAGCGATTTAACCAATAAGTTATAGAATTTTTTTCTACATTATTTTTATCCACGCTTGAATTCCAAGAACTCCATATATCTTTATTATTAGGCATTATACTTTCATCTGTATGTATGACCGCAATATTTTCTTTATATTTAAAATTAGATAAAATTTCCTCTTCATCTTTTGTTGGTTCATCAATTATAGATAGTGCTTGATCTGCGTGACTAGCTAAAACCACTTTGTCATAACTAAAGAATTCACTTTTATCGCCATAATATAAATCAATTCCATTTGATCTTCTTATTAATCTATTAACATTATAATTTTTATAATATTCACCACTTATGCCTGAAAGTACTTTAGCAACATAAGTTCGACTTCTTTTGGCAACTGTGTACCATTGTGGTCTATTTTTCAATTTAAATAAACCGTGATTTTGGAAGAATTTTAGGAAAAATTTTAAAGGCATTTTACTAGCTTCATATGGTGGCATAGACCAAATAGCTGAAACCATTGGTATTAAATGAAAATTTATAAATGACTTAGATAATTTATTTTTAACTAGATAATCTCCTAAGGTAATTTTTTCATCAAATTTATTAATTCTGTCACAATTTTTATAAAACTTTAAAATATCAAAAAACATTTTTAAAAAAGATTTATTAAATAAATTTGATTTATTAGCGAAAATACCTTTCAAACCACTTCCACAATATTCAAATTTAGTATCTTTAACTGATACAGCAAAAGACATATCACTTTTCTCTATCTGAACTTTATTTTCATCAAAAAATTTAATTAAGTTAGGATAAGTTTTATGGTTAAAAACTATAAATCCAATATCAACAGATATTTTCTTTTCCTCGATTAATAAATCAATTGTATGAGAGTGACCTCCAAAATGATCTTCTTTTTCAAATAAATCAACTTGGTGTTTTTTTGAAAGATAGTAAGCTGCCCCTAGGCCTGAGATGCCAGATCCAACGACTCCAATTTTCATTAAAACTTATGCAGCATCTTCTTTAAATTCATCAATACTTGGACAGGTACAAAATATATTTTTATCTCCATAAACATTGTCTACTCTTGCAACTGGAGGCCAAAATTTATTTACTCTTAAAAATTTTGCAGGATAAGCTGCTTGCTCTCTTGAATATTTATGTGTCCATTCATCTGAAGCTAATTCAAAATCGGTATGTGGAGCATTTTTTATTGGGTTATCAACTTTATCAAATTTACCTGACTTGATCATATCAATTTCTGATTTAATGCTAATCAAAGTATCACAAAATCTATCCAGTTCAGATAGGCTCTCACTTTCAGTTGGTTCTATCATCATTGTGCCAGCTACCGGCCATGACATTGTAGGTGCATGGAAACCGTAATCTATTAATCTTTTGGCAATATCTTCTTCGGTAATACCTGTTTCACTTTTAATTGATCTAATATCAATAATGCATTCATGAGCCACATTACCATTTGAGCCTTTATAAAGTATTGGATAATGATCTTTTAACCTGTTTGCTATGTAATTTGCATTTAGTATCGCAATTTGTGTTGCAAGTTTTAATCCTTGAGAGCCCATCATTTTAATATACATCCAAGAAATTGATAAAATGCTTGAACTTCCCCAGGGTGCTGCGGAGACAGGTCCAATTCCAGTTGAAGGCCCACAATCTTTAACGACTGGGTGATTGGGAAGATAAACCTGTAAATGTCTTTTACATGCAATAGGTCCCATTCCAGGGCCTCCTCCACCATGAGGAATACAAAAGGTTTTATGTAGGTTTATATGACAAACATCAGGACCAAAATTTCCTGGTTTTGCTATACCAACAAGTGCATTTAAGTTTGCACCATCCATATAAACTTGGCCTCCATGTTTATGAATTAATTCACATATATCTTTTATTTTTTCCTCAAATACTCCATGGGTGGATGGATATGTAACCATCAAAGCTGCAAGATTTTCCGAGTGGGTTTCAGCTTTTTTCTTTAAATCATCAAAATCAACATTGCCCTCTTTATCACAATTGACCACAACCACCTTCATTCCAACCATCTGTGCACTTGCTGGATTAGTCCCATGTGCTGAACTTGGTATTAAACATATATTTTTGTTTTGTTCGCCTCTATCTAAATGGTATTTTCTTATCACCATTAATCCAGCATATTCTCCTTGAGCCCCTGCATTAGGTTGAAGTGAGACACCAGAAAAACCAGTAATTGATCTTAGCCAATTTTTAAGATCAGTGAACAACGCTCTATATCCTTCCATTTGCTCAACGGGAACGAATGGATGGGGCTCAGCTAATTCTCTCCATGAAATAGGAATCATTTCTGCAGTAGCATTTAACTTCATGGTACATGATCCTAATGCAATCATAGTTCTATTAAGCGCGATATCCTTATCTTCTAACTTTTTAAGATATCTAAGCATTTCTGTTTCTGAGTGATATGAATTGAAAACAGGATGTTCTAAGTATTTTGAAGTTCTTAATAAATTTTTTGGTAGGTTAGGTAAACTTACTGTAGGATCTTCTTTTTTAATAGACTCTGCTGCATTAAAAATTTTTAATAATTGATTAACTCTATAAACATTTTTTTTCTCATCAAATGAAATGGCAAGCATTTCTGAATTTACTTTTCTAATATTTACTTTTTGATCTAAAGCATTTTTAAAAATCTGATCAGTCTTTTCTTTAGTAATAATAGTTACAGTATCAAAGAAATAATCTGAATATAATTCATATCCAGATTGTTTTATTTTATCGGCAAAGTTTTTTGCTAGTTGTGAAACTCTCTCAGAAATTTCTTTTATTCCATCTGGTCCATGATAAATTGCATAAGCAGCTGATACAATTGCTAATAATGCTTGTGCCGTACAAATATTGCTTGTTGCTTTATCTCTTCTGATATGCTGCTCTCTAGTTTGTAGTGATAACCTGTAAGCCTTATTTCCATGTCTATCAACTGAAACACCTACAATTCTACCAGGCATTGATCTTTTAAATTCATCTTTTGTTGCAAAAAAAGCTGCATGCGGTCCTCCATAACCCATTGGAATACCAAATCTTTGAGAGCTACCAACCGCTATATCTGCACCAAGTTCTCCTGGTGTTTTTAGTTTTGCAAGTGCCAATAAATCACAAGCCAAGATTGCTTTACCATTTTTTTTTATGAATTTTACTTATATGTTCACTGGGATCTTTAATGTCGCCCAAAGTTCCTGGATATTGTAAAATTCCACAAACAACATCCTCTTTTAGCTGATCTAAAACTTTATCCTCATTTCCAACAAGAACTTTAAGACCCATAGGTTCTGCTCTAGTTTGAACAACGTCGATTGTTTGTGGATGACAATTCTCTGAAATAAAAACTAAATTACTATCACTTTTGTTAAGTCTATGACTTAAGCCCATGGCCTCTGCTGCTGCAGTACCTTCATCGAGTAAAGATGCATTTGCAATATCCATCCCTGTAAGATCAACAACCATTTGTTGAAAGTTTAGTAGCATCTCTAATCTTCCTTGTGCTACTTCTGGCTGATAAGGTGTGTATGATGTATACCAGCCCGGATTTTCTAAAATATTTCTTAAAATTACATATGGTGTATAAGTCCCGTAATATCCCATACCAATAAAATTTGAGTAAATTTGATTTTTTTTTGAGATTGCTTTTAATTTTCTAAGTGCTTCGTATTCTGAATTTGAATCACCAATATTTAATTCACCTTTAAACTGTATTTTTTCTGGAACAGTACTATTTATAAGATCATCTAATGATTTAAAATTAAGATCTTTAAGCATTTTTTGTTGGTCATTATCTGAAGGACCAATGTGTCTTCCTATAAAGTCTTTCTGTGAATTATGTAACATTAACTTGATGTCTCCTTTGCAAATTTTTCATACTCCTCTTTGTTCATTAAAGAATCTAATTCAGAGGCGTCTTTTATTTTTAATTTAAAAAACCATGCAGCACCCTCGGGATCTTCATTAATTTTTGCAGGGTCATCTACTATATTTTGGTTTATATCAACTACTTCTCCACTGATAGGTGTGTAAACGTCACTTGCGGCTTTTGTAGATTCTACCACGCCAGCAGTTCCATCTTTTTCAACATTTGTGCCTTTTTCTGGCAACTCAGCAAACACTATATCTCCTAACATTTCTGTTGCATGTTTTGTAATACCAATAGTTGCAACCTCACCCTCTAGTGTAATCCATTCATGCTCTTTGGAAAACTTAGCCTCAGACATTTTTTTCTCCTTTTACATAGTTTTTTTTATAAAATGGCAAATCACAAACATTAGCTGGAACTTTTTTCCCTCTGACTTCTAAAAAGATTTTTGTATTTGTTGGTGAATAATTGTTTTCGACATAACCCATTGCAATTGAGCACTCAACACTTGGTCCAAATGTACCACTTGTAACTTTACCTATTTCTTTATCGTTCTGATCAAAAATTTTAGTATTTCCTCTTGCTATAACTCTTGTTTCAGGTTTGATTCCTACTCTTAAAGTCTTTACTCCATCATCAATTTGTTTTTTTATAATATCTGAACCAGGGTAATTACTATCAACTCTAGATTTCGGTATTGCCCACTTCAGGTTTGCCTCGATTGGACTTGTTTTTTCATCAAGATCATTACCATATAAGCATAATCCAGCTTCTAATCTTAGCGTATCTCTTGCACCAAGTCCTATGAGTTTAGCACCATAATTAATTAATCGATCAACAAATTTTTCAGCTTTTTGGTTATCTATAGAGATCTCAAAACCATCTTCACCAGTGTAACCAGATCTTGTTATGTAAATATTTGAATTATCATATTCAAATTCCCCTCCATTCATGAATTTAAGATTATTTATATTTGAGACTACCTTTCCTAATACATCTTTTGCTTTTGGTCCTTGTATCGCAATCAAAGATAGGCTTTCATCTAAATTTATCTCATATTTGTCATCTAATTTTTTTTTTATAATTTCAAAATCTTGCTTTTTACATGCTGCATTTAAAATAATTAAGTAACTATCTTTTAATTTAGTAATAATTAAATCGTCATAAATTCCTCCATGCTCATTCATTAAAAAAGAATATTTGCTTTGATTTGTCTTTAAATTTTTTAAATTAACTGGAAATATTTTTTCAAGATTCTCTGTAAGCTGATCTGAACCAGTTATAAATAGCTGTCCCATATGTGATACATCAAATATACCAGCATTTTCTCTTGTAAATTTATGTTCTTGGATTATTCCACTCTTATATTGTATGGGCATTTGATAACCAGCAAACTCAACCATCTTTGCACCATGTTGGATATGTAAATTGTATAAAGGTGTTTTTTTATTCATATTAACTCTTTAATCCCCTCTGTCTTGTTGCCTGAGAGTTTTGCTCCTTCGGCGAGAACTTAATCTCTTTCCAGAGTTAATACTTACGGTCCTTTTGCCTGAGAGATTATTGGGTATTTGCTCCTTCGGCGCTACATTAAGTAGTCTCTCCCGTAAAATATTATAACACAATTTATTGAAAAATATAAATATTTATGCAGATTTTTTTTGAAAAAATAAAGATAAAAACTGTAATAGAACTGCGAATATAACTACGGACCCACCAATTAAAACAATGAATGAAGGGTTTTCATTAACAAACATCCATGCCCAAAGAGGTCCAAGAACTGCCTCAGTAAGCATAATAATTCCAACAAATGCGGAAGGTGTTGATCTTGCACCAACTGTAATAAAAATAAATCCAAAACCTAATTGAAAAAAACCAGCTAAAAATCCGAGAAAAATATCATGGCTGGAAATTGCAATAGTTGGTGACATCAAGTATCCAATAATCATTGCAAAAATACCTGCTACAAGTTGAAGTGGGACCATGTCAACATCTGGATATTTTCTGACTACTAAAATTAAAATTGCGAATGAAATTGGCATTAAAAATGCAGCTATATTTCCGGACATTTCTCCAGGAGATAAAGAATTACCTACCATCATGATTATACCGGCTATTGCTAGTATGATTGAAGCTAAAGTGATTTTGGATATTTTTTCTTTTAAAAATAAATATCCAAATACAGCAAGAAATATCGTTTGTGTCTGAATTATAAAATTAGTGTTTGTTACAGTAGTATTGTACATTGCAAAAACATAACTTGCAAAGCCTATTGCTAGAATTAAACCACCAAATAAACCTGGAATACCTGATTTAATAAGTACACTAAAAATTTTTTGTTTATAAGAAATTATTAAGAATAAAAATACTACAATTATAAAAAAAAGAGATCTCCAAAATAATATTTGCCATAAAGTTGATCCTTCAAATGACTTTACAATCATACCGCCAAAACTAAGGCTACAGGCACCTAAAAATACTAATAATGGTCCTGGTATTTTTGAAATTATATTCACAATATTTTTGAAATTATATTATTTGTTTCCATTTCATATAATTTAAAAATTGTTTCTGCATCTTTTAAATTAACTTCTTTAAACTTTATTTTTGATCCAGGTGTTAATTGTGAGAGTTTATCGAAATCAGCACTAATAACAGTAGCTATTTTTGGATATCCGCCAATCGTACCATGATCTGCAAGCATTATAATAGGATTACCATCAGCTGGAATTTGTATAACTCCTTTTACAAGCCCTTCAGATTTAATATTGGTATTAACAATATTGTCTAATCGCTGTCCCTCTAAACGCATTCCCATTCTATCTGTAAGTTTGGTCACGCTATATTCCTTTTTAAAAAAATTAGCTTGGGATTCTTTAGAGAAATAATGAAAATTAGTTCCTTTTATAACTCTTATATTTTCAATTTTAGAATTAATGTGATCTAATTTTCTTCTTGATAATTCTTTAATTTTTGAAACTTCAATCTTTTGATTATCTTGTAGTTTTTTACCATTATTTGAGCCGATATTAGCTTTTGTGTTTATAGAGCAGCTTTTCCATTGATAATCAATGTTAAGGTCAGCTCCAATTGCCAAATAACCATAAACAGATTTATTTGTTGAAATTAAATCAATTTCATCATGATCCTCTAATGTAATTATTTCATAACATTTACCCTCAATCTCATTTTTATTTTTAAAAATTTTAAATTTTACGTCTCCTGAGACTAATATATTTAAAGGCTCGCCGTAATACACTAATTTTGGTCCTTGATATGCAAATTCTATTATTGGATGGCTTGGAACATTCTGTAAAATTTTGTTGGCTATAATATAATTTCTTTTATCCATTACGCCACTTATTGGAATTCCAATATGATTTAGATTACTTCTACCTAAATCCTGAAAAGTTGTATTGATCCCTGCTCTTATGACTTTGAAAAAATTTTCACTCATTATAATTTTTATATTTTTCTTTATTGATTTTAAAAAAACTAACAGTGTCGCCTGGATTAATTAAGTTTGGATTATCTTCATTAAGTGAATTAAAAACATTTAAGGGTGTATTGCCAATTATATTCCAACCACCTGGACTTTCAAAGGTATAAATATTGCAAAATTGTTCTGTTAAACCTATTGAACCTTTAGGAACTTTAACTCTTGGAGTTTCTAATCTTTTGGCATGTAAATTCTTATCTATATCTCCTAAGAAAGGCATGCCTGCAATAAAACCTGTCATATAACAGAAATATTCCTTTGAAAAAAATGTTTCTAAAATTTCATCAGTTGGTTTATTTAATTTTCTCTCAAGTTTTTTAAGATCCAATGCATATTCTTTCTCACAACATATCGGAATTTGAATTTTTTTTTTTGATATACTGTGATTTTTTTTTATCTCTAAGTTTTCAATAATTTTTTTAGTTTTTTCAAAATTAGTAATTGATAAATCAAATGAAACTATTAGCTTGTTGTAAGACGGAGTTAAATTTGTAATCCCCTCAAACTTAAAGTCTTTTAAATTTTGAAAATAATTTATTACTTTTGAATTTATTTCTTTATTAACTTCATCACCAAAATCACAGTAAACTGCTGCGTCACCAAGATTTGATATATTTTTTATCATGCCATGTTATACTTTAAACTTTGTTGCTATGGAAATTAATATAAATTGTGATTTAGGTGAAAAATCTAAACATCATTCGAATAAACATGATCCTGATTTACTCGAGATAGTAAATTCAGCAAATATAGCCTGTGGCTATCATGCTGGCGATGAAGAAACGATGAATGATGTTATTAAAATATCAAAAAGAAATAATGTAAGTATTGGTGCCCACCCATCCTTTAATGATCCAGAAAATTTTGGAAGAAAAAGAATGAATTTATCATCTAATGAAATAAGAAAATTAATATTAGATCAATATGAGATTTTACAAAAAATTGCATCAGATCATGGAGAAATAGTTACGCATATTAAACCACACGGTGCATTAAATAATATGGCATGTGAAGATTTAGATTTAGCAATCACTCTTGCAAAAGCTATTCATGAAATTGGTGATGATATTATTTATTTAGTTCCAACTGGTTCGAAAATGGAAATAGCTGCAAAAAAATTAAATATGAACATTGCATGTGAAATTTTCGCTGATCGTAACTATGAAGATGATGGAAACTTAGTTTCTAGAAAAAAATCTTATGCTCTTATTACCGACCCTGAGGAAGCTAAAAAACATGTATTAAACATGGTAAAAAATCAGTCACTTAATTGTCACAGTGGGAAGCAGATACCTTGCGAAATAGACTCTGTGTGCATACATGGTGATAATCTTAGTTCATTAGATACAGCAAGGTTAATCAAGAGAAACTTGTTGGAAAATGGTCTTGAACTAAAAGCATTAAATAAAATGGAGAAATTTAAAAAATGAAAAAAATTTTTGTTGTTCTTTTGTTAACTATGGGATTATCAAGCAATTCATTTGCTGCAGGTTCCTCATCATCAAGCTCAGATACTAAATCCAGTTATGATAAAGCAGTAAAACTTATAAAAGCTGCAAAAAAGTATGAAATAGATGGAAAAGTAGATAAAGCAAAGAAAAGATATGAGAGAGCTTTAAAATTTTTAGTGATGTCAAATAAAAATAAACCAAATAAAGCCGACACTCTAAACTATTTAGGTTTTACAACAAGAAAGCTGGGAGATTTTAAGAACGGTGAAAAATATTACCTTCAAGGTTTAGCTATTGATCCAAAACATAAAGGTATAAACGAATATTTAGGTGAATTATATGTTGCAACAAATAGACATAACCTTGCTGTGGAAAGACTTGAGGTTTTAAAAGGTTGCGGTTGTGAAGAATATGATCAACTTAAAGCTGTTATAGCAGGTGAAAAATCCAAGTATTAACAAACCTTTTACAGATAATATAACTGAAGCAATACAGAAAAAATTTTAATTAGCATAATAATTGAATTTTTTTATAAATTGTATTTTATACTCATAAAAAAGTAAAAATTTTAAATTGATAGAGCAATCCTTAATATTATTACAAATAATCTTTATTGATATAATTTTAGCTGCAGATAATGCAATTATAATTGGATTAATTGCTGCAAACTTTGTTCCCAAAAACAGAAAAAAAATTATCTTTTGGGGTGTGGTCGGTGCGCTTGTTTTTAAAGTGGTTTTTGCAATATTTGCTACATACCTTTTTAAATTCTATTTTATCAAAATTTTAGGAGGTTTACTTCTAATTTGGATTGTAAATGATTTAAGAAAAGATTTATTTGAAATTCAAAAAGTTAAATCACCAAAAAAGAAATCAATGGAACCTTCATTTATTAAAAGTATCTACAAAGTTCTATTTGCTGATATTACAATTAGCTTTGATAACGTTATTGGTGTCGTTGGAGCCTCAAAAGGTAACTTTGGATTTATGATATTTGGATTAGTTTTATCAGTAGTATTAACTGGTGCTCTAGCGACATACTTAGCAAATTATATTCAAAAACATTTATGGATTGCCTATGTAGGTCTAGGGTTTATTTTGCTAGTAGCCATTCAATTAATAATTGGTGGAATGGTAGATTTAGAGATAATAAATATAAATGAGAAATTTAAGCAGTATTTTTAATAAGAATATTTTTTACTAGGATATTTTTTGCTTTTAACTTCTTTTGTAAATTTCTTAATTCCTTCTCGTATATAACGTCTTAAATCAATATATTTTTTAACAAATTTTATTTTCGATTGAGTTAGTCCTAAAATATCATCAGTGACTAAAATTTGGCCATCACAATTATTAGATGATCCTATTCCAATTGTCGGGATTGAAATTTTTCTAGTAATATCTTTTGATAAATCACTCTTTACACATTCAAGAACTATTGCAAATGCTCCAGATTTTTCTAAAAGCACAGCATCACTTAAAAGACGATTTCTTTCACGTGCAGACTTTCCTTTTGATTTAAATTTTCCCCTAACTGTTTGAGGGGTTATACCAAGATGGCCTAAAACAGGTATTTTGTTTTTAATTAAATGTTTAATTATTTTCTTAATTCTAAGTCCACCTTCTAATTTTACTCCATCGCATTTTGTTTGTTTCATTACTCTTTTACAGTTTTTTAAAGCTTCAGCTTTATTTCTATAAGTATTATATGGCATATCTACAATCATCAGACTTTTAGAAACACCTAATCTAACACTTTTTGAGTGTTCAATCATTTTTTCAAGTGAGACTTGTCTGGTTGACTTGTAATTATAAAGAACCGATCCAAGCGAATCTCCGACTAAAATAAGATCTGTAAATTTATCTACTTCTTCTGCAATATTTTTTGAATATGCTGTTAGACAAACAATTTTTGTCTTATTTTTTTTTTGTTTTATTTTTTTAACTTTATCGAACATTTAGTTTCTTTAGATATAATAATTTAATAAAGTATTATGCACATATTGTGTCATTAATTAATACATTCTTATTATTCTAATTCAATGGTGCTAGGTGGTTTAGAAGTGACATCATATACTACCCGATTAATTCCTCTGATATTATTTACTATCTGGTTAGAAATGTTCTGTAAAAAAGATTTTTCAAATTTAAAAAAATCTGCAGTCATACCATCTTCTGATGTTATTGCTCTTAACAAGCACAAATATTCATATGTTCGATTGTCACCCATCACTCCAACAGTTTTTACAGGTAGCAAAGCAGCATAGGCTTGCCAAATTTTATGGTAAAGGTTATTTTTTTTCAATCCATCTATAAAAATATGATCGGCTTCTTTTAAAATTTTGATTTTTTCTTTTGTTATATTTCCTGGGATTCTAATAGCTAAACCAGGACCTGGAAAAGGATGTCTTGATATAATCTCTTTATCTAATCCAAGCTCTAGTCCTAATTTTCTAACCTCATCCTTAAATAAATATTTTAAAGGCTCCACTAATTTTAAATTCATTTTTTTTGGTAGTCCTCCAACATTATGATGGGATTTAATTTTTGATGTTTGACTTCCAGTTACAGATTTACTCTCAATTAAGTCTGGGTATAAAGTTCCTTGAGCTAAAAACTGAACATTTTTGATTTTTTTTGCGTAATCATCAAAAATTTTAATAAATAAATTCCCAATTATTTTTCTTTTCTTTTCAGGATCTGTAATATTTTTTAATTTATTTAAAAATTGTTTTTCAGCATTCACATAAACTAAATTAATTTTAAAACGTTTTTTAAATGTATGAACAACTTGCTTTTCCTCATCTTTTCTTAAAAGTCCTGTATTTACAAATATACAAGTTAGTCGTTTACCAATTGCATTCGATAATAATTTTGCAACAACACTGCTATCTACACCGCCCGAAAGTGCACAAATAACTTTTGAATTACCGACTTGAGTTTTAACTTGATTAATAAGTTTTAATTTTTGATCTTTAGAGGACCAATTTCTTTTAATTTTACAAATTTTAAATACAAAATTTCTTAAGATGATTTTTCCTCTATTTGTATGAGTTACTTCCGGATGAAACTGAATACCAAATAATTTTTTCTTCGAGTTTTCAACTATACAAAATTTTGCATTATTTGTTTTTCCTATTACCTTAAAATCTTTTGGTAATTTGGTAACCTCATCTGCGTGACTCATCCAGACATTATTTTCTTTTTTTGTAAAAAAATTTTTTGTAAGTTCACTCTCTCTTATTTTTTTAACTTTTGCTAAACCAAATTCTCTTGATTTTGATTGGTTGACCTTGCCACCTAGCTCTTTTGATATTATTTGATGACCAAAACATATTCCAAGTACTGGAATATTAAAATTCAGTAAATTCTTATTAAATTTTACCTTTTTACTTTGATAAACATTTAAAGGCCCTCCAGACAATATAAGCCCACTAATATTTTTATCTAAAAGTTTAATATTATTTGATTTGTGATGGCTGATAATTTCACAATAAACCCCAAGTTCTCTGACTTTTCTTGCTATTAGTTGAGTAAACTGTGAACCAAAATCTATAATCAAGATTTTCTTAAGACTGTTCTCAAGAAGCATCTTTTTTTTCGAAATCTTTAAGTCTTGTATCTATAAAAGTTAATTTTTCACACAATGTATTACAGATTTTCTTAAAATCTTTTTTTAAATCTTGAACTTTTGAAAAATTTGACCTTTCTAATTCTAGATCAATTAAAATATACATTGCCTCCTCATTTTTTGGATCTAATAACAGTGCAGTATTAATGTTTTTTTCTTCCTCTCTGGAATTTTTTTCTATTTTAAAAATTTTTCCTAAATAAAGATAAGAATTTGAATGTTTTGGATTGTATACAATGCTTCTTTCAAACTGAAATTTTGATTCTTCATATTTTCCTTCATCAAATAATTTCTTACCTTTGTCGTAAAAATTATTTTCGCTTGCATTAGTTATTGAGCTTAGACCAAGTATAAATATACAAAAAGTGAATATTTTTAAAATCATTTTTTTAATTCGTCTATATTATGTACCATACTTTCATAAAATCCAGCTTTGGTTATCTTTACAAATTTAGGTTTTTTTCTTAAATCTACAACTCTAGGTGATCCAAGGTATCCCATGGATGACTTTAGCCCTCCAACTAATTGATAAATTATTTTATTTACTGATCCTTTATATTTTACAAATGCCTCAACTCCTTCAGCAACATATTTCGAGGTATCTTTTTGCTTAGTTTGAAAATATCTGTCGGCTGATCCTTTATTCATTGCACCAATAGAACCCATTCCCCTAAAGCTTTTAAATAATTTTCCACTCCTTTTTATAATTTTACCTGGAGCTTGATCAGTTCCTGCAAATAAAGATCCAATCATAACAGCATCAGCACCAGCTGCTAAAGCTTTAGCAATGTCTCCTGAAAATTTTATTCCACCATCAGCAATAAGAGTGCATTTACTTTTTCCCATTCCTTTTTTAACACTTAAAATAGCACTTAGTTGGGGGACACCAATTCCAGCTACTAACCTTGTTGTACAAATTGATCCTGGACCAATACCTACTTTAATAATATCTACACCTAATTTAATTAGGTATTTTGCAGCTTCAGCGGTTGCAACATTTCCTGCACATAAAGTAGTTTTTTTAGGTTTTAGTTTTTTAATTTTTTTAATTATGTTTCCCACTTTTTTTGTGTGTGCGTGTGCAGTATCAACAACTATTAAATCTAAATTTTCTTTTAAAATTTTTTGTGCTCTTAAATGTTCCCGTGGACTAGCTCCAACAGCTGCTCCGACAAGAAATTTTTTTGATTTAACTTTTCTTATCTCTGAAATTTGTTGTTCGATGGTCAAATTTCTGTGTATAACTCCAATACCTCCAAGTTCGGCAATCGCAATTGCCATTTTAGATTCTGTAACTGTGTCCATGGCAGATGTTAACAAAGGTACCTTTAGAGATAAATTTTTTGATAGATTGGTTGATGTATTAACCTCTGATGGCAGCACCTGTGAATAATTAGGTGCTAAAGTTACGTCATCAAATGTGAGTGCTTCTTTAATGATTTCCATGTCCTTGTATAAACGATTCTTTAAAAATTAAAAGGTGACTACCTTAAATTTTTACAGATTATAAAATTTTCTTTAGACTCTTTTCTGCTTGAGGAAGGTTTATAAACATGAAATTCTTTAAAATTCTTCTTGGCACTATCAACAATTTCATTAAAACTTGACCCCATAAAGATTTTTGAGACAAAAATGCCACTTTTTTTTAAAATTTTAAATGAAAAATTCATGGCCTCAATGCTTAACTCGCCTGTTACAAGTGAGTCTACATTTTTATTGCCGGTGGTATTTACCGCCATATCAGAAACAACTAAGTCGATTTTTTCATCAAAATTCTTTTCAATTTTTTTTTGAGTGATCTCATCTGTAAAATCACCTTTTATAAGGGTAACATTTTCAATTTTGTCTAATTCTTTAAGATCAATTGCGACTAGCTTTATATTTTTGAATTTTCTAGAAATAAACTCACTCCAACTTCCAGGCGCAGCTCCAAGATCAACTATGGACATGCCATTATTAATTACTTTAAACTTTGCTTGTATCTCTTGAAGTTTATAAACTGCTCTAGAACGATAACCTTCTAGTTTTGATTGTCTTACGTAGATATCTCTTTTTTGCTTAATTATCCAATTTTTTGAGATTTTATTTTTTTTCAATTAATTTTTATTACAAAACATCTTCATGATGTTCAATATCTTCAATTTCCTCAATTTTCTTACTTTTTAAAATAGAATAGAAATGAAACGCACTTACCGGGATAAGTAATAAATAAACTGTTCCTGCAATTACAATTGTATTAAAAGTATAAATAAATAAGAGACCAAAAAATAGTATAACAGAAAATAAAAGAAAAATCGTAGTATTCCTAGGAACTACAATTTTTTTTAATGAGTAGGTTGGAATTTTACTAATTAATAGAATTGAAATTATAATAAATAGTGATGGTACTAAAATTTGGTAGTTAGGATTAAATATTTGAAATTCACTTAAACTGTAAATTAAGGGCATTAAAACTAAAATCCCGCCTGCAGGAGATGGTATACCAACAAAAAAATTATCTTTCCATGATGGTTCTTCACTGGATGAAACATTAAATCTTGCTAACCTTAATACTACACAGACAACATAAATTAATGCAACCAACCAACCTAACCTACCAATTTCAACTAATGACCAAAAATACATTATAAAAGCAGGTGCAACGCCAAAGCTTATTACATCAGTCAAACTATCAAGTTCTTTTCCAACTTTTGATGTAGCTTTTATCAGTCTTGCAATTCTGCCATCTAAGCCATCAATAATTCCTGCAACAATTACAGCAATAATTGCTAGTTCAAAATTCCCATCAAAAGCAAATTTAATAGAACTTAAACCAATACAAACACCAAATAGTGTTAAAATATTAGGTAATATTATTCTCGAATTTTTATTCGATACTAACTTTAAATTTTCTTTTGATTGTTCCATGCTACCTTTTGGCTATTAAAGTTTCACCTGCTATCATTTTTTGATCGACTTTGACTAAAGGTTTATAATTTTCAAAATATAAATCAGCTCTACTTCCAAATCTAATCATTCCTATTCTATCACCCTGTTTGAGATCTTGATCTACTGAGGTTTCTGTTACAATTCTTCTTGCAACTAAACCTGCTATTTGAACTACAATAATATCTTCACCAAATTTATTGTTTAATTTGTAGTAATTTCTCTCGTTATCTTCACTTGCTTTATCTAAAGACGCATTAATAAACTTTCCAGGTTTATACAAAATTTCTGTAATTTTTCCTGAACACGGAATTCTATTAACATGGCAGTCAAATACATTCATAAATATGCTTACTTTGGTAAATTTTCTATCTTCTAAACCAAGTTCTTTTGGACCATTAGTCTCAAAAACTTGAAGAACAACTCCATCAGCTGGACTTGTAAGATAATCTTCATCACCAATTGAAATTCTCTCTGGATCTCTGAAAAAATAATAACACCAGATAGATAAAACTAAACCAACAAAACCTAAAAATCCATGAATGAAATACAATACTATTGTTGCAAAGACGAAAATTACAATAAATTTGTAACCTTCGTTATGAATTTTTGGGAATATTTTCTCAAACATAGCTAACTCGATTAATTGATAAATTTTGATTAATATGTATATAAAATGCAGAAATTCAATTAATAAGATACATCAAAAAAATGAGTAAAATAAAGGTAAAAAATCCAGTTGTTGAATTGGATGGTGATGAAATGACAAGAGTGATCTGGGAGTTTATCAAGAATAAATTAATTCTCCCCTATCTTGATTTAGAAATTGAATATTACGACCTCGGTATGAAAAGTAGAGATGATACGGATGATCAAATAACTATTGATTGTGCAAATGCAATTAAAAAAAATGGTGTTGGAATAAAGTGCGCAACAATAACTCCAGATGAAGCAAGAGTTAAAGAATTTAGTCTCAAAAAAATGTGGAGATCTCCAAATGGGACTATAAGAAATATTATTGGAGGAACAGTTTTTAGAGAACCAATTATTTGTAAAAATATTCCAAAGCTAGTTCCATCTTGGACTGATCCATTAATTATAGGAAGACATGCTTTCGGGGATCAATATAGAGCAACAGATTTTGTAGTACCTGGCAAAGGTAAGCTTGAAGTCAAATGGACAGCAGAGGATGGTAGTGATGAAAAAAAATATGAAGTATTCAATTTTCCAGGTCCAGGAATTGCACTTTCAATGTATAATTTAGATAAATCGATAGAAGATTTTGCTAGGTCTTGTTTCAATTATGGATTAATTAAAAAATGGCCTGTTTATTTATCAACGAAAAATACAATTTTAAAAAAATATGATGGAAGATTTAAAGATATTTTTCAGAAAGTTTACGAGCATGAGTTTAAATCTGAGTTTGAAAAAAACCATATTATTTATGAACATAGATTAATCGATGACATGGTTGCTTGCGCAATGAAATGGAGTGGTAAATATATTTGGGCTTGTAAAAATTATGATGGCGATGTTCAATCTGATACTGTTGCACAAGGATATGGATCTCTAGGACTTATGACAAGTGTGCTTTTAGCACCTGATGGAAAAACTATGGAAGCAGAAGCTGCACACGGAACAGTCACTCGTCATTATAGAATGCACCAGCAAGGAAAAGAAACTTCAACAAATCCAATTGCCTCAATTTTTGCATGGACTAGAGGACTAGCTCACAGAGGAAAATTAGATAATAATGAAGAGCTTATTAAATTTGCTCAAAGTTTAGAGGTGGTGTGTATTGATGCTGTAGAAGAAGGCCATATGACTAAAGATTTAGCCATATTAATTGGTCCTTCAAATAAATACTTAACTACAAATCAGTTTTTAGAAGTAATAAAATCAAATTTAGAAAAAAAACTAAATTAATTGGATAAATTAAATAATATTCTATTTATTAACACTGGCGGTGGTATAGGTGATGCGCTCACTTCCATACCAACGCTCAATTATATAAACGACAACCTTAAACCTAAAAAACTTTTTTATTTTTCAACTGATTTAGGAAATTTTTGGTTTGATACAAAACTTCAAGAGTATAAGCCTGATAATTTAATTACTGTTAAAAGTTTTCCAGAACATTTTGGGTTTAGAGATCATCATATGAAAGTATCCAAAGATGTTATTAAAAATTTTGAATTTGATGAATTTGACTTAATAATTGATAATCAGACAAGATTTAAAAATACTTTAATTTATAGAAAAATACCCCATAAATACTATGTTTCTCCATGCTTAAACTATTTGATGAGTAAGCCTATTACATTCATGAGAAAGAGAGAAATTTTTGTAAATAGAATAATTGATTATTTTAATAAAATAAAAAAATTAAACACAAAACCAAGTTATAAAATTTCTATTCCAAATACTTTTATTAACGAAGCAAAAAAATTAATTCCTGATGAAAATTATATTGGTTTTTCAATTACAGCAGGCCATCCAACAAGAATTAAAGAAATAAATTATGATGAAATTATTAAGGTTGCTAATTATTATTCAGATAAATTCATTCCTACTTTTTTTATTGAGGATAAATTTCAAGAATTAATTTCAAAAATAAAGAAAAATGTAAAAAAAGCTTATTTTCCAGAACATCAATCGAATGCAGAATTCAAGAAACCTATGCTTGTTACAGCTCTTGGGTCCTTAACCAAATTTAATATAACTATTGATAATGGTATTTCACATATGCTATCTTTTTCAGATAATAAAAATTATATCTTCTACAATAATTCATCAAAAAAATTTCAACCTTTGAATGACAATAGTGTTATCTATGATTGTAGTTTAAAAAGTACTTCTATAGATAAATTATCTAGTGAAAAAATAATTGAGTTTATTGAAAAAAACTAAATTAGTTCTTTTAATTTACCTATAGCTTCATTAATTTTACTAGCATCGCTACCACCGGCTTGAGCAAAATCTTTTCTTCCCCCACCACCTTTTCCACCAATTATTTCAGAACCCAATTTTGCAAATTTTACAGCATCATATTTTTCAATCAGACTGTCTGTAATACCAACTGCCAACCCTACTTTTTCGTCCTTGTTAGCAAATACAATTACAATACCTTCTGCTAATTCTTTTTTTCCATTATCAACTAATTTTCTCAAATCTTTTGGTGGCAATCCATCAACCTTTTGTAATCTTATTTTTACGCCCTGTATTTTTTCATCTTTTATTATATTTTTATTTTTATCCTCCAGTATTGACTTAACACTAAGAAGTTCAAGTTGTTTAGAAAGATCCTT
Source organism: uncultured Pelagibacteraceae bacterium (assembly GCA_902625715.1). GTDB lineage: Bacteria > Pseudomonadota > Alphaproteobacteria > Pelagibacterales > Pelagibacteraceae > Pelagibacter. Next base: position 53,493 of record CACOCP010000001.1, on the reverse strand, counting down.
AATTAAACTTTTTGGATCTTTACTACTTAAATCTGGTTTACCTCCTGCTTTAATAATTTGTTCTGAGATTTCTTTAATAGATTGCTCATCCTTTTCAGCTGTTAGATCAGATAATTTTTGTTTGTTTTTTAAATAATCATCTAACTGTTTGTCTCTTAAAGCCTCTACTCTTCTAACGCCTGCTGCAATTGACGATTGGCTAATAGTTTTAAAAGTTCCAATATCGCCTGTGTTTTTTACATGAGTGCCTCCACATAATTCAGTAGAAAAATATGAGCTATTTTCCTCACCCATAGACACCACTCTTACTTCATCTCCATATTTTTCACCAAAAAAAGCCAAAGCACCTTTTTCAATAGCAGCTTTTGGTGTCATTATTCTTGTTGTTACTTCAGTTTTATTTTGCACATATTCATTGACTAATTTATCTATAATTTCTAACTCACTTTCGCTTATTGGCTTCATATGGCTAAAATCAAATCTTAATCTGTCTGGTGCAACTAAAGAACCTTTTTGCATAACATGTTTGCCCAAAGTTCTTCTTAATGACTCATGTAATAGATGTGTTGCAGAATGATAAGCTTTCAAGTTATCCCGTCTTTCAACATCTATCTTCATTTCTACAACATCGGTAATCTTAATATCTCCTAATTTTAAAGTGCCATAATGAACAAATAAATCACCAAGTTTTTTCTGGGTATCATTAACTTCAAAAATAGAATTTCCTGACACTATAGTGCCACGATCGCCTACCTGTCCACCTGATTCTCCATAAAATGGTGTTTGATTTGTAATAATTATACCCTCTTCACCAGCAGAAATATTTTTAACTTCTTCATTATTTTTAATGATTGATAATACAACGCCCTCTGAATGATTAAACTCATATCCAAGAAACTCGGTTGGACCAATTTTATCTTTTATACTAAACCATATTTCTTCTTCAGAAGTATCTCCAGAACCTTTCCAATTTTTCTTAGCAAGTTCTTTACTTTTTTTCATTAATTCATCAAATTTATTTTGGTCAACAGTTAAAGATTTATTTTTTAAAATATCTTGCGTCAAATCTAATGGAAATCCATATGTATCATACAATTTAAATGCTACTTTACCTGGTAAAACCTTTTCAATTTTCGAAATCTCGTCATTTAAAATTTTAATTCCTCTATCTAGCAAAATTAAAAACTTTTCTTCTTCCATTTTAAGAGTTTCTTTAATTAAATTTTCTGATCTTTCTAATTCAGGATAGTTTCCTTTCATCTCATCTTTTAATAAGTCAAAAATTTTATTAAACACAGGCTCTTTTGATCCTAATAAATGTGAGTGTCTCATCCCTCTTCTCATAATTCTTCTAAGAACATATCCTCTACCTTCATTTGATGGCAATACTCCTTCAGCAAGAAGAAATGAGCTAGCCCTTAAGTGATCAGCAATTACTCTAAAACTTGATAAATTTTTTTCATCTTGTTTAACTTTTGTAAATTCAGATATTGAGCTTATTAATTTTTTAAAATGATCTGTTTCGTAATTATCATGTGTGCCTTGAAGTAAAGCTGCTATCCTCTCTAGGCCCATTCCTGTATCAACAGATGGTTTTGGTAAATTAATTCGCTTATCTTTTGAAACTTGTTCAAATTGCATAAAGACCAAGTTCCAAATTTCAATAAATCTATCCCCATCCTCTTCTTTGGTTCCAGGAAGGCCACCGTATAAATGATCCCCATGATCATAAAAAATCTCTGAACAAGGACCACATGGACCCGTTTCTCCCATCGACCAAAAGTTGTCGGATGTTGCAATCCTTATTATTTTATCATCGCTAAAACCCGCAATTTTCTTCCAAAAATTGAAGGCTTCGTCATCTTCATGAAAAACAGTAACGTAAAGTCTATCTTTATCTAATCCAAAATCTTTAGTGATTAAATTCCATGCAAGTTCAATTGCTCTTTCTTTAAAATAGTCGCCAAAAGAAAAATTACCAAGCATTTCGAAAAATGTGTGGTGTCTTGGCGTGTAACCAACATTTTCTAAATCATTATGTTTACCTCCTGCTCTCACACATTTCTGAGAGGTAGTTGCCCTTTGATAATCTCTTTTTTCTAAACCTGTGAAAACATTTTTAAACTGAACCATTCCTGAGTTTGCAAACATCAAGGTAGGATCGTTGTTTGGTACTAAGTTTGAAGACTCAACTATCTTGTGATCATTTTTCTCAAAATAATCTAGGAATGTAGTTCTGATCTCGTTTAAGGTTTTTGCCATATTTTTTTAAAATACAGCATTTTTGAATGTTGTCTACACCTTGGAAGGGAAAAAAGGCGCTCTTTCAAGCGCCTTTTTAATAACTAAAAGTTATTCTGCTAATTTTTTTTAGTAGGAACTTCTTCTTTTGTTTCTGCTTCTACTTTGTCATCGTTCAAAGGATTGCCTTCGATTTTCTTTGAAATAACACCAGCTTTTTCTCTAATTGCCATTTCAATTTCAGCAGCAGCTGTTGGATTTTGTTCAAGGTAAACTTTAGCGTTTTCTCTACCTTGGCCAATCTTCTCACCTTTGTAAGCGTACCAGGCGCCAGACTTTTCAACGATATCTGCCTTGGCACCTAGATCGATTAGTTCCCCTACTTTACTAATTCCTTTTCCATACATCAAATCAAACTCAACAACTTTAAAAGGTGGTGCAACTTTATTCTTAACCACTTTAACTCTTGTTGTATTTCCAATGATATTATCTTTATCTTTGATAGCTCCAATTCTTCTAATATCCATTCTAACTGATGAATAGAATTTTAAAGAATTACCACCTGATGTAGTTTCTGGGCTTCCAAACATAACACCGATTTTCATTCTAATTTGGTTAATAAATATAACCATCGTGTTAGTTCTGGAAATTGAACCAGTTAATTTTCTTAATGCTTGAGACATTAATCTTGCTTGAAGACCAACGTGAGTATCACCCATATCTCCTTCTATTTCTGCTCTTGGAGTTAATGCAGCAACAGAGTCGACAACAAGAACTGACATTGAGCCAGATTTAATTAATGTATCAGTAATTTCTAAAGCTTGTTCACCAGTATCAGGTTGAGAAATTAATAATTCCTCTGTGTTTACACCTAGTTTCTTTGCATAAACTGGATCTAGTGCATGCTCTGCATCTACAAATCCACAAATACCACCAGTTTTTTGTGCTTCAGCAACTACTTGTAATGCTAATGTTGTTTTTCCAGAAGACTCTGGTCCATAAATTTCAATAATTCTTCCTTTTGGAAGTCCACCAATTCCAAGCGCAAGATCTAAGCTTAAAGATCCTGTTGAAATAGACTCAACATCCATAGCCTTTTGTTCGCCAAGTCTCATTACAGAGCCTTTTCCAAAGTTATCTGTAATTTGGCTAATTGCTGCGTCTAATGCTTTATTTTTTTCTTTATTTTCCAATTCTTTATCTTTTGTGGATTTCACCACTTTTAGGTTATTTTTCGTCATTTTTTGCCTCTTTTTTTACGTTTTTTAACAGTCGAATCATAAAACAAATGTACACATTTTGTTCTCATTGGCAATATATAAATTATAAATCTTTAAAAAGGCTGATTATTTAAGATTTAGATACTTTTTGTTTAAAAGCCCAGCAGCTTTAAGAAGGCTATATTGAGAAAGAAGATAATTTCTCTCTGAATTAGCTAAAGATATTTGGGCAGATAGAAGTAGAGAATTAGACTGGATTACGTCTAATGTTGTTCTAGAGCCTCTTTCATATTCAGCAGATATTCCCTCAAATGCTATATTAGCTGCTCTTACTTGTGCTCGAACAGAATTTAAAAATCCTTTAGAGGCCTCTAAACTTGACCATGCACTTGCAACATTTGTTTCATTAGTTTTAATTGTGTCTTCCAGTAATAATCTTTTTCTATAATTTAAATTTGAGTCTTTTTTAACTTTAGAACGTTTTTTTCCACCTGAATAAAACGGCCAACTAACAGTTGCTTTTAAAACATCCTTTTCTCTTTCGTCATAAGTAGTGCTAAGATCATAATTATAAGATCTTTCTAAAGATAAACTTGCTGTTGGGCTCAAATCTGATTTTGAAATCTCTATATCCTTTTCTGATTGAATTAATTCTAGTTCTGCAATTTTTATATCTGGGTTATTTTCTTTCGAAAGTGAAACTGCTTTTGATAAATTTTCAGGAATTTTAACAATTGAATTTGAAGATTTTTTTAATTTACTGGGGTCATCAATATTTCCAATAATATTTTCATAGTTTAGTTTACTGATTAAAAGATCGCTTTTTGATTGTGTAAATTGTGCTTGAGCTCCTGCTAATGAAGATTCTGATTGTGATAAATCCGTAATAGTAATTTGTCCTCTATCCAGTCTTACTTTGTCAGTTTCTACTTGTCTTATAAGCAAATTTAAATTTCGTCTGTTGATATTTAGTTTTTCCCTTGCAAGAATAAGTCCGGTAAATGCATCTATTGCACTATATAAAATTTCTTGTTCTTTTTTTATAAGTCTTGCTTTTGCAAGTTCAAGCCCAACAATATTCTTTTGATGATTAAAATCTCTTCCTTGATCAAACAATTTTTGCTCCAATTTAATTGATGAACTTAAGGGGTTTACGTCATCAATACTTGTATCAGTTCCACTTTGAGTTGTTATCTCATTGGTATTTTCAAAACTTTTTGATCCGCTAAGAGAAATTGAAGGCATATAATCTGCTTGGGATATATTAATATCTTCCTCAGCAGCATTTATGTTTTCTCTTTCTGCATTTAATTGGGTATTATTTTTATAAGTATCATTTAATGCTTGATACAAACTTACAGCATTTGCAGTATTATATAATAATAAAAAAATTAGAAACGATAGAGAAATTTTTTTCATTTATTTTTTGTATATTGCAGATTTTATTTGATGATCACTATTTAAATTAAAAATGATTGATGCATATTTCGGAGCAAATTTAAACATATTTTGAGTTACTCTTTGATAGGTTTGCATAAAACTTAGTACATCATCTTTTGTCATAATTTTATTTTTAGTTTTCTTATTCTTATTCTTTAACCATAATTTTTTTTCTTGGATTAGTCTCCATTTTTGAAGCAAGGAAAAACTTTGAGCTTTTAAATATATTAAGCAATCCAATTGGTCATATAATTTTTTATATTTTGATTTCAATTCATTATTTACATATTTTCTCCATATCAACTTTGTATCTTTTGATTTTTCCATAGAATTTATACTTTTTTTTAAGGTACTATCTTTCTCTGCTTTTGCACCAACACACCAGCCCTCAAATATAATTACATCTGGTCTTTTTTTTAAACTATACCATTGATTTTTTTTATATCTGTTATCAATAGCTTTATTGAACTTTGGTAACTTAAAAGCTTTAAATTTTCTACTTTTTGATCTTTTAAAAAAATCTAACATAATATTTATATCATGGGTACCTGGCACACCTCTTGTCATCAATAAAGGATGAATTTTTTTTGAAAGTTTTAATCTTTCTTCTCTTGTTTTATAAAAATCATCGATTGAGATCTTAAAGACATTCAATTTGAAGTATTTTTTTAATATTATTTCTAATATTGAACTAGTTGTTGTTTTACCTGTTCCTTGTCCACCCACTAACCCTAAAAAAAAAGGATTTTTGCTTTTAGTTTTTGATGTTATCCAAAAACAAGCAGGAATTAAGAAAGATTTTAACATCTTTTCTTTTCCTTTAAATTTTTCTTTCGATGTTTCTTGAGATTTTATAAATTTAAAACAATCAGTTTTTACCTTATCAAAACAATCACTTACGGTGTTCATTAAATTTATTTTTTTTGGTCCATTGGATGGTTTTGACCATCATTCAAACCGACATTTTCTAATTTAAACTGATCAATGTCGTCGATACATCCAACATTTAATCCAAATGTATCTGGTCTACTTCTCATTTTGTGATGTGTGTAAATTCCACACTCTGAGCAAAAATAATGCTCTGCTACTTTAGTGTGATATTGATAAAGTTTAAGTTTATCTTCACCCTTTGTAATTTTTACATCTGTTATAGGAGCAAAGGTCATTATGTAACCCTTCTTTTTACAAAGTGTGCAATTACATCTTAAAAATTTATTTAGCGCTCCCTCAGACTCTTTAATTTCAAGTTCAACTTCACCACAATGACATATTAATTTTTTCATTTTATTTCCTATCCTTTATATGATTTTGACCATCATTAATAAATGTTTTAAATTTAAATAATTCATTCGCCTCTATATCGTCTATGCAACCCATATTTATACCATAAGTATTAGGATCACTTCTTCTTTGATTATGTGTTTGAATTCCGCATTCTGAGCAAAAATGGTGCTTAGCAACTTTTGTATTGAATTGATAAACTTTAATTTTATTTTCTCCTTTAATAACCTTTAAATCTTTTTTTTCGATTGTTGCGACCATAGTTCCTTTTCTTTTACACATTGAACAATTGCATCTTTTAAGTTTATCAATGTCATCATTAAGATTAACCTGTATTTCTACTGCTCCACAATGACATGTTAATTTTTTTAAAGACAACATTTTTATTAATTCATTTTTTCTTTTAATCTTTTTAAACTTTCCTCAGACCAAGTTTTATCCCTGTCATACATTGCATCATAACAAATATTCTTATTAACTATATCAATCCAAGGGTCTTTGTCTTTAACAAAAATATGTGCATCAGGAGTAATGGGGTTTTCTAAAGTAGCTGTTCTAACAGCAATCCTTCCACCCTTACCAGATGAAATATTGTATTGACAGTAAACGTAAACACCACAAATTACACAAAAGTAAGCTCTCATTCCTTTACCACTTCCTGTAGGCAGTTCAGTAGATGAAACATTGCCATCAACTCTAAAGTCATCTTCAAATACCATTGTGTGAATTACAAATGATGATCCTGTTGATTTTTTACAATCTTTACAGTGACAAGCTTGAGTTATGATAGGTTTGTCTTTGATTTGATATGTTACTTTCCCACAACAACAACTGCCTTTTAATGTTTTAAAACTTTCCATTTTGTTTTGATAAACTACTTGTTGTTAAAGTTTTCCACAACCATACAAAATATAGTTTGAATGTTCTTGTTTTGATTCACTTTTGATTCACTTCCAGACTCAAAATACAACCTATTTGACACTATTCTGAAACTTATGTATTAATTAGAACAAAATAAGAACATTTATGAAGCTAACTGTACCTTACTATTTACATAAGGCTGGCGCGGGTTTTCCATCGCCTGCAACAGACTATATCGAGGAAGATATCGATTTAAATGTGCATTTGATCAAAAATGTTCCAGCAACTTTCATCATTAGAGTTCAGGGAAAATCTATGGTGGGCGTTGGGATAAACGATGGAGATTTATTAGTTGTTGATAAAAGCTTAACACCAAAAAACTTTTCAACTGTTATCGCAAATGTTCATGACGAACTTGTTGTTAAAACTTTAGTTCAAGAGAGAGATAAAAAATTTCTAACATCTGGATCTAAAGAATTTACAGACAGAATTTTAATTGATGAAGAACAAGATGTTTTTATATGGGGAGTAGTAACTTATGTCATCCACTCAGTATTCTAAAAAAATAGCATTAGTTGATTGTAATTCTTTCTATGTATCTTGTGAAAGATTATTTAATCCAAGAATTAGAAAAAAACCTGTTGTTGTTTTATCTAACAATGATGGTTGTATTATTTCAAGATCTAACGAAGCAAAAGCTTTGGGGATTAAAATGGGTGAACCTTATTTTAAAGCAAGAGATATTATTTTGAGAAATAAAGTAGAAGTATTTTCATCAAATTATTCATTATATGGAGATTTATCTAGAAGGGTAATGAGAACCCTTAAAAGATTTAACTCTGATATTGAGGTTTATTCAATTGATGAGGCATTCATGGATTTATCAAATTATACAGATATAGAGGTTGAAAGTGTAGGAAGAGAAATCAGGCAAACAGTTTTAAAATGGACTGGAATTCCAACTAGTATTGGAATTGCTAAAACAAAAACGTTGAGCAAAGTTGCAAATCATATTGCAAAGAAAAAACAGTCAGGTGTTACAAGTTTAATAGGTATTGAAAATCTAGATCCAATCTTAGAGAAAGTTGAAATTAATGATGTTTGGGGTGTTGGTAGACAACTTACAAAATTTTATCAAAAAAATGGAATTTACAATGCAAAACAACTCAAAAATAAATCAAATACATGGATAAAAAAAAGTTCAAATGTTTTAAGTTCAAGGACTGCAATGGAACTTAGAGGAGTTCCTTGTATTGATATCGAAACTACTCAAACTAAAAGAAAAAGTTGTGTTGTATCAAGATCCTTTGGAAAAAGGATTGAGACTTTCCAAGAATTAAAAGAAGCTGTTGCAAATTATTGTTTAAATGCATCTGAAAAAATTAGATCAGAGTCTTTAGTTGCAAAAGCAATTACAGTATTTGTTAGAACTAGTCCTTTTCAAAGAAACTTTGGATATTATTCAAACTCAAAGACGGTTGATTTTCCAATTGCAACAAACAATAGTATTGAAACAGTTAAAACTGCTGTTGCAAGCTTAGAAAGTATATTTAAAAACGGTTATCGTTATCAAAAAGCAGGTGTAATGCTTACAGGATTGTCAAATGCAGATAGTAAGAAGAATTTGTTCTCATCTGAAAAGGATGAAAAGATTAATAGTCTAATGCGATCTATGGATAATACAAATTATAGATATGGTAGAGCAACTCTAAGTCTTGCAAGTGCTGGTGTTCATAAAAAATGGAATATGAGAAGACAGTATTCTTCTAAAATAGATACTGCCGATTTTTATTCCTTACCAAAAATAAGGATATAAATGCTAATGGCACTATCATATAAAAATTAGGGATAAATATTTTTTATTTAGCCGTATCAATATTATCAATATTCGATAAAGCCTGATCAAATTCGTCCATATTTTCTCTTAAGGCTAAGCTAGAGACCGAATAGATCATAATCAATAACAACAAAAGTGGCATTGAGGTTAAAATTGAGGCATTGCTCTTAATTAAAAGTATGTAAACAATAATAAATAAAGCAGATCGAATTAAAACTGTTCTTCTAAAAACGCTAATTATTGAAAGTGAATGTTTTATTAAATTGAAAAAACTCATTTTAGATGGTCCAAAATATCTTGTGCCTCTTGTTGATGGTATTTCTATTAAATCATTTTCAACTTTAGTCAGTGATCCAGAAAAACTGTTCCAGGTTGCTTTTTCATTGATCATTTTTTCGACTGTTGATTTTGGAAGACATGTGAAATTTCCAAACTTAATTGACTTTCCAGTAAAAGTGAAAGTGATGAGTTTATGTAATTCATAACAAATTTTGAATATTAATTTTTCTGTTCTCTTTACTCTTTTTCCCACTATAGCCTTATTTGTAAATTTTTTAATTTGATTTGTGAACTCTATTATTTCTTCAGGTCTATCTTCTCCATCACCATCCATTGGAATAATATAGTCATAATCCAGTTTTTCATGAATATATTTTAAGCCAGTTGCAATACACCTTGCATGTCCTCTATTCTCTTTCATATTAACAATTTTAATATTTTTTAAACAATCTATATTTTCTAGCTTTGTATTTTGCTGGTTACTTGATGCATCATTAATAACTATTATTGAAAATTCTGCTTCAAGATCTTTGATGCAAAAATTTATTTCTTTAATAAGTTTAGAGACAGATTCATAATCATTATAAATAGGAATTAAAATAAAAATTTTTTTCATCTATTTTTTACACCTATCATACAAAAACCTTGTTTTTTAATTTTACCAAAATCACCCGGACATATTTCTTTTAAAATATCTGCGTTACCCGTATAAATTATTCCACCATCCGGATCGAGTTCATGAGTTTTCCCTTTAATTGTTTCATACCAAACAGGTCTTGAGGAAATGTGATAAGATAAATTTCCTGCATGCCATTCATCTCCAACTACATATTTAATTTCATTCATAAAGTTTTTTCCCCATCTTCTCTCTACTAATTCTGCAATCTCTTTACCTGGATAGTCTGTTCTTTTATTGTCTTTTGATAAAGAAACATATCCATATAAAGCTGGAGATAAAAAGAATAGAAATAAAAATGATATCAAAAAAATATTTATTTTTTTAAAATTAATTTGAGATTGAAAAATATAAATAAACAAAACACCCCAAAATAAATAAAAAGGCGTCATCCACATTGTTCTTATTTTGGATCCTAAAATCAAAGATGAAACTATCATTAAACAAATTGGAATTAAATTAATCGCTAATAAAAAAATAAGCTTCTTATCTTTAAAATTTAGTTTAAATTTAATTTTTTTTACTAAAGTCCATAATAAGACAAAAAATGGTATTAAAATCGCTACTTGCTTAACTACAAAAAAAATTGGATATTTTAAATGATCTATCATGCTTGCTTCTTCAACGCCCGTCCTTGATAAACCATACTTTATAGTGACATAGTCATTATTAAATAACCAAATTAAATGTGGAATTAGAATAATTATAAAAGCTTCAATAGTAATCAGATATTTAAAATCAAACTTCTTTTGTTTTTTAATAAAAATTAAATAAATAAATAGAAGATCTATTGAAATTAATAGATATATAAAAAGGTATTTTGAAAGAAAGCCAAAACCAGCAAACAATCCAACCAAAAGGCAATCAACAAAATTTATTTTATTATTTTTGTATATTTTCCAAGAATAATAAACGGTCAATGACCAAAAAGGTAATTGGCAAACATTTACATTAAATTCTGGGGTGGTAAAATTGTAAAAAAAAATCGACTCTATTATTAAAACAGAAAAAAAACCTAAAATTTTATTATCAAATATTTCAATAGAAAATTTATAAATAATAAAAAAACTTATAATTACAAAAATTTGACTTAGAAAATAATACGCCCAATCTTGTGGACCAAACATTTGATAAAAAAATTCAAGAAATACAGCCACTAGAGGTGGATGTTTATCAAAACCCCAATCTAAATTACTTCCCCATGCCAAATGTTCAATAGTATCTAATGGGAGATTATGATTTGTAAACGTTGGTACGAGTGTCCAAATTATTAGATGGGATGTAATAAATATGTAAAATAAATTATTTAAATTCTTTTTATTTAAAGCCATTTTTTACAATCTATACAATTAAACCTTCCTTGACACCCCAATATTCATGAATATATTCACCAAATTCAAAAAACTAAGTATGGTAAAGATCTCTAAAACTTACGTTCCAAAAGAAACTGAAAAATATATGTGTGCTAAGCATTTAGCGTATTTTAAATTGAAATTAAATGAATGGAAGAAAGATCTCAAAAGATCAAATAATGAGGCAATTGCACAAGCATCTATGGATGATAACAGTGCATCAGCAGATATAGTTGATCAAGCGAGTTCTTATACAGAAAAGAATGTAGAAATGAGAGCAATTAATAGACAAATCAAACTTATAACAAAAATTGATGGAGCTCTTAAAAAAATACAAGATGGAACATATGGTTTTTGTGAAGATACAGGAGAACCAATTGGTTTAAAAAGATTAATGGCAAGACCAGTTGCAACTTTATGTATAGCTGCACAAGAAAAGCATGAAAAAGATGAAAAAGTTTATGCTGACGATTAAGGCTTAGGAATCTCAGTCTCTTTATTCATAAATTTATATCCTTTTATTACTGCAGGCCTTATTGCAATAGTTTCATACCAATTACATAAGTATTTATAATTTTTTAGACCTATGTCATGCCAGTCATGTCTTGCAATCCATGGCCATGTAGCAATATCTGCAATAGTATAATTGTCAGAAGCTAAATATTTGCTATCAGACAATCTATCATCCAAATCTTTATAAATTCTTTTGGAGATTTCAAAATATCTTTTTTCTCCAAAATCGCTTTTTCCAGGATTATAATGATGAAATTGGTGGTGTTGACCAATCATGGGCCCAATTAAACCCATCTGAGCCATTAACCACTGATTTATTTTTAATCTAGCTTGTTCATCGTAAAATTTTTTGCTTTTTTCAGCTAAGTAAATCAGTATTGCGCCGCTTTCAAATACAGTCTCATTATTATCGTGATCTTTGATAACTGGAATTTTTCCAAAAGGGCTTATTTTTTTAAACTTAGCAGAAAGTTGCTCTTTAGCTGACAAAGAAATATTAGTAACTTGATATTTGAAACCAATCTCTTCGAGCATGATACTAACTTTTTTTCCATTAGGAGTATCAGCTGAAAAAAGTTCGATCACTCTTTTACACCTAATCTTCCTTTAACAGTTTTAGATGAAGTAGTGAATTCGAACCTATATTTTTCATTTGGTTTTGCATATTTGAAACACCCTCTCGCAGCAAGAGCACCTTCGTGAAATCCTGATAAAATCAATTTTAGTTTACCTGGATAGGAGCAAATATCTCCTATTGCAAATATTCCTTTTTTATTTGTCTCAAAATTTTCTGTATTAACAGGAATTAATTTTTTATCTATATTTAGACCCCATTCTAATATTGGACCGAGTTGCATGATTAATCCAAAAAAACCTAGCACATAGTCTGCTTTTATATCTTTTGAATTACCTTCTTCGTCTTTAATTTCTACACTTTCTAATTTTCCATTACCTTTAACTTCTTTTATAGAACACTTTGTTAGAACACTTATTTTGTTTTTTTCTTGAAGTTCTTTTACTTTATCAACACTTGCTTGCGCTCCTCTGAACTCATCTCTTCTGTGAACTAAAGTTACGTTTGAGTTTTTAGATAACTCTATTGCCCAATCTAATGCACTATCTCCTCCTCCAAATATTACTACGGATTTGTCTTTAAAAATAGTTTTGTCTTTAATAGAATATAAAACTGTATCACCATCAAATTTATCGGCGCTATTTGTTGGAAATTTTCTAGGTTCAAAAGATCCAACTCCTGCAGCAATCACAATATTTGGAGCTAAAAACTCTTTACCATTTGTAGTTTTCAAAAACCATTTTTCATCAATATTTTTAATTTCTTGAACTCTTTCACTTAAATGAAAATTGAAGTTAAACGGTTTAATCTGTTCAATTAAATTATTAGTTAACTCTTCTCCAGTACATTCTGGTATGGCTGGAATATCATAAATTGGTTTATCTGGATAAAGTTCAATACACTGTCCACCTATTTTATCAAGATTATCTACAATCTCACATTTAAGTCCAATGATACCCAACTGATGAGCACAAAATAGCCCTGTTGGACCTGCACCTATAATAACAACATCTGTATTAATCATTAAACTTGTTTCTCCGGTAAATGAACAACTAATCCATTTAAATCTTCGGATATAATTATTTGACAACTTAGCCTGCTTGATGAGTTTGGTTGATAAGCTTGATCTAACATATCATCTTCGCCATTTTCTTTCTCTGGTAATTTAGAAAACCAATCATCCTTTACATAAACATGGCAAGTTGCACACGCCATTCCGCCACCACAATCAGCATCAATTCCTGGAATATCGTTTTGAACAGCACCTTCCATTACGGTCAAACCGTTTGCAACTTCTATTTCATGTTTTTGACCACTATGCTCGATGTAAGTTACTTTAGCCATAATATTTATATAATTATGCAAAAAAAAAGGGCAAGTATGTAAAACATACCCGCCCCTATTATTTTTAAAAGCTTTAAGCTATTATTTTGCTCTAGCTCCACTTTGTGAAACTGCAGCAGACCAGATTACTAGTCCAAATGCAATTTTGTTTATGAAGTCAGCTAAGTTGTAAATCACGTTTAGTGAGTTAGCGTCTACTCCACCTACTAGATATCCAAAAACATATCCTAGTGGGTAAATTGCCCAACCTACTGTTACGATCATTCTCATAGCGCCCCATGCAGTAGCTAATGGCTTATTACCAGATTTAGCTGCTAATTTACCAGCCTCACCTGAGAATACTTCATATAAGATGTAGATCCATCCAGCCATACCGATAATGAAACCAAGCATAGCATTGATGTAACCTGCTTCTCCCATGTATCCACCAATTAACATAACTAGTGAACCAATTAGCAATCTCCAGAAGATAGCTCCTGGGATTTTTCTTACTGCTGCTAGAATTAAGTAAAATTCTATCATCTGTAATGGTACAGTAATTAACCAGTCAATATATCTGTACACAGTTGGTGAGTCTCCAGTCATTACCCATACTTCTCTCATGTACATGTAATGCACGAATGCTACACCAGTTACTAGTCCAGCTACAGTTACTGACGTTTTCCAGCCAGGATGCACTGTTCCTCTTTCCATGAAGAAGAATACAGTTGCAGCTGCCATTCCCATTGCGATTATCCAAAAAGATATCCCAACGAAGTCGTCAGATGCTAGAAGGACTGTTTCTGCGTTTGCTGCACCTGAAAAGCCTAAGAAAGCTACAGTTGCAAGAGCAAACAATTTAAGTTTTTTCATAAAAAACTCCCTCTCAGTTAGTTTTTTTTTTAGTTTAAATTTAAACTACGGTCCGACTCGAAAGTCTTTCCAAAGTTAGGGCTACATAGCAAATATAGGGGGTTAATAGAAGACTTTTTGACCTCTAAAAAGTGTTGATTTTACTAACTTTTTAAAATTAAATACAACCAAACGCGTAAAATATCAATAAAATGACACTTTTAAACAAATCACTGTGAAAAAAGATTTAAGTGCAATTTATAATCAATCTATAAAAAATCCTGAGGAATTTTGGGGTGAGGTTGCAGAAGATGTATTTTGGTTCAAAAAACCAACAAAAATTTTAAACAACTCTAAATCTCCTTTCTATAAATGGTTTGAGGATGGAACAACAAACACCTGCTACAATGCACTTGATCTTCACATTGATAATGGAAAAGGAGATAAGACAGCATTAATTTATGATAGCCCCATAACCGGGAACAAAGCAAAGTTCACTTATAACGAACTTAAAGACAAAGTATCAAAATTTGCAGGCGCTCTTGATAATCAAGGAGTTAAAAAAGGAGACAGAGTTATAATTTACATGCCAATGATACCAGAAGCTGTAATTGCTATGCTTGCTTGTGGAAGAATTGGAGCTATCCATTCAGTTGTTTTTGGTGGATTTGCTTCAAACGAACTTGCTAGTAGAATTGATGATAGTCAGGCAAATTTATTAATTACTGCATCGTGTGGTTTTGAACCTGGAAGAACTGTAGAGTACAGACCATTAGTTGATGAAGCTTTAAAGTTAGCAAAACATAAAATTAAAAAACTAATTTTATTTCAAAGAAAAGACCATGAAGTAAAACTTAACGCTCCTTTAGAGATTAGTTGGGATGAGGCGTTATCAAACGCCAAAGATAAAGATTGTGTTGAGATGGGTGCAAATGAGTATGCTTATATTTTATATACATCAGGTACTACTGGTGTTCCAAAAGGAATAGTTAGGGATATTGGTGGGCATATCGTTGCTTTAAAATGGACAATGAAAAATATTTATAACATCAATGAAGATGATGTTTGGTGGTCAGCAAGTGATATTGGTTGGATTGTTGGTCACTCTTATATTGTGTATGCTCCACTTTTTAAAGGATGTACCACTGTACTGTTTGAAGGTAAACCCGTTGGCACTCCTGATGCTGGTGTTTTTTGGAGAGTAATATCCGAACACAAAATTAAATCTTTGTTTACAGCTCCAACAGCATTTAGAGCGATTAAAAAAGAAGATCCAGATGGAAAGTTTTTTTCAAAATATGATTTAAGCTCTTTCGAATCGCTTTTCCTAGCTGGAGAAAGAGCAGATCCAGATACAATTAAATGGGCGGAGAATTTATTAAAAGTTCCAGTAATTGATCATTGGTGGCAAACTGAAACTAGTTGGGCAATTAGTTCAAATTGTACAGGAATAGAAATGCAAAAAACTAAATACGGCTCAGCTTGTAAAGCGGTGCCTGGGTATGATGTAAAAATTATAAAACCTGATCAGACAATTGCAAAACCAAATGAAATGGGAGATATTGTAGTTAAACTTCCGCTCCCTCCAGGAACTTTTCCAACTTTATGGAATGCAGATAAAAGATATGAGGAAAATTATATGAGTAATTATAAAGGTTACTATCAAACTTATGATGCTGGCCACATTGATGAGGATGGATATATTTGGATCATGTCTAGAACTGATGACATTATTAATGTTGCAGGACATAGGTTATCAACAGGTGCAATTGAAGAAGTATTATCTGAGCATCAATCTGTTGCTGAATGCGCAGTTATAGGAATTAAAGATCAACTAAAAGGCCAATTACCAGTAGGATTAATTGCTTTGAAAGCTGGGGTTACAAAAGATAATGAGACTATTTCAAAAGAATGTATTCAATTAGTAAGAGATAAAGTTGGCCCAGTTGCTGCGTTTAAAATTGCTATTGTTGTAAAAAGATTGCCAAAAACAAGGTCTGGCAAGGTTTTAAGAGGCACTATGAGAAAAATTGCTGATAAAGAGGATTATAAAATGCCAGCGACTATTGATGATCCTGCAATTCTTGATGAAATTAAAGAAAGTTTAATAGAAAATAAAATTTTGAGTTAGTGATCAAAACATATCTTTTTTTAGTAGGAGCTATTATTTGTGAAGTCTGTGGAACAATGTTGCTGCCTGTTACTCAAAACTTTACCAAGATAACTCCAACAGTCTTTTTAGCAATTTTTTACTTATCAGCTTTTTATTTGCTTACATTTGTTGTAGATAAATTACCAATTGCAATAGTTTATGGGACATGGAGTGGTTTGGGAATTTTTACAATTGCAGTATTGGGATATATTTTTTTTAAACAAACATTAAGTTGGCAGGCAATAATCGGTATGTTTCTAATTGTGATAGGTGTTACACTTGTAAATATCTATTCAACTAAAACAATTTAATTTCAATATAATGAAAGACAAAGGTTTTACATTAATTGAATTATTAGTTGTTGTAGCAATTATTGGAATATTAGCGGCTGTAGGAGTTGTTGCTTATAGTGGATATACATCTGGAGCTAAAAAAAATGCTCTTATCAGCAGATATGAACTATCAGTAAAGTTTCTATTGTCAGAATTTCAAAAGTGCAATACTGGACAAAAGTTTTACTTAAATAACAGCCAATCTTTTGATCAATGTTCGAGAGTATTAAATCCTGGTAGCTCAACTACAAAAAATTTGACAAAATCAGTTATAAGTCATTTTAATAATGTAAATGGTTGGAAAAATATTTACGACAATACGTTAGCAGGTTCAAAAGAAGGAAGCGCTAAAAATTGTGAAAAAGGCTTTGTATGTGTTGGAGGTTATGTATCTGACAGGATAACAATAACAGTAAATTATGATGATGTTCAGTCAAATTTTATTTCAAAAGTAATATTTTTGGATTACTGACTTAATCATGAATTGTAAATATTTTTGATTTTAAGTATTCCTCAAATTCGTCTTCAGTCATTTCATCAGATCCAATTCCAAAAACTCCAGTATCGTCAAACTTTTTTGCTTTTTTGAAAACTTTCTCTTTCGATATCATTCCCTCTTTTATTAAAAATATTTGATTATCAATTATAGTTCTTTGCTTATCGCTTACTCCAGCTATTGAAAAAAGTGTTAAAAATAAAAGAAAGACTATTTTAAGAAATCGTTTCACTTTTATTCAAATCTTATAGGAACTCCCTCAGGATCACCAATTATACTGCCATCTTTCATTTTAATTTTTCCATTAATAATTGTTGCAACAGGTGTTCCTTTAAATTTGTATCCATTAAATGGTGACCAACCACATTTACTCTCAATTTTTTCATTTTGTATTTCAATTATTTTGTTCATATCAACAATTGTAAAATCGGCGTCATAATCTTTTCTAATAAAACCTTTATTTTGAATTCCAAAAATTTTTACTGGATTTTCGCATAAAAGATTCATGAGTTGATTTAAGGATAATTTTCCATCATTTACATGATTTAGCATCACAGGTAACAATGTTTGTACACCTGGCATTCCTGATGGTGAGTTTGGATATTCTTTATTTTTGTTTGTTTTTAGATGTGGAGCGTGGTCGGATCCAATGGTGTCATTAAAATTATTTCTAACCCCATACCATAATCTGTCGTAATGTGATTTATCTCTTAGAGGAGGGTTCATTTGAGCATAAGTACCAAGTTTGTCATAACAGTCAGGAGCGTAAAGCGTTAAATGTTGTGGCGTAATTTCAAATGTAATATTCCCTTTGTGTTGAGATAAAAAATCTATTTCCTCTTTAGTTGTAATATGAAGAATGTGTGCCTTTTTGTTATATCTTTCAGCAATTCTTACAATTTTTCTCGTTGACGATAATGCACATTCCACGCTTCTCCATACTGGATGAGTGTGAACGTCCCCAATTTTAATAAGTTTTTTATTTGTATTTAATATTGCTTCATCTTCAGAATGAACCGCGACAACTTTAGAACTATTTTGAAAAACCTTATCAATGTCATCTTCCTCAGCAACTAATAAATTTCCAGTTGAAGATCCTGCAAATAATTTTATCCCACAACATCCTACTAATGTTTTTAAACTTGCTAAATCATCAGCATTATCGGCGGTTGCACCAAAATAAAAAGCATAGTTGCAGTACATTCTATTTTTTGCAAGATCCAATTTTCTTTGAAATTCTTTTTTATTTGAAGTTGGTGGATTTGTGTTTGGCATTTCAAATACACCCGTAATACCTCCCATAATTGCTGCTCTACTTCCTGAGTGAAGATCTTCAGTATCTGTTGATCCTGGCTCTCTAAAATGAACTTGGGTATCTAAACATCCTGGCAAAACAATTAAGTTGTTTGCATTATAAATTTCTTTACTTTTTTCATTTTCAAGATTTCCAATATAAGAAATTTTACTGTTTGATATACCAATATCTGTTTTAGTAAGATTTCCATCTATATAGCAGGATCCATTTTTTATGATTAAATCTAACATTTTTCAAAAAAGTTATTATATTAATATATTAGATCAATCAATTATGAAAAAAAATAATGTGTATATTTTAGAGGATAGAGGTTTACTTTATGTAAGCGGAGATGATGTAAAAGAATTTCTTCAAAACATTATCACAAATGATATTAATGCAGTATCAGAAAACAATTCATGTTTTGCTGCTTTGTTAAGTCCTCAAGGAAAATACTTATATGACTTTATAGTTGTGAAGCATAAGTCAGGTTATTTTTTAGATTGTGAAAAAAAAATTATAGATGAGCTGTATAAGCAATTAACATTATATAAACTAAGATCTAAAATCGATATTTTGAATCTCAGCAATGAATTTGTTGTGGCAGCACTTCATAAAGATAAATTTCTAGAGTTAGAAAACTCTAAAGATCAAAATGGATATACAACAAAATTTAGAGAGGACACTATATTATTAGATCCGAGACATACTGAATTGGGTGCTAGACTAATTATTAATCTTGAAAAGTTATATCTTTCTTTAAAAAAATTAAATTTACAATCATCAAATGTTGATGAATATTATAACTTAAGTCATTCTCTAGGAGTTCCGCAAACAGATACAAAAGAGCTACAAAATAAATTATTCGGTATTGAATGTAATTTTGAGGAATTAAATGGAATAGATTTTAAGAAAGGTTGTTATGTTGGACAGGAAAACACAGCTAGAATTAAACATAAAAATAAATTGAGTAAAAGAATACTTCCTTTTAAGCTTTTAGAAGGAAATATAGATATTGGAGTTCTTAAAGTAAATAATACTGAAATTGGGAAAGTTTTAATTAATAATAGTAAACCTTTTGCACTAATAAAAATAAAGGAAAAGGAATTTGAATTTGATAAGGAGCTTAACTGCGAAAATGCTAAAGTCCTATTTAAAAAACCCCAATGGTTAAGTATTATTTAACAAATTTTGACAAATCTGGTTTAAAATAATTAGGTCCCTTCATTACTTTTCCAGCTTCATTATAAATTGGTTTTCCATCAACTCCTAATTTGCTCATATTAGAGTTTTGAACTTCTTCAAAACATTTGTCTAAATCAATCCCAAAGGCTATGCCTGCCCCATAAGTCACATAAAGTATGTCAGTAAGAGCATCAGCAACTTCTAATAGATCCTTATCGTCCATTGCTTGCTTTAATTCATCTAGTTCCTCTCTAATTAAATTATATCTTAAATCATTTATTTTTTCTGAACTAAAAGAAGGTTTTGATTTTACTTCCTGACCAAATGTTTGCATAAATGTTTTTACTTTTTGAAAGTTTGTCATTTTACTCCTGTAAGATTATTAAATTCTAGTATATAAATAATTTGAAATTTTATTCAATTAAATGAAAACTAGAAAAGAATTCGATAGCATTGGATCAATAAATGTACCTGATAATAAGTATTGGGGGGCATCTACTCAAAGATCAAATAAGTACTTTAATATAGGAAAGATACTAGTTGATCTGTCTATAATTAAATCAATAGCAATAATTAAAAGATCTGCTGCAATAGTTCATAAAAAAGATAAATTAATCTCAAGTAAAGTAGCCAATGCAATAATTAAAGCCTCAAATGAGGTTATTGCTGGAAAATTAAATGAAAATTTTCCTTTAAAAGTCTGGCAAACAGGATCTGGAACTCAAACAAATATGAATGTAAACGAGGTTATTGCTAATAGAGCAATTCAAATTCTTAAAGGTAAAAAAGGATCAAAAAAACCTGTTCACCCAAATGATCATGTAAATAAATCGCAATCTACAAATGATGTTTTTCCTACTGCTATGCATATTTCAATAGCAAAACAAACAATTGGAAAGTTAATTCCAAACTTAAAAATTTTAGAAAAATCTCTAAGGAGAAAGTCCATTGAATTTAAGAAAATTGTTAAAATTGGAAGAACACATCTTCAAGATGCAACTCCACTTACTTTGGGCCAGGAATTTTCTGGATACCATGAACAAATCAAAAAGAGTTTAGATAGAATAAAATATTGTCTAAATGATATACTTTTTTTAGCGCAAGGTGGAACTGCGGTTGGAACAGGAATAAATACGAAAAAAAACTTTGATAAAAAAATAGTAAAAGAGATAGGAAAATTTTGTAAGATCAAATTTAAAACTGCACCAAATAAATTTTCTGAACTTGCCGCGCACGATGCTATTGTTAATTTTTCAGGAGCTTTAAATACCTGTGCGGTCGCTTTGATGAAAATTTCCAACGATATAAGATTTTTAGGTTCAGGACCAAGAGCAGGTTATGGTGAATTAATTTTGCCAGAAAATGAGCCTGGCTCATCAATTATGCCTGGTAAAGTAAATCCTACTCAATGCGAAGCTGTAACAATGGTATGTGCTAAAGTTATAGGAAATCATACAGGAATTACAGTTGCTGGTTCTCATGGACATTTTGAACTAAACGTTTTTAAACCTTTAATTGCTCACAATATTCTTCAGTCTATTGATCTTATTGCAGACAGCGTAAAAAACTTTAGTTTATTTTGCGTGAATGGAATTAAAGCAGATAAATTAAAAATTAAAGAAAATTTAGAAAACTCTTTAATGCTTGTAACGGCACTCGCCCCAAAGATCGGATACGATAATGCTGCTAAAATTGCCAAAAAAGCTTTAAAGAACAGAACAAAACTTAAATACGAGACATTGAAAACAGGACTTATTAATGAAAAGGAATATGATCATATTGTAAATCCTTCTCTAATGACCAAACCAAGTTAGTCTAAAATATCTCTCAAAGTAGATTTAAGGACTAACATATTATTTGTTTTGATTATTTCCTCTAATAGATTTTGAGAGTTTTTATCATTAATAAATATATTTGATAAAAACATATCCCCTGTGTCTATATTTCTAATAAAATCAAAATATACTTTATCAATATTCTTAACTTTGTTAAAATTAAGTTGAAATTTTCGAGATAATTCCTTGTGATTGTTAATATTAAGAACATTTTTAGTCTCAAAAAAAAGCTCACCTTCTTTAATCAGATAATTATAAGAAGATTTAATTATACCTACTTTATTCATCTCAAAAAACGAGTTTGAGGTTTTAATTTGTCCCTCATTGATGAGTAGTGAAATTTTTCCGTTGCTTAAAATTTTACTGTCTAAATTTGATAAAGATAGTTTCAATTCTCCATTTAAATTTTCTAATAATTTTTTATCAGCATTGGAAATTAAATTTAATATGTAATCAGTAATAAAACCTATTTTTTTTTCTTCAAATATTATTTCTCCATCTAAATAAAATGGGTTGAGTTCAATTACTGAGTTGAATTTAATTTTTTGATTATTTTTTTTTTCTGGTGAATCTATTTTAATTATAGCGTCTT
The DNA here is from genome assembly GCA_902625715.1 of uncultured Pelagibacteraceae bacterium. Taxonomy (GTDB): domain Bacteria; phylum Pseudomonadota; class Alphaproteobacteria; order Pelagibacterales; family Pelagibacteraceae; genus Pelagibacter. The sequence goes on along the minus strand of CACOCP010000001.1, from coordinate 31,158 downwards.
TATAGTCATAATTAAATGATATATTTTCATTCAAAAAATCAATTGAACTACTGCCATTAAATTCTTTTTTATTTTCATATTTAAATAAATTTTTTATGTATATATTTGGGTTTTTAAAATTTAATTCATTTAAAGATGATTTGGGTTCGTTGTAATTTCTTTTCCAATTAGATTTAAATTCAATATCAAATATAGATCCTTTTAATTTAAGTTCCTTTGCTGAAAAATTTTCATTTATCTGGTAAATAACCTTTTTAATAGGTGCAATTAAAATTACATTATTTTTACTATCATTAAGAAATATCTTTATGTTTGAAATATTAATTGGTTTATTAATTTTATAATAAAGATGGTTTCTAATATCTTTAATATCACTTAATTTAAGATTTAAATTAATATTTTGAAACTTTATGTCAGTAATAATTATGTTTTTTCTAGAATAAATATTGTTACTTGGGATAAAAAGTTTTAAGTTTTCTACCTCTGCAATAGTAGATTTTTCATCTTCCAAATTAAAATCGAGATTCGCCTTTTTAATCAATAAATGTGGTCTTGGAAGAACTCTGAAAGAAATATTATCCAAAATTTTTAGATTAATCTTAAAATCTGAAAAAAATTTATTTTCTATTTCATTTTGTATACTTTTATAATTAAAAAAAACTGGTAATGATAAAAATATAATTATTGTAAAAACTACAATAACTGATGACAAAACAATTGTGGAAGAGTCTATTTTTTTTCTTTTCCTCATAAAATTTAATATGGCTTATACTATAAAAAATTAGATGTTAAATTCAGAATATTTAAGCAATTTAAACGAAAATCAGAGAGAAGCGGTAGAATGTTTAGATGGTCCTCTTTTGATAGTAGCCGGCGCTGGATCTGGTAAAACTAAAGTTCTTACTTCAAGAATTGCACATATAATAAAAAAAAATAAAGCATTTCCAAACCAAATTTTAGCTGTCACCTTTACAAATAAAGCTGCAAAAGAAATGCAATTAAGAGTGTCTAAATTACTCAGGAAAGATGCTACAGGATTACCGTGGCTTGGAACCTTTCATTCAATTAGTGCAAAACTTCTTAGAAAACACGCTGATGCTGTTGGACTCAAAAGTAATTTTTCAATTATAGACCAAGATGATCAGGTAAGACTTATTAAAAATATATGTAAAGCAGAGAATGTAGATATAAAAAAAATATCACCAAAGTTCATTCTGGCAATTATTGATAAATGGAAAAATAAAGGTTTTTATCCTCAAGATGTTATTCTGAAAAGAAAAGATCCTTTAGAGAGAAATTTTTTAAGTATTTACAAAATTTACCAAGAAAAATTAATAAATTTAAATTCAGCAGATTTTAGTGATTTGATTTTGCATACGGTAAAAATATTTGAAAAATATACCGATATTGCTGAGTTATATTCTAAGAAATTTAAATATATTTTAGTTGATGAATATCAAGATACCAATTTTATTCAGAGTGAATGGTTAAGACATTTATCAGGTCATAATAAAAATATTTGTTGTGTTGGAGATGATGACCAATCAATTTACAGTTGGAGAGGTGCAGAAATAAAAAACTTTCTAGAATTTGATAAAGTTTATGAAAATACAAAGGTTATTAGATTGGAAAAGAATTATAGATCAACACAAAATATTTTAAGTGTTGCATCTAGATTAATTGAAAATAATCAAAATCGAGTAGGAAAGACTTTATTCACTAATCATGATGATGGAGAATTGGTAAGTTTAAGTTGTTTTAGAAATGTTAAAGATGAAGCAACTGAAGTTGGCGCAGAAATCGAGAGACTTAAAAAAAAGTTTTCTCTTAATGAAGTAGCAATTTTAGTTAGAGCTATATTTCAAACTAGAGAATTTGAAGAAAGATTTTTAAAAATAGGACTTCCTTATAGAATTGTTGGGGGTATTAAATTTTATGAAAGAGCTGAAATTAAAGATTGTGTTGCATATTTAAAAGTAATTCACCAACCTTTTGATGACTTATCTTTTGAAAGAATAATTAATGTTCCTAAGAGGTCAATTGGAGATACAACAATCAAATTAATCAATGAGCATGCAAAAATAAATAAAACTACTTTGGAAAATGCAGCAAGAAAACTTATTGAAGAAAACAAAATAAAACCAAAAACTAAATTAGGATTAAATTCATTGTTAAATCTTTTACAAAAGTGGAGAGAGGACTTAAAAAACAAAATAAATCATAATAAGCTTTTGCAACTTGTTTTGGATGAATCTGGATACAGTGAAATGTTAAAAAACAAAAAAGACCTAGAAAATGAAAATAGATTAGAAAATATAAAGGAATTATTAAATGCAATGAAAGAATTTGATAATCTTGAAAGTTTCTTAGAACATGTTGCTCTTGCAACATCCTTGGATCAAGATTGGGAAACTGAAAAAGTAAACCTTATGACCATGCACGCTTCAAAAGGTTTAGAATTTGATGTTGTATTTTTACCAGGATGGGAGGAAGGTCTATTTCCTCATCAAAAAAGCATAGAAGAGAAAGGTGAAAATGGTTTGGAAGAGGAAAGAAGACTGGCTTATGTGGGGATAACCAGAGCAAAAAAAATAGCGAAAATATCGTTTTCTATGAACAGATTTTATCAGGGTGATTGGATTGATAGCATGTCATCAAGGTTTATTGATGAGTTGCCAGATGAAAATTTAAAAAAAAATAACAATTTTATTGATGAAAACGAGGATGATTTTGAATTTAACCAAGACATAGAATTTGATGAACCAATAAGAAGTCCTGGCTGGCTGAGATATCAAAAAAAATTAAATGATAAATAAAATTAAAAACCTAATTAATCTTAATAATCTAGATGGATACATAGTACCAAAAAACGATGAATTTTTTACAGAATATTCAAAAATAAATAAACTTGAAATTGTTGCAAATTTTTCTGGATCCGCAGGCTTTGTATTAATTTTAAAAGACTCAAATCATTTGTTTATTGATGGCAGATACACAATACAAGCTAAAAAACAGTCAGGAAAAAAATTTAAAATTCATGAAATACCTTACGAATGGCCAAAAGATATATTAAAAAATGGTGCCCGACTTAACATTGGTTTTGACCCAAAATTATTTACAACAGAAACTTTAAAAAAATATTTTAATAACTCTTGTAATCTATTTCCAGTAGACTCTAATTTATTCAAAACCAAAGCTGAGATTGTTAATAAAGATAATTTAATTTATCAAATAAATTCTTCAGTTGTTGGGGAGAGTTCAAAAAGTAAAATTAATAGATTAAACAAAATTCTTAAAAGTGAAAAATTAGATAATTTATTTATCAGCTCAGGGGAAAATGTTTGCTGGCTACTTAATATTAGAGGTAAAGATTTGCCAAATTCTCCAATAGCTAATTTTCAAGCTATTTTAACTGGTAATAAAAACATAATACTATTTGGAAATATAAAAAAACTAAAAAATATTAAAAAAGAATTTTTAAAAAATAAAATTTCTTTTTATGAAAAAGATGATTTCTTTAAAATACTTAGCTCTTTAGAAGGAAAATCATTTTGCATAGATAGAAAAACTTGCTCAATTTTTAATGAAAAATTAATTAATTCAAAGTTCTTAATTAAAAAAAAAAATGATCCAATATATGATTTAAAATCTATTAAAAATAATACTGAAATTAAAAATATGATTGAAGCACATATTAAAGATGGTGTTGCAGTTACAAAATTTTTATACTGGATAAAAAATTCAAATATAAGAAAATTAGATGAGGTTAAAGTTGAAAAAAAATTGGAGAGTTTAAGAAAGCAAAGCAAAAATTATTTATTTCCAAGCTTTAATACAATTGCAGGATCAGGGCCAAACGGTGCAATAATTCACTATAGATCCAATAAAAAATCAAACCGTAAACTTAATAAAGATCATCTTTTATTAGTAGACTCAGGTGGGCAATACAAATGGGGTACAACTGATATTACAAGAACAATTTCTTTTAATGATCCTAGTAAAAAAACTAAAGAGCTTTATACAAGGGTTTTGAAAGGTCACATAGCAGTTGCAATGTCAAAAATAGATAAATTAAAAAATGGAAATAATATAGATAAAATTGCTAGAAAAAGTCTTAGCTCTATAAATTTAGACTATAGACATGGAACTGGGCACGGTGTTGGGTTTTTTATGAATGTCCATGAAGGTCCACAAAGTATATCTAAAAACAATTTTATAAAACTCAAAAAAGGTATGATTGTTAGCAATGAGCCAGGTATTTATTTAGAAAATAAGCTTGGAATAAGAATTGAAAATTTAGTTTATATAGATGGAAATAATAAAAATCTTTTTTTCAAAAACTTAACTTTTGCTCCTCTTGAAAAAGATTTAATAGATGAAAATTTGCTTACAAAAATTGAAAAAGATTATATTTTTTCTTACCACTTGGAAACTTACTCAAAAATATCAGCATATCTCAATAATAAAGAAAGAAAGTGGCTAGCAAGATTAATTCAATAAATCAGACCACTCTTTTTGCGTAAGTATTTTAATTCCCAAATTTTTAGCCTGCTCAACCTTTCTATTGGTTGGTTTTTCACCAGTCACTAGGTAGTCTAATTTCTTTGTTACACTACTAACAATACTACCAGCATTTTCCTCAATTAAACTTTTAGCCTCTGCACGACTTATGTTTTGAAGTTTACCTGTAAACATGAAAGAAACATTTTTTAATTTACCCTTACTTTTAACTTCTCTATCTTTTATACTTAATATTTCACTTAATTTTTCTACAACTTTAATATTTGTTTTATTTTGAAAGAATTTTTCCAAAGATTTAACTTGAGTTTCTCCTATTCCATCAATGTTAATGAGTTCTTTAATTTTATCTTTTTTAAAAAAATTTAAAAAATTTTTTATATTTTTTGTAAAATCAGCTATTATTTTAGCATTTTCTATTCCAATATGTCTTATTCCTAAAGAAAAAATAAATTTATCTAATGTGACTTTTTTTGAATTTTCAATTGAGAATTTAAGATTTAATGCTGATTGTGATCCCCACCCATCTAGAGAGGAAATTTTTTGGTAATCTAAATTATAAATGTCCTGAGGTAATTTTATAAATTTTAAGTCCCAGAATTTTTCAATTACTTTTTTACCTAGCCCGTCAATATTTATTGCATCTTTTGATATGAAATGTTTAATTTTTTCTATTGCAATTTTATTGCAAGTATATCCGTCATTAGTACATCTTCTCACTGCGTCAAATTTTTTAGTGATTTTGTTAAACTCTTTTTCTGTCTTAGATCCACAAGAAGGGCATAATGTTGGGAATATAAATCTATTTTGTGTTTTTTTTCTTTTTTTAAGGTCTACTTCTAAAACATGTGGGATAACATCTCCTGCTCTTTCAATTTTTACTGTATCACCAATTCTAATGTCTTTTCTCACAATTTCATCCTCATTGTGTAGGCTTGCATTTGATACCACTACTCCTCCAATATTTACTGGTTTGACTTTTGCTACAGGCGTTAAAGCTCCTGTTCTCCCAACTTGGATATCGATATTTAAAATTTCAGAGTACGCATGATCTGCGGAAAATTTATGTGCTATTGCCCATCTAGGGGCATTTGACGTAAATCCTAATCTTTTTTGTAATTGCAAACTATTTACTTTATAAACCAATCCATCAATATCATAATTTAAATCAAATCTTTTCTTTTCAAATTGCTCATGATGTATAATTAGCTCATCGGTACTTTTTATTACTTTATTATAATCACTTGTTAAAAATCCCCAGGACTTTAACTCATTCAAAAAATCAGACTGTTTTTTGAATTTATTTTCACTTATAAATCCAAATGTATAAGCAATAAATTTAAGTGGAATCCTAGATGTTTCTTTAGGATCTTTTTGCCTAAGTGATCCTGATGCCGCGTTTCGAGGATTTGCAAAATTATCCTTTATCTTTTCAAAATCTTTTTTTTCAATAAAAACTTCCCCTCTTATTTCTATTTCCCTAGGAATATTTTTTTTAAAAATTTTATGTGGGATATCTTTGATGGTTTTTAAATTATTTGTTATAAGTTCACCTTCACTCCCATCACCTCGAGAAACACCATAGGTTAAATTGCCATTTAAATAAGTCAAAGATGCCGAAATACCATCAATTTTTGGCTCAACACTATATTCTAATGAAATTTTTTCATTAAGATAATTTAAGATTTTTTTTTCAAAATTAATTAGATCCTCTCTATAAAATGCGTTGGACAAAGATAACATTTGTACCTTATGCTTAAACTTCTCAAAATTTTTAGATGGTTTAAAACCTACAGAATTAAATGGAGATTTTGTACTTCTGAGAAAAGAATATTTTTTCTCTAAATTTATTATATCAGCCTTAAGTTCATCAAATTCTCTATCAGAAATAGTTGGGGCACTTTTGTCATAATATAATTTGTTATGTTTTTGGAATTCTTTAATCTTTCTTTTATATATTTTTTCAACTTCCTTGTTCATCTGATCAACTTATTTAAGTAGATCTTTAAATTTTTGCAATATTGACTGCTCTTTTTCTGGGTCTACTTTTTTTGCTGTTTTAACATAGTTCTTATTTAAAATTTTATAACTTTCCTCATACCATTCACTCGATTGGTAATTATAACCTAATAAAGAGGCATATTTTTTAGACTCATCTACTAAACCTAACTTATAGTGTAATTCAACCAATCTATGAAGAGCCTCCTCAACATATATTGTAGTTTCGTAATTATTAATTACTGTTTTAAACCTGTTGATTGCAGGTATCCATTTTTCTCTATCTACATAATATCTTGCAAGATACATTTCTTTTGAAGCAAGTATTTCTTCTATAAGTTCAAGTTTAAATTCAGAGTCTATTGCGAATTCAGTATTTGGATAATTTTTAATAATAATTTTAAAATATTGTTTAGCTTTAAGTATTTCTTCTAAATCTTTAGTTTCATCAATTATTAAATTGTAGTGACTTAAAGCTAGCATGTAATAAGCATAATCTCTTCTAGGATGGTTTTTATATTTTTGTAAAAATTTTTCTAATTCTAAAATTGTGTCATCATAATATAGTTGAGAAAAATAGGCATAGGCAGCCATTAATGCTGCTCTTGGAGCCCAGATAGATTGAGGGTAAAGGAGTTCTGCTTCATTAAATTTCTTAGCTGCATAAATTACATCATTTTTTTCCAGTTCCTCTAGTCCTGAGTTATAAGCATCGATCATTTGCATCTCTAGACTCTTTTCCTCTACTATTGAAATTTTTTCATCTTTTTTGGTGCAAGAATTAAGGTTTAGAAAAAATATTAAAATTACAATTTTGTAAAATAAAAGCATTCGAAAATTTAGCAGAATTTATGAAAATTTCTAATTATTAAGCAATTGATCTTAATTGACTTCTGTCAGCAAACGAATGTGGAAGGCTTTTTCCTTTAATTTCAATCAAAGAATAATTTTTTTTATCTGCGAATAATTTTCTCAATAATTTATTTGTTAAGCTATGACCTCCTTGAGAACATTTGACTGATCCGATTATTCTATAACCAGACAAGTAAAGATCACCCATACAATCAAGAATTTTATGATTAACAAACTCTAAATTATTTCTAAGTCCCTCTTTATTTAAGATAGAATTATCTTTTACAACTACTGCATTATCTAAACTGCCACCCTTACCTAGCCCAAGTTCGTCTAATTTTTTTAAATCTTCATAAAGGCAAAAAGTTCTTGAGTTAAAAACATCATTAAGATCGTCCTCAAATAAACTTACTTTATTTCTTTGAGTTTGTATAATTGGATTTTCATATTTAATTTCAAAATCAATTTCTGAAGTAACATTTGATTTATCAATTGAAATTGATTTATTTCCTTCTTTAAGCTCCACCTTATTTTCAATTTTTATTATCTTAATTGGATCGTTATAATTTTTAAGACCAGTTTCTAAAATTAATTCTACGAATTTTTTTGCTGAACCATCAATTATTGGGACCTCTTGAGAATCTAATTCAACAATAGCATTATCAACTCCCAAGCCATAAAATGCTCCCATCAAATGCTCAATGGTTGAAACCTTTACATTATATTGGTTTGATACCGTAGTGCACAGCGTTGCATCTATTACATTATTGTAATTAGGTATAATTAAGTTGTTATTTTTAAAATCAGTTCTCTTGAAAACTATACCAGTATTTGCTGAAGCAGGTAAAACATTCATATTAACTTTAGCACCAGTATGAACACCTATTCCGCTGAATGAGAATTTTTTGTTTAAAGTTTTTTGAGTTAGTAAAGACACTCAAGACTTATAATAAATGGTAGATTAATTAAACATACAAGTATTATTACAACAAAATACAACTATATTTTTTGGAAAAAATTAAAAAATTTCTCAAAAATTCCTTTATTTTTAATATTTTTAATGAAATTTGCTTTTTCTAGGTTGTATTTTAAAGCATACTCTAAACCTGATTTGCAAATTTCTTTATCTGTTTCATCATAAAAAATTATGTCCTTGAAATTATTAGAACTTTCAAAGTTAAAAGAATTTTTATCAAACAATTTAGCTCCACCACCTATCAAAACTAACAAAATCTCATCTTTATCTATAGTTTCTGAAATTTTAACATCTTCAAATGACAAATTAAAAATTTCTTCAACACGAGCTAAAATAACTTTTTTCAATAAATCTATTGATATTTTTTTTGTAATTAATTTTTTTGCTAAGTTATCTTCTTTTTGTTTTATTTCGTTAGAATAAGAAAAATCTGTTTCTGATTTATTAAAAAGATATTTAATCTCCTCAGAGTCTTTTAGGTCGATTTTCATTATATAAGAAATATCTTTTGTAATACTTTGTCCGCCTACAGGTATATTTTTAAATACATGTAAACTGCCATCTTTGAATAAAGTTAGAGAGCTTCTTAAAAAACCAATATCTAAAAATGCGATAAATTTTTCATTTTTAAAATTATTCACATAATTGAAAGACCTTACAACACTAGAACAAAAAGTATTTTTAATTTCTAAATTATTTTTAGAAAAAATATTTTTTAAATGAGAATAATATTCAATAGATATACACAAAAATTTTAATTCAAAAATAATATCCGAATGATCTTTAAGATCATTTGGTATTTTTTTTAATTCTATTTTATCTACTTTAATACAGCTTATAAAAGATTGAATTATTTTTTTATCTTTATAGCAGCTATTTATAATTTGAGTACATTCTCGACATACTTCAGTCTTAAGGTCATTTGGTAATTTGATGTGATCAATTCTTTTTTTTATCGATATATCTATTGTAAAAATATTAGAGTCATCAAACAATAAATTAATATTATCTATATGATTGGAAATTTCTTTTTCTGAATTCTTTATTAATTTTTTTATTATACTTGATATTTCTTCAAAGTTTTCTTTATTATTGATTTTTTCTGATAAATGAGAAATAATTTTTTTTGTTTGATCAAATGTTGTAATTTTTACTTTTGAAGAGCCAAGATCAATTACTGTATCCATGTTTACTTCATTTATAGCTGATAATAATTTTTTTAGGAACTCTCAAATCAACAATACTATTTTTGTAGATTTTGCCTTCATCCTCTAAAATTTTATATTGTTTTAAAGATTGCTCATAATTAGAAAATGGTAATTTAATTGTGATATTATCTTCTTTATTTAAATCCCATCTACTACTTTTAAAATAATAATAACTTTTAATTTCATCTAAGTAAAAACTATTATCTTTTAAATTATTTTGTAAAATTAAAAATTCTTCGATCGAAAAATTACCAAATACAAAAGGAACATTTGGTTGAATATTAATTTTTTTTTGTTCAATAAATTTTTTGTTATTTCCTATAAGATACACTCTGCCATTTTTCATGGTTTTGCCTACATAACTAGTTTTTTTGATATCTATATTTAATTTTGACGGAAAAATTTTCTTAATTTTAAAAGTTTCTATCTGTTTTAAATTATCTAAAATCGAATACATGTGATTGTTGTTAATTAAAAAAATATTTTGATTTTTAAATAATTCTAAATCACTTCTTAAAGAATACTCCTCATTTAAATTCAATCCATTTATACTGATCTCATTTAATTTAAATATATTTGAAAATTTATTTATTTGTTTAAAATTAAAAATTGTATTTAGAAATAAGAATACAAATAAATAAAAATAAATTTTTTTTTTATTTATTGATAGACGCATCTAATAAAATTTTATTTATTAATTGTGCAAATGATATATTTCTATATTTAGCTATTTCTGGAACTAACGATAAAGCTGTCATTCCTGGTTGAGTATTAGTCTCCAAGAGGTAGAATTTATTTCCATTAAATCTAAAATCTGACCTGGTTACACCTCTACATTTTAATAATTTATGTGCTTTTAAAGCTATAGATGTAACTTCGTCGTAATTTTTTTTACTTATGTTTACAGGTATTATATGTTCTGTTTTTGCTTTTGGATTATATTTTGCTTCATAATCATAAAACATTCTTTTTGGCTTAAGTTCAATTGCACCTAATTTTTCATTTCCAAGAATAGCTACCTGTATTTCTCTACCTGGAATAAATTTTTCAATTAATATTTCATCATAATGTTTCAATTTTTTCAAATTATTTAGGAAATTATTTTTTTTACATATATAAACACTTACACTTGATCCTTCATTAATTGGTTTAATTACAACAGGAAATTTAAGTTTTTTGTCAACTTCTTGAATAATTTTTTTTTCATTAAAATCTCTAAATTTAAATTTAATATACTTAGGAGTAAGAATGTTATTTTTAATATATATTTCTTTTGAAATTTCTTTGTCTATAGCTAAAGATGAGGATAATACGCCAGAGTGTGTATAATTAATCTTTTGAGATTCTAGTATTGCCTGTATATAGCCATCCTCTCCGTATCTTCCGTGAAGTAAATTAAAAGCTATATCAGGTTTAAAAGTATTTATTTTTTTTACAAAATTTCCGTCAGGTTCCGCAACATCTATTATGTATTTTTTATTTTTTTTTAATTCTAAGTAAACACTTCTTGCAGTTTTTATACTTATTTCTCTTTCATTTGAATAACCGCCTGCGATAATTAAAATTTTTTTCTTCATTCCACAATAATTATTTCTGGATTGATATTAATACCAGTTTTTTTCTGAACTTTTTCTTGAACTGTAAAAATTAATTTTTTCATATCTTTAAAGCTTGCATCTTTCTTATTTACAAAAAAATTCATATGTTTTTCTGATATAATTGCATCTCCAAAACTTAAAGAATTTGGCACTGACTCATTTATTAACTCCCAAACTTTTTTTGAAGTTTGATCTATGGGATTTTTGAATGTGCTTCCTCCAGTTTTAATTTTAGTAGGTTGAGCTTTTTCTTTACTATTTTTCATTTGTTCCATCGTTTGTAAAATTTTATTTTGCTCAGTTTTTTTTCCTTCAAACGTCGCGCTTAGAAAAATTAGATCTTTTGATAAATCAGAACCTCTATACTTAAATTTGATATTATTTTTATTTATCATTTTTACTGATCCATCAAAATCAATACATTGAACAGAAACTAATACATCTTTGAATTCATTATCAAAACATCCAGAGTTCATTCTAATTCCACCTCCAACTGAACCAGGGATACAGGACATGAATTCCATTCCTGTTAAACTATTTTCTTTAGAAAATTCAGATAATCTTTTTTGAGATATTCCGCATCCAGCTATCACTAAGTTTTCGTTCAAAATTGAGAGATTTTGAAAATTTTTACCGAGCTTAATGACCACTCCATTGAAATCATCATCTGAAATCAATACATTTGAGCCTGCCCCTAAAACGAATATTTTTCCTCTTTTTTTGAAGGTCTTTAAAAAATTTACTAATCCAGTTAGAGATTTTGCCTTAAAAAAAACTTTTGTTTTTCCTCCAATATTAAACCAATTCAATTTTTTTAAATCATAATCAAAATAAAGCTCATCATCATTAATTGGCAGTTTTTTTAAGTCATCAATTTGCATTAATTTATTTTATAAATTCCTCATCCAATTAGAAATACTTCCAGCGCCCATTCCTATATAAATTTTTTCACCATAGCCCGTTTGTTTAATTAATTTTTTTAGACTATCTTCATTCTCAATTTTAATAAGACTAACATTTGAATTTTTAATTATTAATTTTGCGAATTTTTCATATGCAAAACCGAGTTTAATATTTTCACTTGCTTTATATATTGGACAAAGAATTACGGTATCTGCTTTTTTAAAGGATCTAGAAAATTCAAATTTAAGGTTTTTTACTCTAGATATTCTGTGTGGCTGAAATATGCATATAATTTCCTTTTTCTTATAAACTTCTTTTACTCCCTCTAGTACAGAAGATATTTCTGTTGGATGGTGAGCATAATCATCAAAAAATAATGCATTATTTTTTTTAAAAAGAAAATTAAATCTTCTTTGCACCCCTTTAAAATTTTTTAGACCTTCTTTGATAGTCTTATCATTTATCCCAATTAAAAAAGCAACAGCAGCACATGAAGCAGCATTTTTGATATTATGCATACCAATCAATGGTATCTTTATTTTTTTTATTTTTTTTTTACTGCCAGGTATTTTTATTTTTAAATTAAATTCAGAGTATTTTTCTTTTTGTAAAGTATTTGTTATATTAAAGTTTGCATCCTTTGATAATCCATATGTATAAAAATTTTTATTGTTTGTTTTCTTGATTACTTCTTTAATATTTTTATCATCAATACATAAAAAGGTTTTCCCTAGTGAGGGAGTTTTTTCTATAAAGCTTGAAAAATTTTTTTTCAAATTTTCAAGAGATTTATAAAAATCCAGGTGTTCGGCATCAATATTTGTAATTATAGAATATGTAAAAGGTATTTTTAAAAAGCTTCCATCAGACTCATCAGACTCGATTAAGCACCAATTACTTTTTCCAAGTTTAGCTGAGTTACCAAATGAATTTAAAACTCCTCCATTAATTATGGTTGGATCCAATTTAGCGCTTCCAAAAATACTAGACAGTAATGATGTTGTAGTTGTTTTTCCATGAGATCCTGTGACTACAATATTTTTCATTAAAGAAACAATATGACCAAGCATTTCTCCTCTTGTATATATTGGTAACTTTAATTTTTTTGCTTGAACTAATTCAGGATTATTCTTTTTTATTGCTGTTGAAATTACAAGAACAGTACTATTTTTTAAATTTTTTTTGGTATGATTTAAGAAGATTGGTATTTTTTTTTGTTTTAATCTATCAATATTCTTATTTTCTGAAATATCACTACCTTGAACTCTGAAACCAAGACCGTTCATTATTAAAGCCAAGCCACTCATACCTATTCCGCCTATTCCAATAAAGTGAATTAGCTCTCTTTTTCCTAAATTAATTTTCATTGATAAGGTCTATCAATTTTTTATTTACATTATTCCAGCTGTTTTGGTTAGTAATTTTTGATAAATTATTTTTTTTTTCTTCATGATCTTTCTTATCTTTAAATAAATTTATAAAATTTATGCTGTTAAGATCGTTTTGTTTTATTAACCAACAACAATTATTTTCCTCGTATACCTTGGCGTTATAAAATTGATGATTATCTTTAGCAAATGGGAAAGGTATTGCTAAAAAAGGTATGTTTAAATGTGCTAATTCTGCAATTGCAGAAGCACCTGATCTTGTGATTGCGATATCTATATCATTAATTTTTGTATGAAGATTTTCATCAAAATCAAATAAATCATATTTAAAATTAGATTTTTCATAATAATCATTAATTCTTTTTCTTTCATTTATATTTAAAACTTGTTGCTTAACTGCAATGTTTAGTTCTTTTGATAACTCCAAAATGTATTTTGTTATTTGTTTATCAAAAAAAATAGATCCTTGACTTCCTCCAACTATTAAAATTTTAATAACTTTTTTTTGTAAATGCTGAGGATTTTTTTCTGCTTCATAAATTTGTTTTCTCAAAATTGGAGCAATCAATGCAATTTTACCAAAATATTTTTTGGGAAATAATTTCAAGTTTTTATCGTAACATAAAATCTTTTTTGCAATTTTAATCATATATTTATTTGACCGTCCAATCACACTATTTGGTTCAAATAAAAAAATCTCACAATTTAAAAATAAAGATGCAAAGCAAAATGGAAAGGACATATACCCACCTGTGCTTATAATTTTGCTTATATTATTTTTTTTTAAGTAATTATATGACTCGAACATTACATAAATAAATTTAAATAATTTAAATGGTAGAGACCAAATATTACTAAATAAATTTGGTACTTTTATTAAATTATATTCGTAATCTTGTTTATTTATAAATTTAGTACCCCTTTCATCTGTGGCTATACGAGCATCAAAATTATTTTTTAAATGATCAAAAATTGTAAGAGCGGGTATTACATGGCCACCTGAGCCACCCGTTACGATTAAAATTTTTTTCATACTTCTGACAATCTTCTTTTTGTTAAGTTAAGTATTATACCTGAAACTAAAGCTGTACTAATTATAGATGAGCCACCATAACTTAAAAATGGCAGAGTCATACCAGTAGTAGGCAACAATCTAATATTTACTCCAACATGTACAAATGTTTGCAACAATATCAATGTTACACATCCAATTAATATTAATTTATTTTTTTCTGAAATAGAATTATTAATTTTTTTGATCACATTATAAGAGAAGACTAAATATAAAATCATTATCAAAATTACAATAATAGCTCCAAACTCTTCTGATATAACAGAGATTATATAATCCGTGTGCGCTTCAGGAACTTTTGAATTTAATGTTCCTTCACCGATCCCTCTACCAAAAAATCCTCCACCAGAAATTGCATCACTTGCTCGATCCGCTTGGTAATTATTTCCACTACTAGTATTTAAAAAAGATAAAAGTCTTATTTTTATGTATTCAAACTTTGATACAAAAAATATTAAATATGTTGATATTGATATTGTAAAAATAAAAAACAAAAAGAATAAATATATGTTTATTCCTGAAACAAATATTAGTGTTAACCATACCATGGTAATTAATAACGTCTGGCCAAGATCGGGCTGTGAGATTAAAAGAAGTATAACTGGCAAAAGAACAATGCCACTTAATAAATATTTGTAAAAAATATTTTTATTTAAACAGAGCATAATTGAGACAAAAACTATAAAGTATGGTTTTAACAATTCTATAGGTTGAAAGCGTGGTAAAACCCCTAAATCAAGCCATCTTTTTGATCCTTTTACTTCTATACCCACAAATGGAACCATTAAAAGAAACACTAGTGTGATAAAAAAAAGAATTAATGAGATTTTAATCAAGATATCTTCTTTTAAAATTGAGAGAAAAAATAGTATTGAAGCTCCCAACCCAATAAATATTAAGTGTTTGATAAAAAAGTAATATGAGTTCGTATCAAGTTTGTCAGAAGCAATTAAAGATGTCGATACTAAAGAGAAGAAAAGACCTAAAAAAAATAAAACTGAAATAAGAAAAAGGATAAATTTATCTATGTTCTTCCACCAATCATAAAAATTTTCAAAAAATCTATGCATTTATATATTTTTTAAGCAGTTGATTAAAATATCTTCCTCTTTCCTCAAAATTTTTAAACTGATCAAATGAAGCTGCTGCAGGGCTGAATAAAATAGTTTTTTTTCCATTTTTATTTTTTTTAATATCTAAAAATAATTTAGAAAGAATATCCTTTAGATTTTTTGATGAATACAATCTGCATTTATTTTTCAATACATTTAAAAAAAATGCTTTGTTAGTTCCATAGACATAAGCTTTTATTTTCTTAAAATATTTTTTATTTAAATTTAGTTTATCACCCTTCTTTGCTAAACCGCCTAAAATCCAATAGATATTTTCGTATGATTGTAACAATGGCACTGTTGATGAAAATGATGTTGATTTTGAGTCATTAATTATCAAAAATTTTTTTTTATTATAAACAATCTGTTGTCTATAATTTAATCCTTTGAAACTATTTACTACTTTTAAAATTTTTGATTTATCAAGTTTTAAGATATTAGAAAGCTTTAAAACAAATGATAAATTTTTTATATTTGATAAATTTTTAAAATAATTATTATTTATTTTTTTATAAAAGCTGTTATATTCTTTAAAGTCTACATATTTTATTTTAGATTTAACCTTTTGCGATTTCAAAATATCTCTAATTAGTCTATTATTTTGTTCGATAAGCGCAATTGATTTTTTGCTCTGTTTTTTTATTAATTTTAATTTAGCATTTATATAATTTTGAAAAGTTTTATGTCTTTCTAAATGATCAGGGGCTATATTCAAAATTAGAGCTATATTAGTTTCAAAATATTTACTGTAGTCGATTTGATAGGATGAAGCCTCAATAACAAAAATTGTGTTTTTTTTTAAATTTTTTTCTTTTAAAATTGGATTTCCAATATTTCCCACTAATCTAACATCTTTTTTATGGTATTTTAAAACTTCGTAAATTAATTTAGATGTAGTTGATTTTCCATTTGTTCCTGTAATTGTAATTTTATTTAATTTTGGATATGTTTTATAAAAAATATCTAATTCACTAATTATTTTATTTTTATTTTTTTTTAAAAACTTAGATAAAACACAGTTATTTATATCAATTCCAGGGCTTAAAAAAATATAATCAAAATTTATTTTTTTTATTCTATCTGGAGAAAAAAAGTAATTAATATATTTTTTATTTTTTATAGAAAAATTATCATCAAAAACTAAGAGGTTATTATTTCTATTTAAAAAGTCAAAACAAGCACTTCCAGATTTTCCTAATCCATAAATTAAAATTTTTTTTTTAAAAAAAAAATTTTCTTTTAATATCATTATCTTAATTTTAGGGTTGCAATTCCAATTAATGCTAAAATTATAGATATAATCCAAAATCTAATTACAACAGTTGACTCTGGCCATCCTTTTTTCTCAAAATGATGATGTATTGGAGCCATTCTAAAAATTCTTTTTCCAGTCAATTTAAATGAAATAACTTGCACAATTACTGATATAGCCTCCAAAACAAACAAACCACCTGTAATAGCTAAAACAATTTCGTGTTTTGTTATTATTCCAACAGCCCCTAATGACCCGCCTAAAGAAAGTGACCCAGTGTCACCCATAAAAATTTTTGCAGGTGGTGCATTAAACCAAAGAAAACCGAGGCACGCTCCTATTATTGCGCCACAAAATATTGAGGCCTCTCCAACACCCTCTATGTAAGGAATTTGCAAATAACCTGAAAAAACCATATTTCCAGAAACATAGCTTATCAAAGCAAAGCATGAGGCTACAAGTATCACTGGAACTGTTGCTAAGCCATCTAAACCATCGGTTAAGTTCACAGCATTAGATGAGCCTACAAGTACAAAAATATAAAATGGTATAAAAAACCAGCCTAAATTAATAACTAAATTTTTTAAAAATGGAAAATATAGATTTTCTATTTCATCTGATACACCTGAATAATATAAAATTAATATCCCAACAACTGCTAAAAATATCTGAATAGAAATTTTAAATTTAGAAGAAACGCCACTTGAGTTGTTAAATTTTATTTTTTTGTAATCATCATAGGCACCTAACAGTCCAAAAGTACCAGCAATATAAATAAGAAACCAATTATAAGGATTTGATAAATCTCCCCACAAAAGGACACCCGAAAAAACACCAAACAATATTAATAACCCTCCCATTGTAGGTGTTCCAATTTTTTTTACTATATGTTCATCTGGTCCATCATCTCGGATCGGATTGTGTATTTTTTTTGATGAGAAATATCTTATAAATGGTCCACCAGCTATAAATACTACTATCATCGCTGTAAACATTGATAATCCTGTTCGGACAGTCAGATATTTAAAGACATTAAAAAAACTAAAAGTATCAACTAAATTTGAAAATAAAATATAAAGCATAAATTAATTTAATTTTTTTATTATTTCGTTTAATCCAGTTGAATTTGATCCTTTCACCATAAGATAATCATTATTATTAATTTCATTATTTATAAATCTTAATATTTGACTATTAGATTTAAAGATTTTGCCTTTCTTTTGTGTTCTTAATTTGTTGAAAGTATAAATGATATCTTTGCCATAGACATATACTTTGGATATTTGAGTTTTATTAATATTACTTGCAATATCAGAGTGCAATTTTTTTGAAAATTTACCAAGCTCTAACATATCTCCGAGCAGCAAATATTTAGCATTTCGTGTTTGAATTTTATCAAATTTTTCAATAGAAAATTTCAGTGATAATGGGTTTGAATTATAGCTTTCATCAATTAATTGGATTGTCTTTTTTTTAATTTTAATTTTTTTTAGGTTACCTCTGCCTGATGGATGAATGTAATCCTTGAATATATTGTTATTTAATTTATCGATTTTTACGAAATTTGAAATCACTGCAATGGCTGCTGCTAAATTAAGCTTATAATTATATAAATCTTTATTTATTTTAAATTTATATTTTTTATTATTTGATTTTATTTCAAGAATTTTTTTTATTCTATTTTTTTTATTATCTATAAATTGAAAATCTGATTTATTTTTAATACTAAATGAAATTATCTTTAATCCTCTATTTAATGCCCTCTCTTTAAAAAAATTATAAAAAACATCATCTGCATTTAAAATGATCCTACCTCCACTAGTGATATTTTTTATAATTTCGGCTTTTGCTTCTGCAATTCCCTTAATTGAATTAAAGTTTTTAATATGAGCATAAGATATATTTGTTATTACTCCAATATCTGGTCGGATTAAATTAGACAACTTTTGAATTTCACCTTTCTTATCCATTCCAATTTCAAATACTCCAATTTTATGCTTCATATCAATATTAAATAACGACAATGGAACTCCATATTGATTGTTGAATGATTTTTTTGAATATGAAGTTGGTATTAAAGTATTAAGACTCTGACCAATTAGTTCTTTTAAAGAAGTTTTACCAGCAGATCCTGTAATTGCGACAATGGGTGTTCCTAATGATTTGCGTATTATACATGATAAATTTGAAAAAGTTTTAAGTGTATCTTTTACAAATATTTTTCTTGGATTTTTTTTTGAATAATTTTTTTCTAATATACAAATAGATGCTTTTTTCTTAAGAGCTTCATCGGCAAACTTGTTTCCATCAATATTCTTTCCTTTAATACCAAAAAAAATATTATTTTTTTTTATATCTTTTGAATTAATAGATGCTTTATTAATTAAAAAGTTATTATTAATTTTTATATTTAAGTATTCATTAATGATATTTACCTTTAAATTCTTAGATAATTTTTTATTTTTTTTATGAATAGCATCAATCATACAAGCTTTATCTGAAAAAAATTTCTTAGTTTTGTATTCTTGGTAATTTTCGTGACCTTTCCCTGCCACAATCAATATCTCATCAGATCTTAAATCTTTTATTGCCTTTTCAATTGCTTTTTTTCTTGAAGGAATTTCAACTAATTTTGATTTTAAAATCTTACCTTTGATATTGTTTCTTATTTTTTTTGGACTTTCTGTTCTAGGATTGTCGTCAGTTAAATATATTTTATCACACAAATCATTAGCAATTTTGCCCATAATTGATCTCTTTGGTTTATCCCTATCTCCCCCGCAACCAAAAACTAAATTTACTTTTCGATGTTTAAACTGCTCTTTAATGTTTAAAACACAGGTCTTAAGAGCATCAGGTGTGTGAGCATAATCTAAAATAGCTATTGAATTATTTTTAAAATTCCCAATTTCTTCAAAACGACCTGGTACAGCTTTAATATTTTCTACAGATTTAAGAATATTATCCAATTTTATATTACTTTTATGTGCGGCTAGAATTGACATTAAAAGATTTTTAATTTGGATCTTGCCAATCAATTGAGTTTTTAAATTATATTTTTTTTTATTAAATGAAAATGTTAATTCTTGTTTGTTATCAATGATAGAATATTTTTCAATTAATAAGTCGCCATTTAATTCTCCAATTGTAAATTTTTTAATTTTATTTTTTTTACAAATATTTTTTAAAATTTTTGCATATTTTATGTCTTCATCAAAAATCGCAAAAGATCCTTTTTTCATCAATTTCTTAAACAAAATTAATTTTGCATTTAAATAATCTTTTAAGGTTTTGTGATAATCTAAATGATCTCTGCTTAGATTTGTAAATATTCCAACGTCAAATTTTAATCCATCAAGCCGATGTTGTTTTAACCCATGACTTGATGCTTCTAATATCACATTATTAATTTTTTTTTTTTCTAAATAATTTAAATTCTTTCCAATTTTTATTGGATCAAAAGTAGTATTTGATGTGTTTTCGATTTTTTTCTTTCCGCTAATTCCAAGGGTACCGAAAGATGCTACCTTTTTTTTGTTTTTTTTTAAAATTTGATAATAAAAATTTGCAATTGAAGTTTTTCCATTAGTACCTGTAACAGCAATTAGATTTTGTGGTTTTTTTTTAAAAATTTGTGAAGACAAATGAGACAAAATTTGTCTTGGATTTTTTTGTTTTAAATAAATAATATTATTTTTAATTTGATCTTTAAATTTTGAAGAAATAATAATTTTTGCGCCATTTTTGATTGCATCATTTATATAATTGTTTCCATCAAACCTATCTCCTTTAATTGCAATAAATATGTAATTTTTTTTTACCTCTTTCGAATTAAATGCTAAGCCTGAGAAATTTAAATTTTTAAATTTTTTATTTATATTTGGAAGATAATCTTTAAGTAACATCATTTACGCTCTTAATATTTTGTGGCTAAAATTGGCCCAATTTTATCAATTATTTGACCTGTAACCCAAACGGTAGTCCATCCAGCGGTGTTTCTCCAATTTCCTTTATAAGGTTGTCTTCCATCTCTATAATTATAAACAAACTCTTTATTTGGTTTTGGTTCATCTAACATTACCACTAAAGCAAACTTTGGATCTGAGGCAGGGAAAACAGAAGCAAAAGTATTTATTTTTTTTTTTGAATATTCCCCATCTGCTGGTTGATCAGCAGTACCTGTTTTTCCTCCAACTTCAAACCCAGCTACATTTGCAAATCCAGCTGTTCCCTCTTTTGTTGATACTATTTTTCTTAATATTGGATTAATAAGATTTGAAACATCTTGATTGATTAATCTTATTTTATCGTTTTCATATTTTTTTTTAATCAATGTCGGATTTATTTCGTATCCACCATTAGTAACAATTGAGTAACCTTTTGTGAGTTGTAAAAGTGTAGTAGCTATACCATGTCCAAATGCAACTGTAGCAAGTTTACATTTACCCCATTTTCCAATTTGTGTAGTTCCAATTTCATCCGTATCAAATGTAAGTTGGTTTAATATTCCAATTTTTACTAAAAAATCCTCAAAATTATCTATTCCTACCTTTTGGGCGATGCGAACTGATCCTATATTTCCAGATCTTATTAAAATTTCTTCTGCGGTTAAATTTGAAGGAATTTTATTGTCATACTCCTCTATAGAATTTTTATTACAAGTAATTTTTTTTTTTAGATTGGTAAATTCCGTTTCTGGGCTAACTACATCATAATTTATTCCAGCAGCTAAAGTGAATGTTTTAAAAACTGATCCAAGTTCATAAACTCCCTTCGTTGCTCTATTTATATATTTTAAATCCTCAAGATTTTTTCTTTTGTTTAAATCAAAATCTGGAAGAGAAATCATTGATAGTATTTCTCCATTATGAATATTCATTAATATTGCTGCACTTCCAACGTTTTTGAAAATATCTTCAGCCTTTGCCAGCTCTTCTCTAATTAAGTATTGCAGTTCTTTATCAACAGTAAGTTTTAAAGCCTCCTTTGAAGACCTTAACTCATAATCAAAACTTTTTTCTAATCCAGATATACCATTATTATCATTATCTATTTGACCAATAATATGGCTAAATAATTCTCCGTTTGGATACACCCTTGCAATTTTTTCTTCTAATCTAAATGCCTTTTCTCCTAATTTTAAAACTGCTTCTAATTTTTCTGGTGATATTTTTTTTTTTACATAAAAAAATTTTTTTCCATTTATTTGATCTTTGAAGTCTTTATTAGGAAATAATAATTTTAGAGATAATAATAATTTTTTTTTATCGACAACTAACTTTGGATCTATTCCTAAGTTAGTTATTCTTACTGATTTAGCCAAAATATCACCTTCTCTATCAATAATACTAGATCTGAAATTTTCTTTTTTTTTTATAATTTTTTGTTCAGGCAGATCATTATAACTAAGAAATAAAATTTTAGCTGAAAACAACAAGGAAATAATAAAAAAAATAAAAAATATAAAAGCAATTCTCTCAAAGGAGATTTTTAAATTTGATTTCTTTTCAACAAACTTAAATTCACTCATTGTTTATTATCTTATTATTTAAATCTTCTAAATTTTTAATGTTGCTAATTTTTAATTGAATTAGGTTATTTTCAAAAAATTTTGTTTGATATTCCATTAATTTTTTTGGAGAAGTGAGAAAATTATAATCTAAAAGTACCAGCTCTAGCCGATTTTCTAAGGCTCTTATATTTTCTTTTGTTTCAAATATTTTTTTATCTAGTTGCTTTGTTGAGTTTTTAGTTAAAGTTGTTGCCAATATTAAAAAAATAACAGGGATTAAAAAAATTAATTTTCTCATGAATTATAACTTAAATTCTCAGTCTCAATTAAGTAATTAAATTTTTCATGCAATTCATTAAAATTATCATTTTCATCAGTTTTAATAGCGTATCTAAGTTTTGCTGATCTTGATGCAGGATTAATCTTTATTTCGTCATTACTAGGAACAATTGGTTTATTATTTTTTAATTTTAAACAATTATTTTTTATTACATTTGGTGCATATCGTGAGGAATTTTTTTTGTCAGAATAATTTTTAAAAAAAAATTTTACAATTTTATCTTCTATTGAATGAAAAGTTACTACAACAATCATACCTCCAACTGGTAGAATCTTGAATGAATATATTAATCCATTAATCAATTCACTTATCTCTTTATTAATATAAATACGTAATGCTTGAAAAATTTTTGTTGATGGATTTGTTCTAGAAAACTTATACTTTTTAATTTCTGCAATAATATTGACTAAATCTTCAGTCTTTAGTTTATTTTTATTTCTATTTTGAACTATTCTTCTTGCAATCAATTTTGAGTTTTTTTCCTCACCAAATATTTTAAAAATTTTATTTAAACTCTTTTCAGAAATATTTGAAATTACATCATCACATGAAAACTGATTTAAACCCAATCTCATATCTAATTTTCCAGTGCTTTGAAACGATAACCCTTTTTTAAAATCTAAAATCTGATTTAAAGAGTAACCTAAATCAAATATCACAGCTTTAAGATCATTATCTTTAATATTTAATTTATCAATTTCAGAAAATTTACTATTAAAAAAGTTAAATCGATTTTTATTCTGATTTTCTATTTTTTTTGCAATCTGCAAAACGTCCGGATCTCTATCTAAAGCAATTACTTTATTTGATTTTGTTTTTAATATTTCTTTTGAATATCCACCTTGACCTAAGGTGCAATCTATAAATGTGCCACCATAAAGAGGGGAAATAATGCTAATTAATTCATTTAGCAAAACTGGAAAATGATTTTTTTCCAGATTTATGGTGGCATTCATTTATTTTTTTGAAGAACATTAATTTTTTTGTCTTCTCAAAAATGCTGGTATTTCTAGATCATCTTCTTCGGAAATTTGATCTCCCTCTGATTTAGTTGAACTTTCTTCATTCATCGTATCAGTATCAGAATTAAAAAGTTCAGGAGTTTCTTCTTCATTAAATTTAAAATTCTCAAGACCATTTGATGAAAAATCATTCTCCAATGTATTTGAACTGTTTTTTACCTCTTGACTTTCAAAAGTCTCTTTTTCACTAGAATTTTCTTGATAAGTTTCCATCTCATTTGAACTAACATTTAAACTTTCACTTTTTATATCTTCTTCAATTTTAAGCGCATTTGCTCCATTAGTAATTATTGAATTAGTTGGATTTGAAAATGTAAATGATTGAGATGAACCTGTATTAGAAAAATCTGTATAACCAGGATTTCTATTTTGTATTCTGTGTACCATATTGATGACTGATTTTGGTTCAGGTTGTTGACCATCAAGTGATGTTGCAACAATTGATACTCTCATTAGTCCATCTAAATTTTCATCTGTAATTGCTCCAATAATAAGTTCTGCCTCTGGATCAACTTCAGCTCTTACTTTGTTCACAGCTTCGTCTACCTCAAACAGTTTTAAATCTTTTCCTCCAGTTATGTTAACAAGTAAACCTTTTGCACCTTTTAATGTGTAATCATCAATTAGGGGATTATTAATTGCCATTTCAGCAGCTTTTACCGCTCTACCTTCGCCCTCCGCTTGACCAGTACCCATCATTGCTTTACCCATTGAACTCATAACTGTCTCGACATCTGCAAAGTCTAAATTTATTAAACCCGGTCTGACCATTAGATCTGTAATACTTTGAACCCCATGTAACAAAACATCATTCGATAGCTCAAAAGACTCTTCGAAAGTAGTTTGCTCGCTTGCAATTTTAAACAAGTTTTGGTTTGGAACTACAATTATTGTATCAACATGTTTTCTTAGTTCTTCTAAACCTTGTTGAGCTTTTCTCATTCTTGATGGACCTTCATATAAAAAAGGAAGAGTAACTACGCCTACTGTTAAAATATTTAATTCTTTTGCAGCTCTTGCAATTACATGTGCAGCTCCAGTTCCAGTTCCACCACCCATTCCTGCAGTTATGAAAACCATGTTTGAACCTTGCAATACATTTATAATTTCATTTAAAGATTCATCAGCTGATGCTTCACCTATATCTAACTTTGCACCTGCTCCTAAACCTTTTGTGAGGTTTAAACCCATTTGTATTTTTGCTTGAGCTTTACTTAGTCTTAAATCTTGTGCATCTGTATTAACAGCAATAAATTCAACGCCTTGAAGACCAGATTCAATCATCCCGTTAATTGCGTTTCCTCCAGCTCCTCCAACTCCAAGAACTAATATTCTTGGTTTTAGCTCTTTTATGTCTGGTGTTTTAAAATTTATTGTCATTTATCCCCCTTTTAGTTATTAAGTTTTTTTTCCCATTTAAGGCTGTTTCTATTTATGTTTGATTTTTTTCTAGCGTTTACCCTAAATTTTTCAAAAGAAGTTGGTTCCCATATTTGAAATGTTTTTCCTTGACCAACGAAAAGTATGCTGTTTCTAATTTTCGAATGTTTTAGTAATTTTTTTGTTAGTGCAATACGGCCTTCACTATCAAATTGTAGATTTATACTTTCTGATAAAATTGATGTTGCAAAATAATCCTTTTTTTCTTCAAAGGGATCTAATGAATCTATTGCATTTGATATTTTTTCTATTCTATCTTGTGGCCAAGCCTCGATTGATGAATGATTGAAAGATGGGAAACAAACTATTCCATTATACCCAAGATTTGACAAATATGATCTAAAAGGAGCAGGCACAGAAACTCTCCCTTTTTTGTCTAGTTTGTTTTCGTAAGTAGATAGAAACATTTTTATATAATTTTAATAATTCCATATTTGGGAATATATGGGATATTATGGGTTTTTAATACTATTTTCAATAGAAAATAAACCATGAAAATCTCATACAAGACTTTAATAAATACTATTTTTAGATTGAAATAATTATTGCCAGATAAACTATAAGCCGGGTTCTGTCGTTAAAACTTATCATTTATCTAGGCTTTAAATCACTTTAAAGCTCAAGCAACTAACCCTGATGACTAGCCAAAGACTGCTTTTAGTTATTTCTAACAATGTCATCTCTACTCAGTCTTGCTCTCAGTGGGGTTTTCCATGCGCTAGCTGTTACCAACTTAGCCGGTGTGCTCTTACCACACCTTTTCACCCTTGCCTTGATAAGGCGGTTTATTTTCTGTGGCACTATCCCTGGGGTCTCCCCCGCCAGTCGTTAACTGGCACTGTGTCTTTGTAGAGCCCGGACTTTCCTCTTTAATTTTTTAAAGTGATAAGTCATTTATCTGGCAGTGGGAAAATATTAATTTTTAAAAATTTTTCAATAATTTTAAATGTAAGCTATTTAAGGGTTTTTGAGATATTAAAGGTTTCAATATCCAAAATGCCACTTACTCTTTCAGGTCTGAACCTCATTTGAAATACTTTAATCAATTTTTTTTTTTCTAAATTGTTTTTAAATACAATTGAATATCCAAATTTTTTCAAATTTGAAAAAAAATTTTTTTCTAATATTTTAAATTTAATTATCTTAAATTGATCTTCTTTATTTTTTTTATATTTGTGCCAAATTCCTATATTTTTTTTGTATAAGTAATCCCAAGGAAAATATTCACCAGGATCTTTTTTTCTTAATGGAGCTATATCAGAATGTCCTAAAATATTTTGATTTTTAATTGAATAGTTTTTAATTAATTTTTTTGATAATTTAATTAAGTTTACAATTTGTTTTTTGCTAAATTTTTTGTACTTATGATCATGGCCTGGATTTGAAATCTCTATACCAATAGAACTTTCATTTAAATTTTTATCATTTTTCCAAAATGATTTACCTGCATGCCAAGCAACATACAAATCGGGTACCATTTGAATAATTCGACCTTTTTGATCGATGTAATAATGACAGCTCACCTTTGAGTTTATGTTGGTCAGTCTTTTAATTGCAAATTTATCACTCCTCATTCCTGTGTAATGAAATATTAAATATTTAATTTTTGATTTTTTTCTTTTCTTTAAATCAAAGTTTGGGGAGTAGTTTATAGTCATTTTTTCAACAATATTTGGCATAAATTTAAACAATTTAATCTTTATATAATCTGAAGTTATAATATAAATCGTTTTATGAAAAAGCACCTTAAAATCATAATATTAATCTTTTTGTGTAATATATTGTTCTCGATTGCTCATGCTGGTTCTGATGGAAGTCTTGAAATAGAAAATAAATCTGGTTCAGGAGAAATTAATGATTGTTTCGAAAAAGTTAATCGTGGTATTTTTGCATTCAACCAAGGTTTAGATAAAGTAATATTTAAACCATTAGCAACTGGATATAGAAAACTTCCTCAGCCTGTAAGATCTGGAGCGAGTAATGCTCTTGGAAATTTAACTAATGTAGTAACAATTCCAAATAATATTTTGCAAGGTCAAATTAAAGATGCAGGAGTGAACACATTAAGGTTTGTTATTAATACGACATTAGGAATTGGTGGTTTATTTGATGTTGCATCTTATTACGGTTTAGAAAAAAGAGAAAAAGAAGATTATGGTCAAACTCTTGGCACATGGGGTGTAGGTGAAGGATGTTATTTTGTTTTGCCAGTATTAGGTCCCACAACTGTAAGAGACTCTTTAGGTTCGGTTGCTAACATTATGGGAGGTGATGCATGGTACAACGTTACAATAGCTAATGATACTCAATATTTTAATGAAGCAGATTATTATTTAAGTAGAGTTATGGGTGGTGTTGATTTCAGAGCCAAAAATTTAGAGTCTTTCGATAGTTTGGAGAGAACTTCATTAGATCTTTATTCCTCTGTAAGAAGTTTATACTTACAAGATAGACGAAAAAAAATTCAAAATCTGGATGAAATTACTGAAACATTGAGTGATGATGATTGGGAAGAGGTTGACACCCAGTAATAGCTGATGAATTTTATTAAAATAATATCTATAATCTTTATTTCTTTATTCATATCAAAGCCCACATATGCCAAAAATCCGAGTGATTTAATTAAGGAAATTGTTGATCAAGCTTCCATGGTATTATCTAGCGATGATCCAGTTGAATCTAAAATCATTAAACTAAATGATATTGCCGAAAGAAGTGTAGATATTAATGGAATAGGCATGTACACACTTGGCAAACATAGAAAGTCAATTTCAGAGGAAGATAAGTCAAAATATCAAAAATTATTTAAGAGCTATTTTCTAAAAAGTTTCTCTAGCCGTTTAGTAGATTATACAGATCCAAAAATTAATGTAGTCTCAGAAAAAAAAGTAAGTGATAAATATACAATAGTTAATAGTGTGCTTGAGGCAAGCAAAGGAAGGCCAGAGGTAAAAATTGATTGGAGAATTTATACAAAAAATCCGGAGAAACCCTTAATTAGAGATTTAATGGTAGAAGGATTAAGTTTAGCAAGAACCCAAAAAGAAGAGTTTAACTCAATAATTCAAAATAATAATGGAGATATTAATTCTTTATTTAAAGTTTTAGAGGAATTTATAATCAAATAATCATTTTTTATTTGCAAGCTTTTGTAAAAGATATATTTCTTTATCAGTCAGTGTATTTCTCTCTTCTTTAATTAAATCTACAAGGCTAAATAATGATATTAAATTTATAAAAGCAGCTATTCCACTTAAAGAAATAAAATAAACTAAGTTGGCATTTAATATAATCAATATTATAAATAAACTTGACCATCCAATAAATATACCTCGCAATATTGTACGCTGACTTTGAAGATCTTTTATTTTTATAAACTGAAAAAAAAGAATAATTAATAAAAACATTATTCCAGCAAGTGCGGCTCTAAGAGATACTAATACATCCATTCCATCACCATAAAGTTCTTTATGAATAAAATATGCAACAAAAGCTTTGTAAGTAAAGAAACTAAAGAAAATAAATGCAATAGCAGAAGATATTAAATAAGCATATTTAGGAAGTACTTTTATTTTTATATTCATAATTTATTTAAAGAATAATAAATTTAAAAAAGTTATTAAAGAAAGTAATTTAAAACTCTAAGTTGTATTTAAACTTTAAATGGTGGGCCCGCCAGGACTCGAACCTGGGACCAATACATTATGAGTGTACTGCTCTAACCAACTGAGCTACAGGCCCTTTAAATGAAATGACTAATTATACCATTTTTTTTAAGTTATCAATTAAAGATAAATAAGAAATGGTGGGCCGTGTTGGTTACGCTCCAACTACCCCTGCAATGTCAATGCAGTACTCTACTATTGAGCTAACGGCCCAATTAGCTTTCTAAGAAACTTTTTAATTGTTTAGATCTACTTGGGTGTTTCAACTTTCTTAGTGCTTTTGCCTCAATCTGTCTAATTCTTTCTCTTGTAACTGAAAACTGCAATCCTACCTCTTCTAAAGTATGATCAGTATTCATTCCAACACCAAACCTCATTCTTAAAACTCTTTCTTCTCTTGGTGTTAAAGTTGATAAAATTTTTGTAGTTGCTTCACTTAAGTTAGATTTTATCGCTTGTTCTAATGGAGCTAGAGCTTTTGTATCTTCAATGAAATCCCCTAAACTACTATCCTCTTCGTCTCCAACTGGTTTTTCTAATGATACTGGTTCTTTAGAAATTTTAAGGACTTTTCTCACTTTTTCTAATGGCATTCTCAACTTTTTAGCCAACTCCTCAGGTGTAGCTTCTCTTCCAAATTCGCTTAAAATCAATCTTTGTGTCCTTACTATTTTGTTAATTGTCTCAATCATATGAACTGGAATTCTAATTGTTCTCGCTTGATCTGCAATTGATCTTGTAATTGCTTGTCTTATCCACCAAGTTGCATAGGTTGAAAACTTGTAACCTCTTCTATATTCAAATTTATCGACTGCTTTCATTAAACCTATATTTCCTTCTTGAATAAGATCTAAAAACTGCAAACCTCTATTGGTATATTTCTTTGCAATCGAAATAACCAATCTTAGGTTTGCTTCAACCATTTCTTTTTTTGCAATTCTAGATTCTTTTTCTCCCTTTTGTACTCTACTGACTAATTTTTTAAAATCTGTGACAGAAATTCCAAGCTTATGACTAATTTCAATAAGTCTTTCTCTGATATTTCTAAATTCATCTTTATTTTTTTGGAAGAATTTTTTCCATACTTCGTTTGTATCTAAAAAGCTTTTAAGATTTGGGTTTATTTCATTCCCAATATAAAATTTTATAAATTCATCCCTACTAATTTTAGCGTCAATTGCGAGTCTCAGAAGATTTCCTTCAAGAGAAATAATTTTTTTATTTTCTGCATAATGTTTTTGCACTAGTTCCTCTAATACTGATGGTGATAATTGAAGTGATTTTATGTTCTCTAAAATATCATCAACAATTTTTTTATAATTTTTTTCTTTCGAAGTTGAAAAAACTTGCGAATTTAAAACACAATCAAGTTTTTCTTTTTGATATTTTATAAGCTTATTATATTCTTTGGTTAAATTATGGACGGTTTGCAATACTTTTGGTTTTATTTCTGTTTCCATAGCAGCTAAAGTAGGATTGAATTCATCATCATCATCGTTTGAATTTGTATTCTGTTCTTCGCCTTCTTCGTTACCTGTGTCTGATTTTTTTTGTTTTGCGCTCTGACCTGTGTCTTCATCCTCCATATAATTAGTATCTATATCTATAATTTCTCTAACTAAGATTTCATCATTTTGTAATTTTGTGTTCCACTCAAAAAATTGCTGAGCTGTAATTGGGCTTTGTGAAAGCGCATTAAGCATTACATCTTTTCCCGCTTCGATTCTTTTTGCTATTGCTATCTCTCCCTCTCTAGATAAGAGTTCTACACCTCCCATTTCTCTAAGATACATTCTTATAGGATCGTCACTTTTCTCAATAGTCTTTCCTTCTTCTTTAGAGCTCGAGTCTTTCTTTTTGAGAACTTTGTAATCTGATTTTTTTTCTACTAATACTATGCTTTCATTTAGAATATGGATAAAAGCTTGTTCTAAATTTTCATTGGAAAGATTTCTTTTTCCAAGAGATTTATTTAATTCTTCATGAGTGATGAAGCCCCTGTGGATCCCTCGACCCATTAGTCTAGCAAATGATTTAGTAATTATTCGTTCCACAATATAAAGTTAGGAAGGTCTATATAATGCAGATTTAGGAAAAATCTATGCGATTTTTTAAGTATTTAGTTGATTTTTTGCTGTTTTTTCAACTCTTTTAGCTCGTTGAAAGTTGTTTCACTAAGATCCTTTGAAAATTTCGATTCTAAATCTGCAATCCTAAGCTCTAATTCATAATTTTTCAGGTCTCGAATGATTTCATTGAAAATTTCGATTATTTTTTGATCGTCATCAAAATTTTTATCAAG